>JBBRPV010000016.1:0-53668 GCA_038227445.1 Burkholderiales bacterium | reverse complement strand
CGTCTCACCCCGCTGCGCCGCCTCTATCCGCTTCCTGTTCGTCAGGCCAGCGCTTTGCCTTCGGCTTCCTTCAGATTCGCAGTCACCCACGACACCCTTGCCGTTCGGCTAACTCTTCCCCTTGCCGGGTGAGTAGAGGACCTCCACCTCCAAGTAAATGCGCCCTGCCGGGCGCACCCATGAAAAAGGCCGCCCAAAGGCGGCCTTTCAAGGACGACGATGAACTTGCGCTAGGCAAGCACCCGATCAGAAGAAGTGGCGGACGCCAACTTCGAAGCCCAAGGACTTCGGAGCGCTAGGAACGGCACCACTGGTACCGTAGGCATTGCCGCCATCAATGGCAAGGCCGGTACCGTTCTTGTTCTTCAGGCGCGAAACCGTGGCATACATAGCCGAGCGCTTGGACAGGTTGTACACATAACCAGCCTTGACTTGATCAACCTTGGTGGTGACATTCGAGGCGTTCAAACGCTTGCTGTAGTCATAACCAGCGTGAAGTTCACTCTGGCCCAGGGTTACCACACCACTGACCGACAGCACTTGATCCTTGTCGGTACCTTGCTTGTTTTGGTTGTAGTAGCTCAAGAGCTTGAACACACCAAAGTCGTATGAACCACCAATGTTTGCCGACTTGAGGCTAGTAGCACCGGAAACGAACTTCTGCTCGGCGTAAGAACCTGCGATGTCAAACGGGCCAGCGGCGAAGCCAATACGTCCACCGACGTAACGGCCAGGGTTGCCGGGGGTAGTGCCGGACTCTGAAGCAGCCACTTGGAATTGACCGTACAAACCGCCGATGTTCGACGGCAGGAAGTACCCAATGCTGTTGTCTGCGCGAACGCGGGTGCCGGCGAAGAGCTGGTTGACGTTCAACGAACTACCAACACCGTTGGTTCCGAAGGCGTCGAAATTCGTCATGTTCCAGAACGAAGGCGTGTAGTCACGGCCGAGACGCACCTCACCGAAACCGCCCAAGAGGCTCACTGTCGAACGACGGTGGAAAAACCTTGTATTGGTGGTGCCGTTGTCGGCATTCACGGCAGCTTCGAGCCAGAAGCCGGCCTTCAGGCCGCCGCCGAGGTCTTCAACGCCTTTGAAACCCAGACGGCTACCGTTGATGCCGTCTGTGGCCAAAGAAACGCGACGCTGAGCGGCATCGTTTTTCACATAGTGCGCGTTGACGTCGATGACGCCGAACAAGGTGACCGACGATTGAGCCGATGCCACGCTGGTGAAGGCGCCCAGAACTGCGAGAGCGAGCAGAGATTTTTTCATTGCAACTATCTCCTAGGTTGAACAAGAGGTCCCGATCACACATCACCCTCGTTGGGCAGATCAGGCGCAACCCCCTCACGGGAAGTTGTGTGTATTGCACCAGAGGGGCCGATTGGTGGAAAGCCTTGCGGGTCAAAAAAGGCCTTTATGTTGTCTACGTACAACGAGGGGCTACGCTGAAGCGCAGGGCCCAAAAAATCCACTTTTCAGCGCTTCGCGAGTGCGAGCGATTGCGCCGGAGCTGCGCTATTCTCAACAAACAAATTCACAGACGGGGAGGTAACTTGCCTTCGGTTGACGCCTTCCTAATTGCAGCTGACAGTGCCCTGCGGACCCTCTCCGGCGCCCACCACGCATCGCGCCCGTACCCAGCTGCGCCCGTAGCCGACGAGCCACTCAACAGCATGGAGCGCCGCCTTTCCGGCGCGCTGATGCGCGTCAACCACGTTGGCGAGGTCTGCGCGCAGGCGCTGTACAGCGCTCAGTGGCTTAGCACCCGAGACCCACGACTGCAACGGCAGTTTGAAGTGGCGGCAAGAGAAGAAGCTGACCACCTCGCCTGGACACAACGCAGGCTGCGCGAGCTCGGTGACCGGCCCAGCCTGCTTAACCCGCTGTGGTACGCCGGCGCCTTCGGCCTGGGCCTGCTAGCCGGGCGCGCCGGCGACCGAGTGAGCCTAGGATTCGTGGTCGAAACCGAGCGCCAGGTCGAACAGCACCTCGAGGACCACATGGCGCGGCTACCCGCCAACGACGCGACCTCGCGCGCGGTAGTAGACCAGATGAAATCCGATGAAGCGCGGCATGGAGCTGCCGCCCATGAAGCCGGCGCAACGGAACTTCCCATGCCGTTGCGTTGGCTCATGCGGCGGGTGGCTCAGGTCATGACCTTCACCGCACACCGCGTTTGAGCGCCTTATTCAAGCCGCGCTGATCTCAAAGCTCGTCGTGATTTGAGCCGTCTTGCCCAGCATGATGCTGGCCGAGCAGTACTTCTCGTGCGACAAACTCACCGCGCGCGCTACAGCAGCGTTGGTCAAGCCCGGTCCGGCCACTACGAAGTGCATATGAATCTTCGTGAAAACCTTTGGATCCGTGGGTGCGCGCTCCGAGGTGACGACAGCCTTGCAGGCGCGCACGTCGAAGCGGCCGCGCTGGAGAATCAGCACCACGTCGTAAGCGGTACAGCCGCCAGTGCCTGCCAGCACGGTTTCCATCGGCCGCGGCGCTAGGTTGCGCCCGCCACCGTCGGGCGCTCCGTCCATCATCAGCAAGTGGCCGCTACCGGTCTCTGCGACGAAGGCCATGCCGCTCGCCGGCATCCAGTTGATCGTGCATTCCATGGTCGAACCCTTGTGCGTGCCGCACCGATGAAAACGCAGCCTTTCGGGCACATTGTGCATGGTCGACCGAGCGCTCTGGAGCGCGCTGGTTAAATGACCGGCGCCCCGATTAGTCGTTTCCGATTCAGGTACGAGCCTGGAGCGGCCGGAGAACAGCGACGCGAAGCGGGTCGATCCGCTGTAGATGAGGGCAGTGTACGAGTGAGCCTGTCACCAACTAACACGCAAAGAGCGCATTGCAAAGGGCAGGCTTGCGCACAGCGGCCGATCACGCCGGACGTGGCAAGGAATTCGGCGCAGAGGTCCGCGGTTCTGCACGGCGCTCAAGGCGAGGGGCCGGGTGCGAAAGCTCGCTGGAAACAAAGTCGGCCGCCGCTTCGGGCACCATCACCGCAGTACGTTCAAAGCTGCGTAACTCGCGCGCCAGGCCGCGCGCTTCGTCACGCTCGATCTGCTGATCAAGCTCAACTATCCGACGGGCACAACGCTCGATCCACTCCGAGGTCGACAACGTGTTCATTGCGGGTGTCCCTCCCAACTGGTTCCAATAATGCCACTGCATGATCTCGCCGATCACACCGCTTCGCATCACCTCAAACAAGGGATACGAGTGCACCGGCGTGTCAGATCTCGTTGATCGGGTTCGTTGACTTGAGCTGCATCGGGCAGACAGCTCAGGGCTGAGACCCTTTCACGCGCGCCCAAGCGGCATGCTAAATGGTGCCCGTTTCAGGCGCCAATGCTCGTCACAGCTCGTCACAGCTCGCGCAGTGACGAGCATTGGTAAAGCCGAACGAACGACTTTTGGCGCGGCGCACGAATGAAAGACTCAAGCGAATGAGCCCAGCTCGCATTGCAAGACGGTTGCCAGCGGGCCGTTTCGTCGCGAACGACGCATCGCCGTCGGGATCTTGCGATGCACCGCAGCGGTCAATCAAACACCGGTACGACTCCTTCTTTCAGGCTGCCGCGCGCCACTTCGTAGTCCGGGACAACCGAGCGAACCACGTCCCAGAAGCGTGGGCTGTGGTTCATCTCTCGCAGGTGCGCGAGTTCGTGCGCCACGACATAGTCAATGGTTGAGAGGCCGAAGTGGATCAGCCGCCAATTCAGGCGGATCGACCCGTCGGCGCTGGCGCTGCCCCACCGTGTTTGCGCCGACGACAAGGAAAGTCGCGTGTAACGCACGCCGAGCTTTTGCGTGAAAAGCTGGCAGCGCTCTTCGAAAACACGCCGAGCCTGGCGTTGCAGCCAGCTTTGCACCACGTCGCGGATTTGCACGGCAGTGGCGGTTTGCGGCAAGCCAATATGCAGCGTGAGGCGCGGCAGGCCGGGCAGCGACTCGGCGCATGTGTTGAGCACCGCTCCGGCCTTGGTAAGCCCAGCGCGCGCGTCCAGCACAACGATCACCTGCTCGCCGAGAAAGGGAATGGCCGTGCCATCACGCCAGTCAATTTTGGCTTTCTGCAAACGCTGCGCACGCTCTTGCTGTTCGGCGAGCTTGCGCAGGATCCAACTGGCTTTCTCGCGCAGCGCCGACTCGATATCGCCGAGGCCTGCCCACTTCGGCGCGTTCACGCTCAAACCCTCAATGCCGACGGTGAAACCGATGCTGCGCCGGCGCGCGCGCTTGAGCGCGTACGCCACCAGATGTTCCTGTAAGCGAATCTCCCGGTCGGCTTGCGGGTGGCGAAAGACAACGGGAACGAGCACGCTGGCAATGGTCACGGCTTCGGGGGCGTGGGTTGAAACGAACCGCACTGGCGCGATCTCGGAAGCGGGCTCGACGACAGACGTTGTTGCCAGCATAAAAGCCTGCGCTGGGACCGGGACCGCTTCATCGAACAGCGTGAGCTGCAATGTCTCGGGGGCCGGTGCCGCTCGGTTCATGGACGCTGCGCCGCAGCCGCCGGCACCAGCGTCTCCGAAGCCGCGTAGGCCTCAGGGTCGAGCCGACGCATCTCGGCTTCGATCCAGATTTCGACTTCGCGCATCAGCTCTTCGGGCTCTCGTCCGACAGACTTGATCGGCTTGCCAACCGAAAGGTCGATCACACCCGGGCGCAGTATGAAACTCTTGCGCGGCCAACAGCGCGCCGAAGTCACCGCGATCGGTAGCACCGGCCGGCCGGTGGCTACTGCCAGGCGCGTGCCGCCGGCCTTGTAAATGCCGCGCCCGCCGCGCGCCGCGCGCGTTCCTTCGGGGAACATGATGACCCAGTGGCCCTTGTCCATGAACTTGCGGCCCTGCTCGGCCACCAGGCTCCAGGCCTGAGCACGTTTGCTGCGGTCGATATGGATCATGTCCATGCGCGCCATCGCCCATCCGAAGAACGGGATGTAAAGCAGCTCGCGCTTGAACACATAACAGAGTGGGTGCGGCATCAGCCCGGGGAAGGCGAAAGTCTCCCAGGTCGACTGATGCTTTGGCAGCAGGACCACTGGGTAATCGGGCAACCGCTCCATGCCGTGCAGGCGCGCGTGCACGCCGCAGATGACCTTGGCGCCCCAGATCGACAGCGTCAACCAGCCCACACACAGCCGATAGACCGTATCGCCACGGGCAAAAGCAGAGACCGCCAGCACCGCCAATGCCCAGGGAACAACAGTGACGGCCATGAACAGCACAAACAACGCAGAGCGCAGGGCGCAGACAAACGTCGCCATCAGTCGAGCCTCCCGAACCCGGAGTCGGTTTCGCCAGTGACGCCGCGCTCGTGGCGCTCGCGCTGGATCATGAAGTCGGCAAACGCCGTGAGGTCAGCATGCACTTGAGTTCCCGCCACTCGCCTGCACAGCTCAGCGAGCTCTGCATCGCTGAGGCGCGCTGCCCTGCCGGTGCGCACGAGGTGTGGGCGGCAACCCACCGCCACGCCGGCCTGTAGATCGCGCAGCGAATCACCAACGACAGAGACGTCGGCCAGGTCGACGCCGAAACGTTCGCCGATTTGCTCGAACAGGCCCGGCATCGGCTTGCGGCAGCGGCAGTTATCGCTTGGCGCGTGCGGGCAGAAGAACACGGCGTCGATGCGGCCGCCCTGCTTGGCCAGCATCTGGTTCATTTTGGTGTGCATGGCATTGAGTGTGGCCATGTCAAAGGTGCCGCGGCCCAGCCCCGACTGGTTGGTGGCAACCACCGTGTGCCAGCCAGCGTGGTTGAGCCGCGCGATGGCTTCGAGTGCACCGGACATCGGCACCCACTCATCAGGCGACTTGACGTAGTCGTCACGGTCTTCGTTGATGGTGCCGTCGCGGTCGAGGATGATGAGTTTCATGGGGAGGCGGCCGCTGCCGCGCGGCGGTTGGCCCATGCAAGCAAGCGCTCGCAAGGGTGCGGAAAAGGGCTGAGCTGGCCAACGCGTTTCATGCGAGCGTGAGTGCCTGACAGAGCACGTCGGTGACGTTCGCTCAACGGAATGAAACGGGCCCGCAGCGACACGCCGCGAAGTTGGGCGACCCGGTCGATCCGTTGGTAACGATCCATGAGCGGAATTATCCGACGCACGAGGCTTAGCTCGCGAGCTTGGAGAGATCGGCAACGCGGTTCAATTCAGCGTGCAGGTTTTTCAGCAGCCAGAGCCGGTTGTTTCGCAACCCCAAGTCTTCGGCGTTCACCATCACCGACTGAAAGAATCCATCGACTGCTGTGCGCAGGCCAGCGAGTTCACGAAGCGAGTCTTCATAGTTGCCGCACGCGAAGTGCCGACTCGCCAATGCACCAACTCGCTCCATCGCTCCGAACAGCTCCTTCTCCGCTGGCTCGATAAGCGCGGCAGAGGAGAAAACGCCTACGGTTGCGTCAGACTTCTTCAAAATGTTGCCGATGCGCTTATTGGCCGCCGACAACGATGCAGCCTCGGGGAGCGCAGCAAAGGCCCGCACCGCAGCCAGGCGCGCCGTCACGTCCGCGAGCCGGGCTGGCCGCAGCGACAAGACCGCCTCCACTTCCTGCGCGCTGTAGCCTTGCTCGCGCAGACTGCCAGCAAGGCGGTCATAGACGAAGTCGAGCAGCGCCGCGGCCGGGTCCGCGATGAGGGCGCCAAACGCGGGGATCGAAACGGAAACGAGCGTGTTCAGATTGATCGGCACCGCGCGCGCCACCAGCATCCTGACTACGCCAAGCGCGTGGCGGCGTAGAGCAAATGGATCCTTGTCGCCGGTCGGCAGGTGGCCGATGCCGAACAGGCCGACCAGCGTTTCAAGCTTGTCGGCAAGCGAGACGACCAGGCCGACTTCACCCCGCGGCAAGGTGTCACCCGCAAAGCGCGGTTTGTAGTGATCCTCAACCGCCTCGGCGCTCGCGTCGCTCTCGCCGTCGTGGCGCGCGTAGTAGCCGCCCATCACGCCTTGGAGTTCAGGGAACTCGCCGACCATGTCCGTCAGCAGATCGGCCTTCGCGAGCATTGCAGCACGGTCGGCTTGCGCGGCCAGCGCTTCTCCGCCGAGCAGTGCACCGATTGCCTTCGCGATCAGCCGCACGCGCTTCACCCGCTCACCCTGTGTGCCGAGCTTGCCGTGGTAGACCACCTTGTCGAGCCCGCCTACGCGAGATTCGAGTGTCTTCTTGCGATCTTGATCGAAGAAGAACTTCGCGTCGGCCAGACGCGGACGCACGACACGTTCGTTGCCCTGGATCACCCGACTCGGGTCTTCGGGGCGAATGTTGCTGACGACGAGGAAGTGGTTCGTCAACTTGCCTAACGCGTCAAGCAACGGGAAATACTTTTGATTCGCCTTCATCGTCAGGATCAGGCATTCCTGCGGCACTTCGAGAAACTCCCGCTCGAAGCGACAGGCCAACACGTTCGGCCGCTCGACCAACCCCGTCACTTCGTCAAGCAGCGCGTCGTCGTTGATCGGCTTGAGCCCAAGCTTTGCGGCGGCTGCGTTCAACTGGCGCACGATCTCGTCACGCCGCGCAGCGAAGCTTGCGATCACGGCTCCCTGGGTTTCGAGCTGCTGAGCGTAGTGCTCACTGTCCGTCAACTCGATCGGGTGGACCGACGCTTCGAAGCGATGGCCGTGCGTGCGGCTGCCGGCATGCAGGCCGAGCGCACTCACCGGCACCACGTCGCTTCCGTACAAGGCAACGAGCCCGTGGGCCGGACGCACGAAATTCACGCTCGTCCAACCGTCGGCCAGCTGGTATTGCATGACCTTGGGGATCGGCAGTCCAGCGAGCGCTTCGTCGAGCGCCTTTTGCAGCCCTTCGGCAAGCGTGACGCCGGTGAGGAGGCTGTCGAAAAACAGCGCTTCGGCCTTGCCGTCGATCTGGCGCGTCAGCTTAGGTACGGCCGAGGCGTCGGCGCCGACACTCGCGAGCTTTTTCAGCAACGCGGGTGTCGCTTCGCCGGATGAAGTGAGGCCCACGGCCACTGGCATCAGCTTCAGTGACACGGCCTTGTCTGCCGCCTGCGCAAGCACAGCGGTGAAATGTGCCGCAAGCCGGCGCGGCGACGCGAACGACGTGATGGCTGAGGCGTCGGTACACAGGCCTTGCGCCTTCAAGCTTGCCGCAAGCGCATTGGCAAACGCTTCGCCCAACTTCTTCAACGCCTTCGGCGGCAGCTCCTCGACAAACAGTTCGACGAGCAGGTTCTTCGTCGTGACCATCAGGCGGCCTTCTTCTCTGCGCGCTTCGCGATTTGCGCCAGCACTTCTTCGCCCCAGGCTTTGGGCGCCATGGGGAAACCCAGCCGCGCACGGCTTTCGAGATAACTCTGCGCCACTGCACGCGCCAGGTTGCGGATGCGACCAATGTAGGCGGCGCGCTCGGTCACGCTGATCGCGCCGCGAGCGTCGAGCAGGTTGAAGCTGTGGCCCGCCTTGAGCAGTTGCTCGTAGGCCGGCAGCGCGAGCCGCTGATCCATCAGGTGCTTCGACTGTGTTTCGTGCGCACTGAACGCGCTGAGCAAAAATTCGACGTCGCTGTGCTCGAAGTTGTAGGTGCTCTGCTCGATCTCGTTTTGCTTGTAGACGTCCCCATAGCTGAGACCATCCGTCCACTTCAGTTCGTAGACGTTGTCCACCCCCTGCAGGTACATTGCCAGCCTCTCCAGGCCGTAGGTGATCTCCCCGGTGATGGGCTTGCAGTCGATGCCGCCCACTTGCTGGAAGTAGGTGAACTGGGTGACTTCCATGCCGTTCAACCAGACCTCCCAGCCCAGGCCCCAACAACCGAGTGTGGGGTTCTCCCAGTCGTCTTCGACGAAGCGGATGTCGTTGGACTTCAGGTCGAAGCCCAAGGCGGCGAGCGAGCCCAGGTAGAGCTCAAGGATGTCAGCAGGTGCAGGCTTCAACACGACCTGATACTGGTAGTAGTGCTGGAGCCGGTTCGGATTCTCGCCGTAGCGGCCGTCTTTTGGGCGGCGGCTCGGCTGCACGTACGCGGCCTTCCAGGGCTCGGGGCCCAGCGCGCGCAAGAACGTGGCGGTGTGGCTGGTGCCGGCGCCCACTTCCATGTCATATGGCTGCAGCAAGGCACAGCCTTGCGCGCTCCAGTAGTCCTGCAGTTTCAGAATGATTTGCTGGAAAGTAAGCATGACGATAACGTTCGAGGGCACAGGCGTAAAGGCCGGATTCTAGAGGCGGCCTGCCAGCCAGCCTCGTGCGGTGACGACGCAGCAACTGATCCTTAACGCCGTTCTCGGGCCTTTGGCGTTATCGGTTGCGCTTGGGCTAAAGGTCTCCGATTTGACCTGCGATTGCACGCGAGGAGGTGGGTTTCCGAAAGCGGTGGTCAGGGGCGGAAACCCGCAGTTCGTGCTGCTGCGGGCCGACATCTCGACGAGGTCACAGCGGTGGCGTGCGGGCGGCTCGTGCTCGCAGGGCGCTGAGCCTCGCGAAGCCGAGCGCCACGCTGAAGCCAAGCACCGTCAGCGGCCACAGGCCGGCCACCGAGGCCCAGCGTGCGAACGGCGTGAGGCCCGTACGGCCTTGCACTTCAGCATCGAGCACACCCTGCGTGAACGGCGCGAGCGCTCTGGTCACGCGGCCCGTGTGGTCGATCACCGCGGTGGCGCCGGTGTTGGTGGCGCGCAGCATCGGGCGCTGGAACTCAAGCGCTCGCATGCGCGAAACCTGCAGGTGCTGGGCGACTGCAATCGATTCGCCAAACCACCCGATGTTGCTGAGGTTGGCGAAGATCGTCGGCGCCGACGCGGCGTCGTAGAACCGCGCGGCGAGCTCTTCCCCGAATAAATCTTCGTAGCAGATATTCACCCCCACACGCTCAGTGCCGACCGGGAATGACGACGCCGCAGGAACACCGCGGTTGAAGTCTCCGAGCGGGATGTTCATCATCCGCGTGAACCACTTAAACCCGTCGGGGATGAACTCACCGAAGGGAACGAGGTGGCGTTTGTCGTAGCGGTAGAAACCTTCCGGCAGCGCCTTCGAGCCCAATGAAATGCCGGCCGCCGAGTTGGTGTAGCCGAGTCTCTCGTTGCCCAGCGGCAGGCCGATCACCGCCGCCTGCCGGCCTTGCTGGAAGTGTTGGCGCAAGCCTTCCCAGTAGTCCGGGTCGAGCTGTTCGGGCAGCAGCGGAATGATGGTCTCGGGCGCAACAACGAGCTCGCCCTGGGCGGTCAAAAGCTGCGTTTGCGCCCATCCCAGCGCCTTGGGAATCAGCTCGGCGACGAACTTCTCGTCCTGCGGCACGTTGCTCTGCAGCAGCGTGACACGCAGGGTGCTGCCCGGTTTAGAGAACTGGCCTGGCCCAGCAAACGAGACACCCGCCAGCACCGCGAGAGTGCCGGCCATCGGCAACAGCAGTGGGCGCCAGCCCTTGCGCGCCGTCAAACCGACCCAGGCTGCCAGCCCTGCACCAACACAGCCGAGCCCGTAAACCCCGAGCCACGGCGCCAGCGCCGCGAGCGGCCCGTCGACGTGCGCGTATCCACTGGCCACCCAGGGAAAGCCGGTGAATATGATGCCGCGCGCCAACTCGGCCAGCAGCCAGAGCGCGGCGAACAGCACGGCGTCAAGCGCGACACGACCGCTGCGCCAGCGCACGAAAGCAGCCATCGCCGCGGCCAGATACAAGGAGAGCGCAGCGCACAGGAGCGCGATGGCCAGCACCGCCAGCCAAGCCGGCAGGCCACCGTAGCGGTGCATGCTGATGAACAGCCACCACGTGCCGGCCCCGAGCCACGCGGAGCCGAAGGCAAGCCCGAGCGCCGCGGCGCGCCACGGTGTTGCGCAAGCCACCCGCCACGCCAGCATAGCGACGAGGGCCAGCTGAAGCCACCAGCCCTGCGTCCAGACGAACGGCAAGCTGTGCAGCGCACCGAGCGCGGCCACCAGCAGCAGCCAAGCCGCGAACGGCATGCGCGACCGATTCAGATGCCGTCGCCGCTGGGAGTCGGCTCGGGCGCGCGGGTGACCTTGAACCAGCGCACTGCCCCGCCGCGCGTCAGCATCACCGAGAACATCAGCTCTCCGACGATCACCGCTTCGCCGCGCCGCGGCACCCTGCCGAGCTCATGCGCGACCAAGCCGCCAATGCTCTCGAACTCGTCATGCGGCAGCGCCGTTCCGAAAGCTTCATTGACGGCGGCGATGTCAACATCACCGGCCACGCGCTGACTGCCGTCGGCCAGTGTGTAGATGCCCGATTCGCCGTCCTTGTCGTCGAATTCATCCTCGATCTCGCCGACGATCTCTTCGAGCACGTCTTCGATCGTGATCAGCCCGGCGGTGCTGCCGAACTCGTCGATGACGATCGCCAGGTGGTTGCGGTTGGCGCGAAAGTCGCGCAGCAGCTCGTTCAGGCCTTTTGACTCCGGCACAAACACGGCTTGGCGCAGCAACGTGCGCAGGTTCAGGTCAGGCGAACGCTGCAATTTCAGCAGGTCTTTGGCCATCAGGATGCCAATGACGTTCTCGCGCTGGCCTTCGTAGACCGGAAAGCGCGAATGGCCTGTGTCAATCACCCCGTGCAGCAGCTCGTCGTAGTCGGAGGCGATGTCGAGCTGGTCCATGCGGCCAGCAGGCACCATCACATCGCCGGCAGTCATGTCGGCCATGCGGATCACACCTTCGAGCATCATGCGCGACTCCGGTGCAATCAGCTCTTTTTCTTCCGCGTCGGCGAGAGATTCGATCAGTTCGTCGCGCGAGTCGGGCCCCGGCGCCACCAGCTCGATGAGCTTTTGCAGCAGTGATCGGCGCGGAGCCGGCGGCGCTGCGTGCCTGTCGCTCCCGCGCTGGGGGCGACCGGAATGTGGGTCGGACATCGAGCGAAGAGCGCAGAGTTAAGGTCAGTGGAGCTTACCCGAACGAGACTGCGCCCCCGAACGCCAGCGGGGTCGACACATCGACCAAATTGAACCAGAGGTGGTTGACCCCCATCTTCTAGGCCGGGGTTTGAGGCAGACTCCCGCCACCAATTCCCCCTTATTTACCAAGGCAGCCCCTCCATGAGTCTCATTCCCGCCACCATCCTCACCGGCTTTCTCGGCTCGGGCAAGACAACGCTGCTCAAGCGCATCCTGACCGAAGCACACGGCCAGAAGATCGCCGTGATCGAAAACGAGTTCGGAGACGAAAACATCGACAACGAGATCCTGGTGCAAGACAGCACCGAGCAGATCATTCAGCTCAACAACGGCTGTGTATGCTGCTCGATCCGCGAAGACCTGCGCACCACGCTCGCCGACCTGGCTGACAAGCGCCGCAAAGGCGAGCTGAAATTCGACCGCGTCGTGATCGAAACCACCGGCTTGGCCGACCCCGGCCCGGTGGCGCAGACCTTCTTCATGGACGACGAAATCGCGGAGAGTTATTTGCTCGACTCGATCCTCACACTCGTCGACGCCAAGCACGCCGAAAGTCAGCTCGACACGCGACAGGAAGCCCGTCGCCAGATTGGCTTCGCCGACCAGATCTTCATCAGCAAGACCGACTTGGTCGACGACGCTACGGTAGACGCGCTGATCCACCGCATCAAGCACATGAACCCGCGTGCCAAGCAGACGCGGGTGAATTTCGGCAACGTCTCACTGGCCGACGTGTTCGATCTGCGTGGCTTCAATCTGAACGCCAAGCTCGACATCGACCCGGAGTTCCTGAACGCCGACGCCCACGCCGGGCACGATCACGATCACGATCACCATGACCATCAACACGGCGAACACTGCGACCACCCGCACCACCACGCGCATGACGACGACGTGAAGTCCTTCGTGTTTCGCGCAGACAAGGCCTTCAATCCAGCCAAGCTTGAGGAGTTTCTCGGCGCTATCGTTCAGGTCTACGGGCCGAAGATGCTTCGTTACAAAGGCGTGTTGAACATGAAAGGCGCAGACCGAAAGGTGATCTTTCAGGGCGTGCACCAGTTGATGGGCAGCGACCTGGGGCCGAAATGGATGCCCGGCGAGAAAAAGACAAGCAAGATGGTGTTCATCGGCCTCGACCTGCCGCGAGACGTGTTCCTGCAAGGCCTGGAAGGCTGCCTCGTTTGACCCGCCAGACATTCAGCAACCTCGACATCGCGCTTCATACAAACGTGAAAATCTTGCCAACGCCCCGCGAAACAACGTGACTACAATCCGCGGCGGTTAAAACCGCGGCGCCTCGGCGCAAGACCCTCGCTCAAGAGGGTGTCATCGGTGATGTGAGGAGACTCCGTGAGCAATATCCCGGCCCGCAAGGTGCCCCCCAAGAAGCCCGCCGCCTCCAAACCAGCGCCTGACACTGCCGTGCCCGCAAAGACCGCGGCCGCGGACAAAGCTGGGGCAAAAGCGCCCGCAGCAAAACCCAAACCCAAACTCGCCCCTGCGCCCGCTCGCGCCGCCGCCAAGGCTGCGCCGCTCGCCAAGAATTCACCCGCCCAGCCGGCGCCCGCCGCGAAAGCCGCGGCACCGGCAAAACCCGTACCCGCCCCGATGAAAAACGCCCCCGCACCCGCCCCCGAGCCTGTCGCCTCGGCATCTACCGCATCGCTGGCGCCTGTGGTGCTGCGCAAGCCCGGCCGCGGGGCATCTAAATATGCAGCGCCTGCCGTGCAGGCGCCGCTGCCGCCGCCAACCTCGCGCTTCGCCGACCGCTTTGCCCCGCCGCGCCCCCCGACCCGCCAAATGAACAACCTTGAACTCGACACACCCCGGCACGCCCAGAAATTCGACCCAAAGCTCGCCAACGCCTGGAAAACCAAATCCGGCCGCGACTTGACCGAGGCGGAAGTGCTGGCCATGCCCGAAGCCGAATACATGAACGACAAGCAGCTGGAGTATTTCCGCTTGAAGCTGCAAACGCTCAAGGACGACCTGCTCAGCAATGCCGGCGAAACGACGGAGCACCTGCGCGAAGACACGTCAATCGTTCCCGACCCGGCCGACCGGGCCACGATCGAAGAAGAGCACGCTCTGGAACTGCGCACCCGCGACCGCGAGCGCAAGCTGTTGAAGAAGATTGCACAGTCTCTAGGGCGGCTGGACTCGGGCGAGTACGGGTTCTGTGACGAAACCGGCGAACCCATAGGGTTAGGCCGGCTTATTGCTCGACCCACCGCTACACTGTCCCTCGAAGCTCAGCAACGGCGTGAACTCAAGCAGAAGATGTTCGGAGACTGAAGCGAGCGCATGATCGCAGCAGCGCTGAAATCGAGCCCGAGATGTCGGAACCCAAAGATACGACCAGCTTTTTTCGCAAAGTCGTCAAGTTCGTGGCGAATCCGTCCACCGACTGGACCGAACTGGGCGTTCCCACAGAGGAAGCGCGCGAGACCGAGTACGCCAAGGGTGAACTGAAAGCGATGATCGAGCGTAAGCGGCGCAACGACTTCGTCCGCAAACGCGAGTTCGACATGCTGCGTAAGGTGCGCCGCGAAGGCCTCACCAGCGAGCAACTGGCTGCGCTTGGAGGCTCCTCACGGCTCGACGATTCCGAAGCCCGCCTTGCCGACAGCGGCGCCAAGCCCGACAGCGGTGTCAAGGCCAAGATCGACGAGATCGAACAACAAATGGTCGGCGACAGCTTGGCCGCCCCGCTGCGCCGCGCCCCCGAAGCGCGAGTGCCGCCCGCGGCCGCCAAGGCGCGCACGCCCGAGTTCTACAACGCTCCGACAGAGCCGGTTCCGCTGGGTGACGCCCTCTCCCGTCCCAACCTGCCGGGTGTCAATGTCGGCGGCCGAGCGGCCAAGGCAGCCCCCACGCCTGATCGCGCCCCGGCGCCGACGGCGCTGGCGGCCCCGAAGATGGCACCGCTCTCGCTCGATGCTTCAGCGCTCGACTTCGCCGACCCGTTCGCGGCGCACCTGAATGAAAGCGTTCACGATCCCGATCTCGACGAAGCCGTGATCGCATTCGCGAACGCCGACTTCGACCAATGCGAACAGGCGCTCGTCGGCATGACCGTGCCCGGTGGCCCGCGCTCGCAAGATGCCGAAACCTGGCTGGTGCTGTTCGATCTGTACCGCGCGATCGGTCAGCACCACAAGTTCGAAAGCCTCGCGCTCGACTACGCCCAGCAGTTCGGCTGGTCTGCGCCGCAGTGGTTTTCCTTGCCCAAGCTGGTGGTCGACGCCACCAGCATCGACCGACCGAAACGGCCGCACCTGGAAGGTCAAGTCGGCTGGGTCTGCCCGGAATTCGTTGACGCTGACGTGGTGGCTGCGCTGTCGTCCGTGACGCTGCAGATGCCGCTGCCGTGGGTCTTCGACTGGAGCGCTCTTAAAGTCATTGACGCCGAGGCCTGCGCGCGGCTGAGCGAACTGTTCCGCAACTGGATCTCGCAGGATCTGGACATGCGCTGGCTCGCTGGTGAACGCCTTTTCGCGGTCTTGGAAGATGCCGCCCCCACCGGCGTGCGAGATGTCGACCCGGCCTACTGGCAGGTTCGACTCGATGCCCTGCGAATGGCTTCAAGGCCCGAGCAATTTGATGAAGCCGCAATCAACTACTGCGTGACCTACGAAGTCTCGCCTCCATCGTGGGAGCGGGCGCGCTGCGAAGTGCAGATCAGCGGCGCGAGCCACAACACCACCTCACCGCCGCTTTCGGTGGTGAGCGACGTCTCCACCAGCTTCATGGAATCGCGCATGCCGGAGGATGCTGGCATGTTGCAGGTGGGCAGCGTCGAACTGTCGGGGCAGCTGGTCGGAGACATCGGACCCATGCTGACGAAGATGCACGCCGAGCTGGGTACGGCCAGCATCGTCAACGTGTCTTGCGCGCGCCTGATCCGCGTCGACTTTATCGCCGCTGGCGACCTGCTGAATTGGGTGCTGGCGCGGCGCAGCGAGAACCGCAGCGTCAACTTCGTCGACGCGCACCGCATGGTGGCGCTGTTCTTCGGCGCTATGGGCATCAACGAGCACGCCAAGGTCAAGGTCCGAAAAGTGTAAATCTTCGTCGCCGGCTACGAGTACGCCAGGCGCCACTTGAGGGCGTTCGCGCCTGACGGTAGCGGTAGCACAGGCAGGGGTGGCCCTAAGGTTGCCCATGACGGAGCGCATTCAAGGCCGGCCACCTCGACGCCGCCCGGCCCGCGACTTCGACCAAGGTCGCGCTTTCGCCCTTGACCTCAGCGCAAACAGCCTTATCTTCTCCCCATGGAAAACTATCACGGCACGACCATCCTGAGCGTGCGCCGCGGCAATGTAGTCGCACTCGGGGGTGACGGGCAGGTCACGCTCGGAGCCATCGTCGTCAAGTCCTCGGCGCGCAAGGTCCGCAAGCTGCACCGCGACCAGGTCCTCGCGGGCTTTGCCGGCGCCACGGCCGACGCTTTCACGCTGTTCGAGCGCTTCGAGGCCAAACTCGAGAAGCACCAGGGTCACCTGGTACGCGCCGCGATCGAACTCACGAAGGACTGGCGAACCGACCGTGTGCTGCGCCGGCTAGAAGCCATGCTCGCCGTGGCCGACCGCGAGGCCTCGTTGATCATCACTGGCAACGGCGACGTCCTCGAACCCGAACACGGCATTGTCTCGATCGGCTCCGGCGGTGCGTATGCCCACGCCGCGGCCCGCGCCTTGCTGTCGAACACCGAACTGGCACCGAAAGACTTGGTTAAGAAGTCGCTCGAAATCGCTGGCGAACTGTGCATCTACACGAACCAGAACCACATCATCGAGACGCTCGACTAATGACAACGACCCTCATGAAATCGAGCATGACCCCGCAAGAGATCGTCTCCGAACTTGACCGTCATATCGTGGGGCAGGCCGGCGCCAAGCGTGCCGTGGCGATCGCGCTGCGCAACCGTTGGCGACGCCAGCAGGTGGCCGAGCCAATGCGCGCCGAGATCACGCCGAAGAACATCTTGATGATCGGCCCGACCGGCGTCGGCAAGACCGAGATCGCGCGGCGCCTGGCCAAGCTTGCCGACGCGCCATTCATCAAGGTCGAAGCGACCAAGTTCACCGAGGTCGGTTACGTCGGCAAAGACGTCGACTCAATCGTGCGCGACCTGGTCGACATGGCCGTGAAGCAAGAACGCGAAAGCGCGATGCGGCGCCACCAAGCCCGCGCCGAAGACGCCGCCGAAGACCGCGTCCTCGACATTCTGGTTCCTCAAGCGCGCACCTCGGGCAACGAGTTCGGCCTGACTCCGCCGACCACGCAGCAACCCGACAACACCGCCCGTCAAGTGATGCGCAAGCGCCTGCGTGAGGGGCTGCTGAACGACAAAGAAATCGAGCTCGAAGTCGCCAAAAGCAAAGCCGCCCTCGAAGTAATGAGCCCACCCGGCATGGAAGAAATGGCCGAGCAGCTCAAGGGCATGTTCGCAAACATGGGCGGGGCGAAGAAGCAGCAACGCAAGATGCGCATCGACGAAGCGCTCAAACTCCTGGTTGAAGAAGAAGCGGCCAAGCTGGTCAACGACGATGAGGTGAAAACTGTGGCGCTGGCCAATGCCGAGCAAAACGGCATTGTCTTCATAGACGAGATCGACAAGGTCACCTCGCGCTCCGAAAGCAGCGGCGCGGAAATCTCGCGCCAGGGTGTGCAGCGCGACCTGCTGCCGCTTGTGGAAGGCACGACCGTGAACACGAAGTACGGCATGGTCAAGACCGATCACATGCTGTTCATCGCATCGGGCGCTTTTCACCTCAGCAAACCGAGCGACTTAATTCCTGAACTCCAGGGGCGCTTTCCGATCCGTGTGGAGCTTGGCTCTCTGAGCGTGGACGACTTCGAGGCCATCCTCACGCAAACCCACGCGAGCCTCGTCAAACAGTACACGCTGCTGTTGGCAACCGAAGGGGTGACGCTGGAATTGCAGCCCGATGCAATCAGGCGTGTCGCACAAATCGCATTCGACGTGAACGAGCGCACCGAGAACATCGGCGCGCGGCGTTTGTCGACCGTGATGGAACGGTTGCTCGACGAAGTGAGTTTCGACGCACCCAACCGCGGCGGACAG
Source organism: Burkholderiales bacterium (assembly GCA_038227445.1). GTDB lineage: Bacteria > Pseudomonadota > Gammaproteobacteria > Burkholderiales > Burkholderiaceae_C > LMDS01. Next base: position 35,682 of record JBBRPV010000016.1, on the reverse strand, counting down.
ACCGTGCGCGTAGATGCCGCCGAGGTCAACGCCAAGCTGGCAGAGCTGGCGAAGAACGAAGACCTGTCTCGCTACATCCTCTAGTGCAGTGGTTCGTGCTTGACGGCACCTTGAAAACCGATGTGTTTGGTCCCGTGGCTGGGTGTGAACCGTCAAGACGTTATTTAGAGATCCTGCAAAAGATCATCTGCACGAATCGCCGCGCTACTGCAAAACACAATACAAAGCTGTAGTGGTTTCAACCTCGGCACGCATAAGCGTCAGGTATGTCGCGATGATCGCTCGACGGTGGCGCGTGATTCGTGTTTGAATGTTTGAAGCACACTGCTGGTGGAGGTTATTTAAATGACCGCTTCGAACGATCTTGTCACCGTGTCCGCCCGCAACTCGGGCAGCACCGGCCAAGGCATACCGATCGCGCGCATGCGCGCCCTCTACCGCGTAGACGAAGTAGGCCGCAAGCTGGATAAGCTGCCGAAAAAAGAACACGAAGGTCTGCGTTCCACTTACGAGCGCATGCTCGAAAAAGGGCCAGAACGCTTCCAGGTAAAGCCTTCCGGCTTGCCAGTCATGGACCACCTCTACGACGAACTACCCAACTTCGCCGAGGTGCTCGACGACATCAAACGCCAGCTCGCGCTGTGCGAAGACAGCCGCGACGCGCTTGAGATCACGCCGCTGCTTCTGCTGGGACCGCCCGGCGTGGGCAAGACCCACTTTGCACGCGAGCTGTCGGTGCTACTCGGCACCGGCATGGGCTTTCTTTCAATGAGCTCGATGACCGCCGGCTGGGTGTTGTCTGGCGCGTCCAGCCAGTGGAAAGGTGCCCGCCCCGGCAAGGTGTTCGAGACCCTCGTCGACGGTCAATACGCCAACCCAGTGATGGTGGTTGACGAGATCGACAAGGCCGGCGGTGAGCATGCCTATGACCCTCTCGGTGCACTTTACAGCTTGCTCGAACACGACACGGCCGGCAGCTTTACCGACGAATTCGCCGAAGTGCCCATCGACGCCAGCCAGGTGATCTGGGTTGCCACCGCCAACGACGGCCGCGCCATTCCCGACCCGATCCTGAACCGCATGAACGTGTACGAAGTCCAGGCACCCGACCGCGACGCCGCGCGCCACATTGCCGCCAAGCTGTACCGCTCGATCCGCGCCGACCACGGCTGGGGCGAACGCTTCGAGACCGAGCCGCACGACGACGTGCTCGACGCCATGAGCGAAATGGCCCCGCGCGAAATGCGCCGCGCCTGGATGACCGCCTTCGGCAACGCCAAGCTCGACCGGCGCGAGCGTGTCGAGGTGCGCGACCTGCCCGATGCGCGTGTCAAGCGCGGGGCGATGGGGTTCGTTCAGTAGCGGCCTGGGTGCGGCTTGCTGCCCTACGATGCACGCAACAACACGCGCTCGGCGTTCGCGCGCTCCTTGATGCCGCCCGAGAGACCTTCGGCCTCGACCACATCGACCTTGAACGGCAGCTCGCTGGCCTCGAACGCATCGCGCAGATCGGCACGCTGAAGCCAGCTCAGGCTGCGCGGCTGCGTCAGCAACAGGTCGAGGTCAGAGAACGGGCGCGAATGCCCTGTGGCGCGCGAACCGAAGACCCAGACTTCAGCGCCGGGCAACACGCGGTCAATGATCGCGCGCACCGTGTGCAACTGCTCTTCGGTCAAAGCCACGACCGGTGTCTCATGCGAACGAGATTCAATAGTTGCCAAGGCTCGCCTCCAACGCCGAGAGCAAGAGCGCCGCATCAACGGCGAAGCGCGCGCCATTCGATGCCACCGCCTGCGCTTTGGCCTCGTCGTAGGCGTGGCTCGTGGTGTTGCGTATCTCACGCCACGCTCGCCATGCGGCGGGCTCTACCGGCAGCCCGGCGTCGGCGGCCTTGCGAAGCAAGTCATTGAACGACAGGTCAGCCACGAGGTCAGCCGCTTCAGAGCGCTCGATCAACACACGACGCAGCATGCGCAGCGACAACTCATACGTGAACTCGAACGACTGAACGACCGCCGAGCGCAAGTGCGGCTTGAGTAGCGAGCCTTCCGGCTGAGCGGTCCAGAACTGGCACGCTTCGGTCAGCATGGCGAGGGCTCTGCGCAACGAGGCCAGGCCAGCGCGCAAGCACCGCGTTCCCATCGAGCATCAGCGCGCCGCCCGCGCCCGATTCAAGGCCAGCAGGCGCCGCAGGATTTCTTCGTCGGGCATCTGCGGCGTGTAGTCGGCCCAGCCGTACGCGGCGGCGACAGCGACGTCGAGCGCTTCGTGGGCTTGCGCGAGCCAGGCCGGGCGCTCGTTGTAGAGCTTGGTCAGCGTGCGCTGCGCGAGCTGTTTTTCGAAACCGTCTTTGGGCAGCACGCGGTCCGGGTACGGCGAGTGGTCCAGCCCCAGCGGCACCACCTCCGGCTCGCGGCGCGTCCACTCGGGCGGGTTGAGCCAGCGCTCGCGAAGGTCGTTCAGGCGCTTCGCGGCGCGGGCGATGGCTTCGGCGTGCGGGCGTATGCCGGGCGGCAGATCGGCGGGGATCAGCGCGGCGTCGGGCAAGGCTTCGGTGCGTTGATGGGCGGTGTCGGCGGGAGTGAGGCCGGGAGGGAAAGGGAAGGTTTCGAAGCACGACGTGGGCGTGTAGCGCGGGCGGTCTTCGAGAGACGAGCCCATGCGCAAAGACCATAGCTCGTGGAAGCGACTGTGCAGCAGCCCCAGTGTCGAGTCGTCCGCGCGAGCGACCGTGATGAGTGCCTGATCTGGCGATGTCGTGATCGGTAGCCACACGAAAAAGCGATGCTTCGAGTGAGCCACTGTGGCGATGAAACGCGTTAGTTCCTTCATCGCAATTCGCATCTCAACTCGCGGACGACCGAGCCGCCACCACAGATCCCGCAGCGCGGCGTCGGTCTTGGTGATTCGCTCCGGTTTCAGGTGCTGCGTCAAGTAACCGAACGGTTTCTCGTAGAGCGCCGCGTCGGTCTCTTTCAGCGAAATCCCGAAGTCGACGATCCATTGTTCTTGCGGTCGGCGACTCAACTCAAACCCGTTAGCCCAGGGCTTGACCACATCGCTGTTCGGTCGGCCGTTCGGGTTGGGCAGGCGCAGCCACTCGCGCGCAACTGCCGCATCGATCTCGAACTTGCCCTTCTTCGATGCTCCTTGGAAACTGGCGCCAAGATTCTCCGGCAGGGTCGTCGCGCGGCTCACGTCGAGCGCATCGCCAGCCTCGGTCGGCGCGGTCAGATCAGCGTAGATTTGCGGCACGTTCTCGCCGTCGAGCCGCGCGCCATCGCTGTTTCCGAAACAGACCAGGGAGACACGCACTGCGGCGCCTTCGTTCACCCACGTCTCGTCGCTCCATGCGTCATAGATTCGGCTGTCACGGTTGATGCTTTCAAGCACCGTTCGGTTCGCCCCGCCACGAATCGAGTTGGTGGCCACAAGACCTGCTGCGCCAAGGCCGTGAGACTTGATCGCGCTTAGCGCCTTGTCGAACCAGTAGCAAACCAGATCGGACGCTCCAGGCACGCGCGGAGCAAACGCTTGATCCAGAGCTGCCACGTAGGCATCACCCAACTCGCGCCGCTTGCGACCCACGCCCACAAACGGCGGATTCCCAACCACCACACTCACCGTCGGCCACGCCGCTTCACTGCCATCCGCATTCATCAGCGCATCCCTGCATTCGATCTGGTCGAGCGGGTCGAGCACCGGGTTTTGCTTGAACGGGTAGCCGTGCTGCAGCCGCCATTGCAGCTCGCCGATCCACACCGTCACACGCGCCAGTTCGGCGGCGTATTCGTTGAGCTCGATGCCCAGCACATTCGCCGGGCTGGTGTACGAATCGACCTGGCGTTGCAACCCCAAGCCCTCGGCTTCGATGTTGGCCTGGTGCTCGATGTCTTTCAGGCTTTTGAGCGCGAGGTACAAAAAGTTGCCACTGCCGCAGGCCGGGTCGAGCACCCGAAAGCTGCGCAGCATTTCAAGGTAGGTGACGAACGCGGCTTCCGCCTTTCGGTACTCGGCATCACCGGCGCGCTTGTGCTTTCCCATGTGCGTGGCGATCACTTCTTTCACCCCCGCCCATTCGGCGCGCAGCGGCCGCTGCACCACCGGCTCGACGAGCCGCATGATGGTGGCGGGGTCGGTGTAGTGCGCGCCGAGCTGGCTGCGCTTCTTGGGGTCGAGGCCGCGTTCGAACAGGGTGCCGAAGATGCTGGGGTCGATCGCGCTCCAGTCGAGCGCGGCGGCATTGCGCAGCGCGGCCACGTCCATCGGCGTGAGCGGCGGCACCTCGATGCGCTGGAACAAACCGCCGTTGAACCACGGGATGCTGTCGGCACCGAAGAGGCCGCCATCGCGCATGGTGCTGAACAAGCCTTGTAGCCCGCGGCGTAAGGTCTCGGGCTCGGCCGCCTGGTTGCCTACCAGGCGCTCGAAGATGCGGCCGGGCAGCAGTCCCACGTCTTCGGCGAAGAAGCAGAACAAGCACTGCGTGAGCAGGTGCGAGGTGAGCTCCGCGGGCACGCCGGCTTCGCGCAGGCGCTCGGCGGTGGTGGCAAAGGCGTTGGCCGCTTCTTCGGTGATCTGCCGGTTGGTGCGCTTGGGTTTGAAGCTCTCGGGGTCGGTGAAGCAGCGCCGCAGCAGCTCGCGCCGGGCCGGGTCGCCAAGGTCTTCTAATCTGACCACATGGCATTCGCTCGGCGTGCCGTTGAAGTGCGTATGAACCTCGATGCGCAGCCGATCACTCACGATCAGCAGCGGCGGGTTGTCGAGCGCGAGCGCGTAGGTCATGAGCTGGCGCAGCGCGGCGTCGAGCGGTTTGCCGGGGGCCTTGTTCTCCCACGCGAAGTGGCCGCGTTTGAACACGTCGGCGTAGCCGCGGCGCTGCCCCAGCGCGAGCATGCCCTTCTCAAACACATAGTCTTCGCCGCCCTGCGGGGCGCTGACGCCGAGCACCGCGCAGAGTTCGATGAAGTGCTGCTGTGCACCCTGTTCTTCGTTAAGGTGGCGGGCCGCCCCGCCGTGGCCCCATTTGGCAATGAACTCTGCTATCAACTGCTGCGGTGCGCTCATGGTCTCCTTTGCGGGCTGCGGCATTTCACCACAGGCGCACTGGCCCATGCATCAGCGAACCGCGGCCTTCCATTCGCGGCTCAGCAGCCCGAACAGCGCGGTGTCTGAAACCTCGTCGCCAACGATCCAACGCTCGCGCAGCCACCCTTCTTGCACGAAACCCAGGCGCGCCAGACTGCGCGCCGAGGCGCTGTTGCGCGGGTCGATGTCGGCTTCGAGGCGGTTCAAGTTCAGGCGGCCGAACGCGAAGCCAACGAGGGCGGCGAGCGCTTCGTGCATCAGGCCGCGGCCCCACACCTTGCGCTCAAGCACGTAGCCGATCTCGGCGCGCCGGCTCGCCTCGTGAAAGCTGAACAGCGAGCACGTGCCGACGAACAAATCGCCGCTGTCGGCAGGATTGCTGCGCAGCATCAGCGCCAAGCGCAGGTGGCGGCCGGCGGGCAAAGCCTCGCGGTCGGTTTCGATCATCGCTTCGGCCTGCTCGACATCGGCCCACGGCGGGGTGCTCCAGTAACGCATGACCTGCGGGTCGGCGTGCATGCGGAACAGGGGCTCGGCGTCGGCGGCGACCAGTGGGCGCAGGTGCAGGCGCGGCGTGTTGATCGTGAGTTGGTCGAGCGGCTGCATGGCACAGGGCGCGAATGGTGTGGCCGGCCAGAGGGCCAGCGCGCCGATTGTGAAGGAGGTGAGGTCAGGCTCACTCGTATCATCGACAACATGCCCATCACCCTTGACGGCCAACTCGTCGTCGCCATTTCTTCGCGCGCGCTGTTCGACTTCGAAGAAGAGAATCAGCACTTCGAAGCGACCGACGACCGCGCCTACATGCGGCTCCAGCTCGAACGGCTCGACAACGCGGCCAAGCCGGGCGTGGCGTTTTCGCTGGTCAACAAGCTGCTCGCATTCAACACCGACGCGCCGCGGGTGGAGGTGGTGATCTTGTCGCGCAACGATCCGGTCTCGGGCATGCGGGTGTTCCGATCAGCGCAGCACTACGGGCTGCCGATCCAGCGCGGCGTGTTCACGCGCGGCGAATCGCCATGGCGTTACCTGAAGCCGTTGAACGCACAGCTGTTCTTGTCGACCAACGAAGCTGACGTGCGCTCGGCGCTCGGCGCCGGTGTGCCGGCGGCCCGCGTGTATCCGCACTCTGCGCGTGCTTCGAGCGCGCACCCTGACCAGGTTCGCATCGCTTTCGACGGTGATGCGGTGCTGTTCTCAGACGAAGCCGAGCGTGTCTTCCAGCGCTCCGGGCTCGACGCCTTTCAAGCACACGAACGCGACCAAGCGGCCACCCCGCTGGCGGCGGGCCCGTTCAAGCCGCTGCTGCTGGCATTGCAGCGCTTGCAGCACGACCCGGCGCCGGGCATGCGCATCCGCACCGCGCTCGTCACCGCGCGCAGTGCGCCGGCGCACGAGCGCGCGATCCGCACGCTGATGGACTGGAACATTGAGGTCGATGAAGCGATGTTCCTCGGCGGCCTGCCCAAGGGCGAATTTCTGCGCGAGTTCGAACCCGACTTCTTCTTCGACGACCAGACTGGGCACGTGACGGCGGCTTCGGAACACGTGCCTTCGGGACACGTGGCGTCTGGTGTCAGTAACCGCTGAACTGGGTTCACTCGCGTTGAGCGGTTGCAGGCTGGGAATGTTTGCGAGCTGGGCGGCGTGTGTTGCCTGGGCGAGCGGCCAGGGGCTGTTGCCTGCTTGGCTGCACAAATCTAAAGATTCACCGAGAAACACACACCATGGCTCACGCTGACGAAACCGCGCTGAAGCGCCTGCTGCCGCTGCTGCGCCAGCTGCGCGAGATCAAGGGCCTGCGCGAAATCAGGCCTGGCATCTTCCACCTGAATGGCAGCGCTTTCATCCACTTCCACGACGAAGAGGGCGCACTGGTGGCCAACCTGAAAAAAGCAGGCGGCGCGGGCTTCGACCGTTACCCCATAGACACACCGCCCGGCCAGCGCAAGCTCGTAGACGACGCCAAACGCCGAACCGGCCGCAGCGCTGAAGATTGAGCTCGACATCTTGAATACAGATTGAACCCACTGCGACCCGCTGTTGACCCGCAGCGCGGAGCAACGCGAACTTGCCTTTCTGAGCGCGCTCTCGACGCGGGTGGAACACGCTTAGGCAAACGCCCCGGCGCTGGCGACCCGCTGGCCATCGGTGAGGCCTACCCGCGGATCCGTTCCGGCAACGAGAACCTTGGCGCCAAGGTGCTGGGACGCTGCCTGAGCGGGCGCACCCACACGCGCATCAAGGGTTGGAGGGGCCGTGCCGACCAGGCGGCGAAGGTTCGAGGCATGTTTGTTCACCCGGCACAAGTGACCGACATCGCGCGCCGCCAAACGTGACGGCGCCGGTGCTTTCGGGGTTTCCGCCATGGCGTGAAGCGGGCCAGGGCTGACAATCTTCTGCTCATCACCACAACAGCTCTGGAAACCTCACCATGAAACGAATGATTTTCGCCGTCGCGGCCACTTTGCTGGCCACGGCCGTCCTCGCCGAATACCCGGAAAAGCCAGTCACCATCGTCGTGCCCTTCGCGGCCGGCGGCCCCACCGACACGGTGGCGCGTGACCTGGCCGAAGCACTGCGCAAGCCTTTGGGCGGCCAGCCGATCATCATCGAGAACGTGGGCGGTGCTGGCGGCACGCTGGGCGCGGCCAAGGTTTCCAAGGCCACCAACGACGGCTACACGCTGCTTATGCACCACATCGGCATGAGCACGTCGCCGGCGCTTTACCGCAAAATGCCCTACGACACGCTCGGCGACTTCGAGTACTTGGGCATGGTCAACGAGGTGCCGATGACGCTGATCGGCAAGCCTTCGCTGCCGGCCAACACCTACCCCGAACTCGTGAAATGGCTCGAAGCCAACAAGGGCAAGGTCAACCTTGCCAATGCCGGCCTGGGCGCCGCTTCGCACCTGTGCGGCCTGCTGTTCCAGAGCACGCTGAAGATCGACATGCAGACAGTGCCGTACAAGGGCACGGGCCCGGCCATGACCGACCTGCTGGGCGGCCAAGTCGACCTGATGTGCGACCAGACCACCAACACCACGAGCCAGATCGAAGGTGGCAAGGTCAAGGCTTTCGCGGTGACCTCATCCCATCGCCTCAAAACGCCAGCCCTGAAGAACCTGCCAACGCTCGACGAGTCGGGCCTCACGGGATTCAATGTGTCGATCTGGCACGGCCTGTACGCCCCGAAGGGCACGCCGAAGGCGGTCACCGACAAGATCAATGCGGCGCTGCGCGTGGCGCTGAAAGACGCCGAGTTCGTGAAGCGCGAAGAGGCGCTCGGCGCGGTCATCATCAGCGACGCACGCCTGGGCGGCGCCGAGCACAAGAAGTTCGTCGAAGCCGAGATCAATAAGTGGGGGTCGGTTATCAAGGCTGCCGGCCAGTACGCCGACTGAAGGCGAGGGGTGGTCGGTGCCTTATAGGGCTGAGCCCAGATGGTGAAGGGCAAAGCGAGCAAGGCGGCGACGGCCCCGACGGCATGAGCACCGACATAGCCGATGCCTAATGGGTGCTCGTTGCCGGCCTGTTCGAGCGCGTTGGCCAGCGTGAGGCTCCGTCGCGATTCGAGCGGCGGTTCATGGTCAATGCCTGCTGCTACGCGCTTGGCGCAGGCGGCGCTTGGCGCCTGCTGGCCAAGACCTTTCCACCTTGGCGGGCGGTGTACACGTCGTTCAAGCGCTGGGCCGCAGCCGCCACGTTTGAGATCCTGCACGACCGCCTGCGCCAGCAGTGGCGTAACTGCGCGAGTCGCGCGCCACCCCGGCAAGTGCGGCACCGGCACCACGCAGCGTGCTCAGAAAATGTGTAGCCCTAGAGCTTCGCCCAGGGCTTCGTCGTGCAGGCCAAGCGCTGGGTCGTCGACCCTGCTCACACCTGGAACGAGCGTGCGCGAGCTCTCATGGCGCACCCTGATCGATCAGATGGGGCACCGGGCTGAATAGATTATTTTGTTGACGTCTTCTCGGGCGAGCTGCGGCCCGGAAGTCAAACACCGAGGGCCTGCGCGAGTTCGCCGAAGTCGGTCACGACGAGGTCGAAGACCGCATCGCCAACCGGCTCCACCCAGCCGCCTTGCCCGTGTTCGAGCGGCCGTGGCACGTAAGCAGTGCGCAGCCCAGCGCTCTGCGCACCGCGCAGGTCGCTTGGGTGGGCCGCCACCATCAGCACCTGCTCGCAGGGAAAACCGAGCAGGCTCGCTGCCATCTGGTAGACCTCTGGGTCGGGTTTGTACTTCTGGAACATCTCGGCTGAGAGCACGCAGTCCCACGGCAGCCGCGCGTGTTTGGCCATGTTCACAAGCAAGGCGACATTGCCGTTCGAGAGGGTCGAGATCACGAAGCGCTTTTTCAGGCGCCGCAACCCGGCCACCGAGTCGGACCACGGGTCGAGCCGATGCCAGGCAAGATTCAGGTGCTCACGTTGCGCTAGCGACAACACCGCCAATCCGAAGCGCGGCAGCAACTCGTCGAGAATCACGCGGTGCAGGCCGTCGATGTTGGTCCACGCGATCTCGCCAGTGCGGACCAGCTGCATCGCGGGCCGGTAGCCGGCGCGCCAGGCGTCGGCGAAGGCCGGCCAGTCGACCGGCAAGCCGATCTCGGCCGAGAGCTTCTGCCCTTCGCGGATGATTGACGCCCGCCAATCGACGACGGTGCCGAAGATGTCGAACACCAGCGCCTTGACTTGCCCCGCATCGAAATGACGGCTCACGCCAAGGCCCGCCCGATCAAGATTTTCTGCACGTCGCTCGTGCCTTCGTAGATCTGGCAAACGCGCACGTCGCGGTAGATACGCTCTACGGGGAAGTCGCTCACGTAACCATAGCCGCCGAACACTTGGATCGCCGCGCTGCAAACGCTCTCCGCCATCTCGCTGGCGAAAAGCTTGGCCATTGCAGCTTCTTTCAGGCACGGCACGCCGGCGTCTTTCAAGCTCGCCGCGTGGTGGGTCAACTGGCGCGCCGCTTCGATCTGCGTTGCCATCTCAACAAGACGAAACTGCAAGGCTTGATGCTCGAAGATCGGCTTGCCAAAAGCCACCCGCTCTTTCGAATACCGCAGTGCCGCCTCGAACGCCGCTCGCGCCATGCCGACACTCTGCGAAGCAATGCCGATGCGCCCGCCTTCCAGCCCCGACAGCGCGATCTTCAACCCCTGCCCAGCTTCGCCGATCAGGTTCGTGGTCGGAATGCGGCAGTTCTCGAACAGAATCTGCGCCGTGTCGCTGGCGTGCTGCCCCATCTTGTCTTCGATGCGAGCGACGCTGTAGCCGGGTGTTTTCGTCGGCACGATGAAGGCGCTGATGCCCTTCTTGCCGGCCGCCTTGTCGGTCACCGCCATGACGATCGCCACGTCGCCGTTTTTGCCACTCGTGATGAACTGCTTGACACCGTTCAGCACGTAGTGCTCGCCGTCTTTCAGCGCCGTCGTCTTCAAGCCATCGGCCTGTGAGCCAACGTGCGGTTCGGTGAGGCAGAACGCACCCAACATCTCGCCAGACGCCAGTGGCCCGAGCCACTGCGCTTTCTGCGCGTCGTCAGCCCAGGCCATCAATATCGAGCATACCGGGCAGTTGTTGACGCTGACGACCGTCGAGGTCGCGCCATCACCGGCCGCTATCTCTTCGAGAATGATGGCGAGCGCCAGGTAATCGAGCCCGGCGCCACCCCACTCGGTCGGCACTGCCACGCCGTAACAGCCGAGCTCGGCCAAGCCACGCAACTCGGCTTTCGGAAAGTGGTGGCTCTTGTCCCACGCCGCCGCCTGCGGCGCGATGCGGTCTTGCACATAGGAACGCACGGCATCTTGCACCGCGCGGTGGTCTTCGCTCAGCAGCATGGCAAAGGCTTCAAAGCAGCTCGACGGCCATCGCGGTGGCTTCGCCACCACCGATGCACAGGGCAGCAACGCCCTTCTTGAGCCCGCGCTTGCGCAGCGCGCCCAGCAGGGTGACGACGATGCGCGCCCCGCTCGCGCCGATAGGGTGGCCGAGCGCCACCGCGCCGCCGTGCACGTTGACGATCTCGTGCGGCAGCTTGAACTCGGTCATCGCAGCCAGCGTGACCGCGGCGAAGGCTTCATTCACTTCCCACAGGTCAACGTCTTTCGCGTCCCAGCCGCACTTCTTCAGCACTTTCTCGATCGCGCCAACGGGTGCGGTCGCGAACAGGTTGGGCGCCTGCGCGTGCACGGCGTGCGCGTGGATGCGGGCGATCGGCTTGCAGCCCAGCCGCGCGGCCGTGCTGGCACGCATCAACACCAGCGCTGCTGCCCCGTCAGAGATGCTCGACGAGGTGGCGGCGGTGATCGTGCCGTCTTTGATGAACGCAGCCTTCAGGCCCGGGATCTTGTCGAGCTTGGCCTTGAAGGGTTGCTCGTCGAACTTGATCACTGTGTCGCCTGCCGCGCCGGCGGGGCTGGAACTTCCCGACTTCGCGGGCAAGGTGACCGGTGCCATTTCCCAGTCGAAGCTGCCGTCTTCGTTGGCGAGCTTGGCGCGCTGTGTTGACGAGATCGCGAAGCTGTCCATCTGCTCGCGCGTGAATTGGTATTTCGAGACGCACTCTTCGGCGAACACGCCCATCGCCTTGCCACCCCCGTTGGGCAGTTTTTCGTAGGCATCTTCCAGGCCGTCTATGGCCATGTGGTCGTACAGCGCCGCAGCGCCGTACTTCACGCCTTTGCGCATGGCGGTCAGGTGCGGTGCGTTGGTCATGCTTTCCATACCACCGGCCACCACCACTTCGGCGGTGTCGCTGTGCAGCATGTCGTGCGCGAACATGCATGCGCGCATGCCCGAGCCACACATCTTTGACAAGGTGACGGCACCCACGGACTGCGGCAGCCCTGCGCCGAGCACGGCCTGGCGGGCCGGCGCCTGGCCCTGGCCCGCCATCAGGCAGTTGCCCATCAAGGCTTCGTTAACGGCATCACCAGTGATGCCGGCACGCTTGATCGCAGCCTTGATGGCAATGGCGCCGAGCTGATGGGCAGCGAGTGAGCTGAAGTCACCCAGCAAACCGCCGATGGGCGTTCTCGCTGCAGAGACGATGACGATGGGGTCGTTCATAGCAAATCCTTAACTACAGCCCGCAGTGTCGGCTTCAAGCCGTGGGAACAGGGCTCGCGCTGCGGGACTGAGCACGGGCCGTGTCGAAACGACGGCGCAGCGCCGCGTTCATTGGTTCGGAGAAGTATCGCGCCACCGGATCGGTCAGCGAAAAGTGCAGCGATGGACCGAGGTTGAGCGCCGCGGAACAAGTCGATCGCCGCGTTGATCGCCGCGCTGATCGACGCGTTGAGCGGCACGTTGAGCGGCACGTTCAGGGCCATCGTCAGGGCGCCGGAGCTTTGTAGCGAAAGCGCTTGTGCGCGTCGTAGGGGAAAACGTCGTGCACGTAGCCGGCCAGGATGCGCTCTTTGTGGCCCTGCCAGAACGAGGCTTCCAGCAAGTCGGCGTGGTGCTTCATGAACACGCCGCGCACCACCGGGTTGCCGAGCAGGAAGGGGCCGAAGGTTTCGGGAAACACGTCTTTCGACCCGATGCGATACCAGATCTCGCCCGACATCGCTTCTTGTTCGTTGCGCGGCTCAGGCACCTTGCGAAAGATGCAGTCGGTCAGGTATTCGATCTCGTCGTAGTCGTAAAAAACGACCTTGCCGTGGCGCGTGACGCCAAAGTTCTTCCACAGCATGTCGCCGGGAAAAATGTTGGCACGAACCAAGTCTTTGATAGCGTTACCGTATTCGATCACCACGCTTTCGATCTGCGAGAGCGAGGCTTCTTGGAGGTAGATGTTGAGCGGGATCATGCGGCGTTCGATGTAGAGGTGGCGAATCACCAGCGCGTCGCCGTCTGATTCGAGCAGGCTCGGGCAATACTGCTTCAGATCTTCGACCAGTTCGTCGTCGAAGCGGTTCAGCGGGAATGCCACGTTGCTGTATTCCAGCGTGTCGGCCATGCGGCCGACGCGGTCGTGCTGCTTCACGATCAAGTACTTGCTCTTGATGGTTTCGCGCGTGGTTTCTTTCTGCGCCGGGTAGTAGTCTTTGATGACCTTGAATACGTACGGGAAGCTCGGCAGGTCGAACACCAGCATCACCATGCCCTTGATGCCGGGCGCACTGCGGAAGCGGTCGCTCGAATGCTTCAAGTGGTACAGGAAGTCTCGGTAGAAAGAATTCTTGCCTTGCTTGGCAAGGCCGAGCGCGTTGTAGATCTCGCTGCGTGGCTTGCGCGGCATCATCGAGCGCAAAAATTGCACGTAGGCCGAAGGCACTTCCATCGCCACCATGAAGTAAGCGCGCGCGAAGCTGAACAACAGGAGCAGGTCGTCTTCACCAAACAGCGCAGCGTCGATGACCAGCAGTCCGTTATCGCCGTGCAATATCGGCAACGCGAACGGTATTTCCTTGAAGCCATTGATGATCTTGCCGACAAGGTAGGCGCCCTTGTTGCGGTAGAACAGCGAGCTCAGCACCTGCAACTGAAAGTTGGCACGCACCCGGTATTCACCGAGCTGCAGGGCCACCGCGGCGAGAGCGCAGTCGATGTCGGCCTCCAGGTCTTCGAACTCGCGCTTGAGTTGGAAGTCGCCAACGATGCGCAGCCACGTGTCGCGCATCGTCTCTTTCGTCGGGTAGTAGGCGCGGTAGGTGGGCAGCGAGGCCGGTTCGTCGTTCTCAATGTATTCGGTCGAGACGGCCGGCCGCACGAAGATAAAGTCGTTGTGGAAATAGCTGCGGTGCAGGATCTTCGTCGTCACCGAATTGAAGAAGGTCTCGGCCAGCTCAGGTTGGTGGTGGTCGGTGAGCAGGCCGATGTAGTGCAGCTTGACCTGCTGCCACACATCTTTGGGCAGCTCGGCCGCCTGGTAGGTGCGCTGCAAGTGGGCTGAGGCTTCGTCGACGCGCAAGTCGTAGTACTCGATTCGCTCGCGTTGGGCGCGCTGCTGGCCGTGCCAGTCGGCCGCTTCAAAACGCTGCTGCGCTTCGGCGCTGGCCTGGCGAAACAAGGTGTAGTGGCGGTTGAACCCGTCGAGCATGGCCTGCGCAATCTCGAAAGCGCGCGGGTCGCTCAGCGAGCTCGGAAAGGCCGCCCGAGTCATGCGCTGGCGTCTCGGTCGGTGGGTGGGCTGACCCGCGCGTAGCGGGTCTGCACCGCGGCGACCGCGCGCTCAACCGCGGCGCTCATCTGGACGGGGTCGGCCACGGTGATTTGCAGGTCCTGCAGCAGGCCGTCGTTCAGGCCGTAGAACCATCCGTGCACCACCAGTTCCTGGCCGCGCGCCCAGGCGTCTTGCACGATGGTGGTTTGGCAGGCGTTGCGCGCCTGCTCAATCACGTTGAGCTCACACAGCGCGTCAACGCGCCGCTCTTCGACCACCGTGTCGAGAAAGGGCTGGTGGCGGTTGCGCACGTCTTGGACGTGGCGGATCCAGTTGTCGGCCAGGCCGATGCGGATGTCGTTCAACGCCGCACGCACGCCGCCGCAACCGGAATGGCCAACGATGATGATGTGTTTGACCTTCAGCAGATCGGTGGCGAACTGGATCACCGAGAGGCAATTCAGGTCGGAGTGCACCACCACGTTGGCCACGTTGCGGTGCACGAACAATTCGCCTGGGAGCAGGTCGACCAGCTCGTTGGCCGGCACGCGGCTGTCGGCGCAGCCGATCCACAGGTACTGCGGAGCTTGCTGTTGCAAGAGGCCCGTGAAAAACCCCGGCGAGCTCGCCTCGGTCTTGGCGGCCCAGAGGCGGTTGCTGTCGAGAAGCTCTTGGAGTTGGGTGGACATGCTTCAGGCCGCCAGGTCGTTTGGCAGAAGTGTACGCAGCACGGCCCGGCAGCCCAGCGGCGTCGGACTAACGGAAGAACGCTTCGACTTTGCCCTTGAGCTTGATCGTCAGGGGCTTACCCTTGCGGTCTAAGGCCTTGCCGGCGGGAACCTTGACCCAGCCTTCGCTGATGCAGTATTCCTCGACGTCGAAGCGCTCCTTTTCGTTCAGGCGAATTCCGATCTCGCGCTCGAACACGGCGGCAATGTGGTGCGGGCTGCTGGGGTCAACCGACAGGCGGTCGGGCATCAGGGCGACAGTATTTGCTTCGGTCATGAGGTGGGTTTCCAGGCGCTCGCGGGCCGCCATTCTCCTACGCCGCCGCGCCGCGCCATCAACCCTTTGGGTCGGGCACGAAACCCGGGAACGGCTCGGGCACCCACGGCGCACGGCGCGGCCTGATCACGCCGCTGGCGAGCAGGCGCTCGCGGCTGTCGTAGCGCAGCCGCACGAGTTCGTTCGGCCGCTCGCTGGCGCGCTCGAAGCTGGTGTGTGTGGTTGGCATGTATTCAGGTTCGCCGTGGCCGGTGCCCAGGCGCTCTTCGCGAAGGCTGCCAGAAGCCTTCGCCGCGGTGGACGGGGCTGGCGCCGCCGACGCTTCGGCGGCACCACGCGCACGGTCAGCGTTTTGCGCCAAAGCGCGCTCTGGGCTGTCGTACGGGCGCCGCGACACCTCGGGTTCGCGCTGGCGCTCGCGGAACACCGCCAAGCCAATCACGCCCACGTTGTCGGGTCGGTCGGTGCGCGCGGCATACGAATCGGGTAATGCGGTGAAGTAGAAAGCCGCCGCTTCGGTCAGGCTCTTGCGCCAGCCGGTGATTTCGGTCGACTGCCCCGGCATGAGCACATAACCCACCTGGTCAACCCCGGCTGTCTCACCGGTGACTGCATTGACCCCGTCGACCGACAACACCACCATCACACGCGCGCCGCAACGGTTGGACAAGCGCACGGCGTAGCGGCTGCCAGGCCGGCCGGCGACCCAGGCCGTGCCGCGCTGATGGTGGACGGGCAGCGCCTCGTTCTGGGCGCGGTCGACGATGTCGACCTCGACCATGCTGCCAATGGCTAACGCGGGCGTGGCGATGAGTGCGGCAGCCGCGGCGGCGGCCAGTGTGAGGAAGTGGCGACGGTGAGGCATAGGGGCTCCGTAGGTGGGTTTGGACATTTGGTTTAACGGCGCAGCGCGCTGAACGGGGTGAAACTTTTTCAATGCCGCAATCGCACCCGCTGTGCGCGCGACCCGTGCCGCCGCAAGCTACATTCCTTCGATGGCATATGAACTCCACTACTGGCCGACCATTCAGGGCCGCGGCGAATTCGTGCGGCTCGCGCTTGAAGCGGCCGGCGCGCCTTACGTTGACGTGGCGCGAGGCGCCGAAAGTGCGGGCCTGGGCTTGCCGGCCATGCTGCGCGGCCTGAACGACCCGGCGCTGGTGTACCCGCCATTTGCGCCGCCGTTCCTGAAAGACGGCGGCTTGGTCGTCGGCCAAACCGCCGCCATCCTTCACTACCTTGCGCCGACGTGGAAGCTGGTGGCGCGCAGCGAGCAAGCGCGGGTCTGGACACAGCAGATCCAGCTGACGATTGCCGACATGGTTGCCGAAGCCCACGACACCCATCACCCGGTCGGGCATGACCTGTTTTACGAAGAGCAGAAGCCTCCGGCACTGCGCCGCGCCAGCGAGTTCTGCCGCGCCCGCATGCCCAAGTACCTGCAGTGGTTCGAGTCCATCCTCGTGAAAAATCCGGCCGGCCCGCGGCATCTCGTCGGCGGCAGGCTGAGTTACGCCGACCTGTCGTTGTTCCAGTTGGTCGAAGGGTTGCGTTACGCGTTCCCGAAGGCAGCAAGGAAGGCGTTGGCCGGCACACCCACTGTCTTGCAGCTGCACGAGCGCGTCGGCGGGTTGCCGAAAGTGCAGAGCTATCTGCGCAGCGAGCGGCGCTTGCCGTTCAACGAACAAGGCATCTTCCGCTGCTACCCCGAACTCGACCTTCCAGACCTTTAATCAGGCCGCACGCACATGCCCATCCACTGGTTTCCGGGCCATATGCACTCGACGAAGAAAGCCATCGTCGAGCGGCTACCGCACATCGACGTCGTGATCGAGCTGCTCGACGCGCGGCTGCCGGGCTCCAGCGCCAACCCGCTGCTGGCCGACCTGACCGCCGGCAAGCCGGCGCTGAAGCTGCTTAACAAGCAAGACCTCGCCGACCCCGACCTCACGGCGCAATGGCTTGCGCACTATCAGGCCCGGCCCGGAACGCGCGCGCTGGCGCTTGACGCAAGCAGCACCGCGCCAGCGCGCCTGTTGATCAACGCCTGCCGCGAGCTCGCGCCGCTGCGCGGCGGCATGGTCAAGCCAGTGCGGGTATTGATCTGCGGCATTCCTAACGTTGGCAAGTCGACGCTGATCAACACGCTGACCGGCGAACGCGCGGCCAAGACCGGTGACGAGCCCGGCATCACCAAGACCGAGCAGAAGATCATGCTCGCCAGCGACTTCCATCTGTTCGACACGCCCGGCATGCTGTGGCCGCGCATCGCCGTAGAGCAGAGCGGCTACAACCTCGCGGCCAGCGGCGGCATCGGCCGCAACGCCTACGACGAAGAAGAAGTGGCGCTGGAATTGCTGGCGCGCGTGCGCGAGCGCTATGGCGAACGGCTGCAGGCGCGCTACAAGTGGAGCGACATTTCGGGCGCCACCACCGACAGACTGCTGGCCGACATCGGCCGCCAGCGGGGCGCGCTGATGACCGGCGGGCGCATCAACTTGCAAAAAGCCGCCGAGATCGTCATCAACGACTTCCGCAGCGGCGCCTGGGGCCGCATCACGCTGGAAACGCCGGAAGAATTCGCGAAGTGGTGGGCCGAAGCGCAGGGGCGTTAGGGCGGATCAGAACACCAGAGGATCTGTGTCGGCGTCAATGTCCGTGTAGGGGTTGCCTGCCGCCGTCAGCCCGCGGCCAACCCGTCACATCGTTTCGGAAAACAGCTCGCGCCCGATCAGCATGCGGCGAATCTCACTGGTGCCCGCACCGATCTCGTAGAGCTTGGCATCGCGCCACAGCCGCCCCAGCGGGTAGTCGTTGATGTAGCCGTTGCCGCCAAAGATTTGCACGCCCTCGCCGGCCATCCAGGTGGCCTTCTCGGCACACCACAGGATCACGCTTGCGCAGTCCTTGCGCACCAGGCGCACATGCTCGGTGCCGAGCAGGTCCAGGTTCTTCGCCACGGTGTAGGCGAATGAGCGGCCCGCTTGCAAAACGGTGTACATGTCGGCCACCTTGCCCTGGATCAGCTGGAACTCGCCGATGCTCTGGCCGAACTGCTTTCGGTCGTGGATGTAAGGAACCACGTTGTCCATCACCGATTGCATGATGCCGAGCGGCCCGCCGGTCAGCACAGCGCGCTCGTAGTCGAGGCCGCTCATCAGCACTTTGGCGCCGCCGTTGAGCTTGCCCAGCACGTTCTCGGTAGGCACTTCGACGTTGCTGAACACCAGCTCGCCGGTGTGGCTGCCGCGCATGCCGAGCTTGTCGAGCTTTTGCGCAACGCTGAAGCCCTTCATGCCTTTTTCGATCAGGAAGGCGGTGATGCCGCGCGCGCCGAGCTCGGGCTCAGTCTTTGCGTACACCACGAGCGTGTCCGCATCGGGGCCATTGGTGATCCACATTTTCGTGCCGTTGAGCAGGTAGTGGTCACCCTTGTCTTGTGCCTTGAGTTTCATGCTGATGACGTCGGAGCCGGCCCCCGGCTCGCTCATCGCCAGCGCGCCAACGTGCTCTCCGCTGACCAGCTTGGGCAGATACTTCGCGCGTTGACTGTCGTTGCCGTTTCGCTTGATCTGGTTGACGCACAGGTTCGAGTGGGCGCCGTAAGAGAGGCCAACCGACGCGCTCGCTCGGCTGATCTCTTCCATCGCGATCATGTGCGCCAGGTAACCCATGCCAGCACCGCCGTACTCCTCGCTCACGGTGATCCCGAGCACACCAAGCGCGCCCATCTTGCGCCACAAGTCCATCGGGAACTGATCGCTGCGGTCGATCTCCGCGGCACGCGGCGCGATCTCGGCTTGCGCGAATTCACGCACCGCGTCGCGCAGCGCGTTGACGTCTTCACCGAGCTGGAAGTTCAGGCCGGGCAGGTTGTTCATGGTCTTGTCTCCTGAGGATTGGTTCGGCGCCACACTTCGTCTCGCACGGTCACGAGAGTGATCACCGCAGCACCCGCCGAAGTTGACGTATACGTCAATTCTAGGGGTCTCGCGAAACGGCGCGTTAGGCCAGTTCGCGCTTCTGTCCGAGCGCAAGCAGGCGCCGCGCTTCTTTCTCGTGCGCGCGCACTTCGTCGAGGGTGGCGTGCAGGTCGAGCATCTGCTGTTCGAGCTGTTCGCGGTGCGCGGCCAGCACCACGAGGAATTTCTTCAGTTGCGGCTGAGTGTCGCGCGGCGACTCGTACATCTCGACGAGTTCCTTCACCTCGGCCAGCGTCAGCCCCAGGCGCTTGCCGCGCAGCGTCAGCCTCAGCCGCGTGCGGTCGCGCGGGGTGTAGACGCGGTTGCGGCCGCTGCGCTGCGGAGTGATCAGGCCGCAGTCTTCGTAGAAGCGGATCGCACGGGTCGTGAGGTCGAACTCGCGGGCGAGCTCGCCGATGGTGAAGGTGGAGGACATCTGGGTGGCAGCAGCGGAAATGGGGGCAACCTGCGCTGATCCGGTTGACGTTTACGTCAAGTGTAGTGTGAGCAACACGGAGGTCACGCTGGTTCCGGGACCTGGACCGTTCTTCGCTGAACAACACATGACCCGCCCAGCTGCTTGCTCTGGCTGCCGGCGCTTGGCCCCTCCTCAACCAACGTGCAAATAGCCAAAGACTAAGCCGCTCCGGGGAGCAGTGCGAGCACATCCACTTGCTTCAACGGAACACCCGTCGACGGCGTTCCAAACAGCGCAGACGCCAACACGTTTTCACGTGTCTCAACGAGGGCAATGAATTCCTGAGCGCCATTCATCGCCTTGAACGTGTCGAAACCTTTTTCAAGAAAGCGCTGCAACTCGCCTAGACCCGCAGCTTGTGCCGGCCGCCGCATCAGGCTCAGACTTTTTCGCACCAAGGCTCGTCTTGTTAACCCTTCGAGCGAGCGCGCGACGCTGAGGGTCAAATCGACCTGCTTGCTTCGTTGCAAAGGTGTACCGCTGCCCCGCCACGCGGCGATGTAGCCGAGGGCGCTTACCGGCACACTTGTCAAGGCTCGACCCATTGCAGTGTCCAGTTGCTCGGACAGCGCGTGCAGTTCAGACAGCGCTGCCACCGTGGTGAAGACCTCCGCTGGAAAGAATCGCCCGATGGACGAAACCACGCGTGAAAACTGTTCGTCTCGACGGCTGAAGTCTTCAGGTCCGTACAGCTCTTCGAGGAAGAAGCTGGTCGCAGCTCGATAGCGCGTGCTTGTTAGCAGATCGGTGTACGTGTGCCGAAATCGCTCTTGTTGATAGGTCTTCACCGATCGGACTTTTTCGCCCAGCCCGGGTTCGCTCTGGCGCGCAGCACGCTCGGCATCGACGGCACGTAAATGATCCAGGATCTGATGGCTGAGGGACATGGTTCAAGCCTTCGTTTTACTCCAACTGCAGGTGGCCAGCCACTTGCCCTGACCACCGACCGCAAACCAGCACGAACACGCTTGCCGACGCGCGCCGGTGCTGGCTGCGCACGATGCGCCAAGTGCACGTCGCCGGCGAGAAGCTGTTCGTCAACCAGACCGTGGACACAGTGACCATTGTCGACGGGGCCACCGGCTAGCTCAGCCAGGCCCAGAATTTCGTGGCGACGCTCATTGCGTTTTGTCAGGCGAGGGTCTGCACCCGAAATTATTCAGATCTCGTGCACGAATTGCAGCGTGGCGGCCTGCGACAGGTTCAGCAGCTGCGCGATGTCTTTCACATCATCTGGCAGCGCCGCGTTCTCCCAGCCCTGCGCCGTGTGCCGCGCCAGGCGCACCGCCAGCGCCACGCTGCGCACGCTCGGGTGCTCGGAGTGGCGGTCGTCGCTGATGTGGATCAGCAGCTCCGGCAGGTGCCAAGCCTTCATCAGCGACTGCTGCAGGTCCAGCAGCTCGATGTTCAGCACGTCGAGCTGCGCTGCGCTCGAACGCAGCGTCGGGTCAGCGCGTTGCGCCTGCTGGATGCGCAGCGCCAGCGTCGGGGCGTGGCACCACAACAGCATCTCGGCGAAATCGTGCAGCAGCGCCGCGGCGTGGATCACCGCTGAGTCGTGGTCCATTCGGTGCACCGCGACGCCGAGCGCGAAGTTCGCGCTGCGGTGCGCGCGCTGTAGCGTCTCGTTCAGCCCGGCCAGTGCCTCAGGCTGGTCAAACAGGCGGTCTTCCACCGTCGTTTGAAGGCCGAAGCTGCCGAAGAACGGCGAGATGCCCATCATCACGAGCGCAGCGGTCACGGTTTCCGGTTGGGTCACGAGACGGCTGCCGCGGTGTGTCGACGAATGGGCCAACACCTTGAGCGTCATCAGCGGATCGCCGGAGATCATTTCGCCGATGCCGTTGGCGTCGACATCGTCTTCGTTCGCCCGCAGTGCTTCGAGCGCCTCGGAAGTTTGGGCCAGGACGGGAATGTCGGCCGCGCCGAAGTGGGCCGTCCAGGCCGCCAAGTCCCGCAAGGGCTGCGTGAGTGCAGGGCTCGGCGGTGGCGGTTCGCTTGACATCATGGTTGAAAATTTATGGGGTCGTTCCATCTTATCGGCAGCCTGCCACTGCGGCTTAAATCAGATGCTCCGCTGCGCGGAGCGCGCCTGCCGTTCATAGGGCTTTAGCTGCTCTAGCAGCAGCGCGGCGTAGCAGGCATCAACAGCGGTTTCGCCCCCCCCGCCCCGTACTACCGCCAGCAAAGGCCGAAGTAAACGAGGGGGCCGGGTTTGGTGCTCCTCGCTTGGGCATCACAGCCGAGTCACGCCAGGCACCCAGCCCACCAGTTCGCCGTCGAGGTACAAGGCCCCTTCGGGGGCGCCGGCTTCGGCATAAAACTCAAGCTGCGGTTCCGCTGGTCTGGCCGAAACGGCAGGGCGAGCCAGGCGACGTGAGAGGCGGGCCAGAAGCGCGCTGGCGCGGCGCAGGCCGATGGCAACGAAGCGGCGAGCCGCTTCGCCCTGGGGGTGCTGCGGTGCCACGGGGCTCCAACGCAAGTCTTTCAAGCTTGACATGATCGTGTCCTTCATTCGGGGCTGCGCGGGTCGGCCGCGCAGCGTTCATGGGCTGTGTTTCAGTCGTTCCAATTCGCGTTGCAGCAACCGGGACGCCTGCTGGCGCGACGCTCCGCCGCCAGGCCGGTGGCTGCCTGCGCGGCGAAAACGGGCGCGTGCAACGACAGGGTTGCGCGGCTTGGCGGGGGTGATCGTGATCTTCATGTGGCTTCTCCTGAAGTCGGTGAAAAGTGGTGGGGCAAAAAGCAAACGGCCCGAGGTGCAGGTGCAGCCCGGGCCGTGCGGCGACTGAAACGTCGCGTGCGACGTCAGCTTGGCGGCGAACCCTTCGGCCTTGCGGGAGCACCCATGACCTTCGAAGACTCATTCATCGACAACACTGCACGCGCCGCGAGGCGGTGAGCCGGTGTTCGGATCGATGCGCAGATGAAGGTCATGAGACTTTTCGAAAGTGGGTGAGGCGGGGTGTCGTCGAGGCAAAAGCTTTTGCCTCGACTTGTGCAAATGATAAACGAACGGTTATCTTGCGCAAGGGGAGTTATCAGTTTGTTCTAGGGGTGGACCAGATTTTTGTGGCCTCAGCGCTTCCTGTTCAGCGGCGCTGTTGCGGCCTGGGTCTTGCGCCACAGATCACTGTCGTCGGCAACCGGCGACCTGGCGCCGGCGGGTTTGGGCGTGGCCGCGGGGGCAGGTGTCAGCACCTCGCCGAGCAGCTCAAGCAACCGGCCGCGGGCGCGCAGCGGGTGGCGACGGTAGTACGTGAGCACGAGGCCAACGATGAAACGCTCATCGTCGTCTTGCGGGACGTTGCGCAACAGGTCGTCGGCATCGCGCAGCTCCAGCGGGGCGGCGGCGAACGCGCTGGCCGTTGCGCTTCGGGTTGGCGCGCGCTGTGGTTCGTCCATCCAGCCTGACGGCTTGTGGCAGAGCTGCTCGAACTGCCGCGCCAGCCGCTCCCCGATCTGGCGCGAGCGGCCCTTGATTTGACTCCAGTAACTCGGCTGGATTTGCAGCCGCTCGGCGAAGCGCCCTTCCAGGCCACGCAGGGTGGCGGCATCGGGGTGTTTAACGGTGGCCTGAACGAATTCGTCGAACAAGAGCAGGGCGTTGTCGTGGCGAATCTGAGCAACGTCTCGGGGGGCGGGAGTCATGTTGCAGATGATAAAGTGTTGTTGACTGGGGTCCGCTCTGCCGGGCAAGCGGCCTGAAGCGCGCCCAGGCGTTCCAAGGAAAATCAGATCGAACCCGGAAACCTTGCCAAGCCCAGGACATCTTTATGACGACGCTCGGAACGCCGCATTCGCCCCACGCCACCCGAGTGATGCTGCTCGGCAGCGGAGAGCTCGGCAAGGAGGTGCTGATCGCCCTGCAGCGGCTCGGTGTTGAGACCATCGCGGTTGACCGCTATGAGCACGCGCCGGGCCAGCAGGTGGCGCACCACGCCCGCACCATCACGATGAGCGACCCGCAGCAGCTCAAAGCCCTGATCGAAGCCGAGCGTCCCATGCTGGTGGTGCCAGAGATCGAGGCCATCGCCACCGGCGTGCTCGAAGAACTCGAAGCCGCTGGTGTCGTGCGCGTGATTCCCACGGCGCGCGCGGCGCGCCTGACGATGGACCGCGAAGGCATTCGCCGGCTGGCTGCTGAAACACTGGCGCTGCCGACCAGTCCTTATGTTTTTGCCGATTCCCTCGAAGAGCTGCAGGCCGCGATCGACGCGAAGATCGGCTATCCCTGCATCGTGAAACCAGTGATGAGCAGCTCGGGCAAGGGCCAGAGCAAGGTCGACGGACCGACCGACGTGAAAGCGGCTTGGGCTCACGCCATGGCGGGTGGCCGCGTCAGCCGCGGCCGCGTGATCGTCGAAGGCTTCATCGACTTCGAGTACGAGATCACCCAACTCACGGTGCGGGCGCTGGGGCCCGATGGTCGGGTCGAAACGCATTTCTGCGAGCCGATCGGCCACGTTCAGGTGCAAGGCGACTACGTGGAAAGCTGGCAACCGCATGCGATGCAGGCCGTGGCCCGGCAGCGTTCACGTGAGATCGCTAAAGCGGTGACCGACAACCTTGGCGGACAGGGCTTGTTTGGTGTTGAACTCTTCGTGAAGGGCGAGCAGGTCTGGTTCAGCGAGGTCTCACCGCGCCCGCACGACACCGGCATGGTGACGCTCATCACCCAGTGGCAAAACGAGTTCGAGCTGCATGCGCGCGCCATCCTTGGCTTGCCTGTCAACACGGCGCTGAAGAGCCCCGGCGCCAGCGCTGTGATTTACGGCGGCGTGGCCGCGGCCGGCCTGGTTTTCGACGGCGTGGACGCCGCGCTGCGTGTGCCCAATACCGACCTGCGCTTGTTCGGCAAACCAGAGAGCTTCGCGAAGCGGCGCATGGGCGTGGCCCTGGCCTTCGATGCCGATGTCGAAGTGGCTCGCGCGCGGGCTAAGGAATCCGCTGCCTGTGTGAAGCCACGCGCTGCCTGAGCCTTTAAAGCAGGCCGGAGCGCCCGGGCAGCCCGAATGTTTGGTTTGCACGAGAACTGTGCCGATTTGCACAGGAAGCCCTCACGTTTGCGCCCCATCCGCCGATATGCCGGTAGTCTTGTGTCTTGTGTCTTGTGTTGTGGCTGATTGAGCCGAGCGGGCACATCGTGGAGGAAACAAAACATGACAGCAGGCACCTGGTCGTTGGCAGTAGTTGCCGCGTTGCTGCTGGGGGCCGGAGTTGGCTTCTGGCGGGCTACCGAATTGGCCAAACGGCGCCTTGATGCCCAGGTCAAACGTGCGGCCGAAACCTTGCGCCAGCAGCACACCGCGGTGGTCGACGGTCTGCGCATTGTGCAATCGCGGACCCAGGCCGCACTCGAACAGTCTCGAGCCAGTATCAAGCGCCAAATCGACACGGCTGTGGCCGAACCGCGTGCCGCCGCGGCGCGCTCCGAAGAACGTCTGCTGGCTGCGTATGCCGAACTTGACCGCTTGCGCCTCGGCGATGAACCTAGCGGCCCGGCCGAGCTGTCCGACGGTTTCGCCGCCACCCGGGCGCTGCGCAGAGGCCTTTGACCGATGGCGCTTCGGCGCTTCAGTCGTCGTCGCGGGCTTTGTACTGGCCCACCAGCACGGCCTGCACTGAGGGCGGAACGGCCTCGAAGTGGCTCAGTTCCAGCGCGTAGCGGCCCTGCCCGCCGGTCATGCCGTTCAGGCGCGCTTGGTAGCCGTTGAGTTCTGACAGCGGCACCTGCCCGGTCACCGTGATGGCTCCGCCAGCCAACGCCTGCGCTCCGTTGACTTGCGCGCGCTTGGCTGACAGGTCGCCCGTGATGTCGCCCATGCTGTGCTCCGGTGCTGTGATCTCGACCTTGACGATGGGCTCCAGCACGATCGGGCCCGCCTTCTTCATGGCATCGATAAAGGCCTCGCGGCCTGCGGTGGTGAAAGCGATGTCTTTTGAGTCGACCGAGTGGTATTTGCCGTCGTACACGATCACGCGCACGTCTTGCACCGTGTAGCCGGCGATCACGCCGCTTTCGAGCACCTGGCGAATGCCTTTCTCGACCGCTGGAATGTATTGGCTCGGAATCGTGCCGCCCTTGACCTGGTCGACGAACTCGAACCCCGCTCCGCGTGCCAGCGGCTCGATGCGCAGGTAGACCTCGGCGAACTGGCCCGCGCCACCGCTTTGTTTTTTGTGGCGGTGGTGGCCTTCGGCCATCGAGGTGATCGTCTCGCGGTAGGCGATGCGCGGCGGGCGGGTGTTGACCTCGCACTTGTAGGCCTCGGTCATGCGTTCGAGCAGCGTGCGCAGATGCAGCTCGCCCAGGCCGTAGACGACGGTTTCGTTGGTCGCGATCACGTGTTCCACGCGCAGGCAGGGGTCTTCGTCGACCAGCTTTTGCAGGATTTCCCACATGCGCTGCTCGTCGCCGCGGCGCTTGGGCTCAATCGCCAGTCCGTGCACCGGCACGGGGAAGTCGAGCGGTAGCAGGTGCAAGTGGTCGTCCTCTGCGGCGTCGTGCAACACCGCGTCTAAGTGCATCTCGTCGACCCTTGCCACGACGCAGACATCGCCCGGAACGCCGCGAAACACCTCCACGTGCTCCTTGCCCTGCAGCATGAACAGGTGACCCACCTTGAACGGCCTGCGCCCGTCACCAATATAGAGCTGGCTGTCGCGCGTGACCGTGCCCTGGTGAATCCGAAACACACCCATTTTGCCGACGTAAGGGTCGACCGTGACCTTGAACACGTGTGCAATCACATGCTGAGCGGGGTCGGGCACGGCGTGCAGCGGCTTGGCCTGCGCGCCTTCGCCTTTCAGGAACTGCGGCGGGTTGCCTTCAGCCGGGTTTGGCAGTAGCGCTTCCATCACGTCGAGCAGCTCGGCCACTCCGGCACCGTTGCGCGCCGAGACGAAACAAATGGGGATCAGGTGGCCCTGGCGCAGCGCTTCTTGGAGTGGCGCGTGCAGCTCGCGCGGGTCGACGTCGCCATCACTCAGGTAACGCTCGACGAATTCGGGGTCGACCTCGACCACCTGCTCCACGAGGGCGCGGTGCGCCGCTTCCACGCTCGAAAAATCGGCCTTGCCCGACGGATTGAAGAAGCAGTCGACCACCTTCGTGCCGTGCGACGCCGGAAGGTTCAGAGGCAAGCACTCCTTGCCAAACGCGGCCTGGATCTGCTGTACCAAGACGGGCAGGTTGACCCCGACCGCGTCGATTTTGTTGACGATGACAATGCGGCACAGGCGCCGTTTGAGCGCCCAGTCCATCATGCGCACGCTCATCATCTCGATGCCGCTGTGCGCGTTGATCACCACCGCCGCTGTTTCCACCGCTTCGAGCGCCGCCATCGACTGGCCAACGAAGTCGGGGTGGCCCGGCGTGTCGATGAGGTGCACGCGGGTGTCGTGGTGCATGAGGTGAACCACGGCCGAGTTCAGCGAGTGTTGGGCACGACGCTCCATGGGGTCGAAGTCGCACACGGTGGTGCCACGTTCCACGCTTCCGGGCGCGCCGATAGCGCCGGCCTTGCAGAGCAGGGCTTCGACGAGACTCGTCTTACCGGCTCCAGCCTGGCCCACGAACGCGACGCTGCGCAGTGCTTGCACCTCAGGGTGCGGAGCCGAAGGTGATGAGGACATGGTCTTCTCTCCTGAAGGCGTTTTTCCCGCGCCGGGGTTGGTGTCTCAGGGTAAGGGATCGCGATGAAGTGGGCAATCCTTTCTTCCCTCCTTCCGCGCGAGATCCCGGCCACTGCGGGCTGCCCGTGCGGGCCGCCACCGCGCCAGGCCGCTCTTAGAATCGTTGCGAACCCTCCAGAAGAAGCGAGCGACCTCTGATTCCCTTGCCTCCCATGCCGGCGTTCGCGCAGCAAAACGATCAGCGCCGCTGGGTGGCGTTGTTGTGCATCGGTCAAGTGCTGCTCTGGGGTCTGGTGGTCGGGCTGAACTACAGCGCGCCCGAGGTCGACAGCGCCGAGCAGTTCGTCTGGGCCTTCTCTATGGAGAGCGGCTACTGGAAGCACCCGCCGCTGCCTTCATGGATCATGCACGGCCTGATCCAGCTCTTCGGGCCTTCGTTTTTGCTGCCTTTCGTCGCCACGCAAAGCTGCATCGTGCTCGCTCTGGCGATCACCTGGCGGCTCGGCCTTGAACTCATGTCGCCCACGCGTTCGCTGATCGCGATGGCGCTGACCTCGCTCGTCACGTACCACAACATCGGCGGCGACAGCTTCAACCACAACACCGTGCTGCTGCCTTTTCAGGCCGCGACGTTGCTGCTCTTCTACCTGGCCACGCGGCGCCGGGATTGGTACCTCTGGGCGCTGACCGGCCTGTTCGCCGGGCTGGCCATGCTCGTCAAGTACGTGGCGCTGTTCCCGCTCGCCGGCCTGCTGGTCTATTTCGCGCTGGACCGCAGCCTGCACACGCGGCGCATGTTGCTCGGGCTGCTGCTGGGGGTCGGCGTCTTCACGCTGGTGTTGGTGCCGCACTTGCTGTGGCTGCGCGCCAGCCACTTTCTGCCGTTGCGCTACGCGCACGAGGTCACGCGTGAACTGCCCGGCCTGCTGGCCACGCTGCAAAGTTTGGCCGAGTTTGTGCTCACGCAGTTGATGCGGCTGCTGCCATTTTTTTTTGGCTTGATGCTGGTGATGCTGCCCGGCCGCGCCGCGGCGCGAGCGGCAGCACGGTTGCCGCCGCTCGCGCCCAGTGACCGGCTGTTCATTTGGGTGGCCGCGTGCACACCGCTGCTCATCACAATGTCCATCGGCCTGCTCAGCGAAACGGCGCTGCAGGCGCGCTGGGGCACCAATGCATTCCTGTTGACAGGCCTGCTCGCGATGACGCTGCTGCGCCGGCCCGACTCGCCAGCGATGTTCAAGCGCTGCCTGCAGGCCGTGATCGTCATGCAGGTGGTTCTGTGTGTTTCACAAACGCTCAGCAAGACCGTGCTGGCCGACTACTTCGAGCGCCGCACCCGAGCCAACTTTCCCGGTGCCGCGCTCGCGCTGAAAGCGCGAGAGACGTGGGCGGCGCACACCGACGCACCGCTGCGCCTTGTGGTGTCTGACATCTGGCTGGGTGGCAACCTCATCGCCAACAGCCCGCAGCGGCTGGCGGTACTGATCGACGGTTACCACTTCAAATCACCCTGGGTGAACGACAAGGCGGTCGAGAACTGCGGTGCGCTGATACTGGACGACACCACCGATGACAGCGCCGGTCACGCCGTGCCCCAACCGGCGCTCGATGCGTTGATGGCACGTGCCGAATTCACCGGCACCTGGACGCTGCCCTGGGCGCACCCGAAGCTGCATGCCGATTCACCTGAGCGAGGCGTGGTCCGCTGGGGCATCATTCGGCCCCAGCCGGAGCAGGCCTGCGCGCTGCACTGAAGCGGCCCGCAAAGGGCCTTACTGGAACGCCACCTCGGCGAAGCTGCGCAGTTTTCGGCTGTGCAACTGGTCGACGCCGGCTTCGCGCAGCAACTCGATTGCGCGTATGCCGATGCGCAAATGCTGGTCAACACGCTCGCGGTAGAAGTGGTTGGCCATGCCCGGCAACTTAATCTCACCGTGCAGCGGCTTGTCGCTCACGCACAGCAGCGTGCCGTAGGGCACTCGGAAGCGAAAGCCGTTGGCGGCGATCGTGGCACTTTCCATGTCGAGCGCAATCGCCCGGCTTTGGCTGAAGCGCCGCTCCGGCGTGCTCGCCGCGTGCTGCGAGGGCAGCAGTTCCCAGTTGCGGTTGTCGGTGCTCGCCACCGTGCCGGTGCGCATGATGCGCTTGAGCTCATAGCCCTTGAGTTGGGTGATCTCTTCGACTGCCGCTTCCAGCGCCACCTGCACCTCGGCCAGCGGGGGAATCGGCACCCACAGCGGCAGCTCTTCGTCGAGCACGTGGTCTTCGCGCACGTAGCCGTGGGCCAGCACGTAGTCGCCCAGTTGCTGCGTGTTGCGCAGGCCGGCGCAATGGCCGAGCATCACCCAGGCGTGCGGGCGCAATACCGCGATGTGGTCGGTGATGGTCTTGGCATTGGCCGGGCCGACGCCAATGTTGACCATCGTGATGCCGCTGCCATCTGCCCGCACGAGGTGGTAAGCCGGCATCTGCGGTAAGCGGGGCGGCGGAGCGCCGAGATCGTCGCCGGGCAGCGCGGCCAGGCCGGCACGGCGCGTGACCACGTTGCCGGGCTCGACGAAGGCGGTGTAGTCCTGCGCGCGGGCCGAGGAGCTCATGGTCTCGTGGCCGAGCCGCACGAACTCGTCGATGTAGAACTGGTAGTTCGTGAACAGCACGAAATTTTGAAAGTGGTGCGGTGCGGTGCCGCTGTAGTGGCGCAGCCGCTGCAGCGAGTAGTCGACCCGCGGCGCGGTGAACAGCGAGAGTGGCATTGCGTCGCCGGGCGCGGCTTCGAAAGTGCCGTTGGCGATGCCGTCGTCCATCGCGTTCAGGTCGGGAAGATCAAACCTGTCTCGCAGCAACAGGCGCCGTTCGGCGCTGAGTGAACCTTCGATGTGGTCGTTCTCGGCGAACGAAAAATGCACCGGAATCGGTTGCGTGCTCGTGCCGATTTCTAGTGAGACGTGATGGTTCTTCAGCAGCAGGCGGAATTGTTCGAGGTAGTAGTTGCCGAAAAGGTCGGGTCGCGTCAGCGTGGTCTCGTAGGTGCCGGGGCCGGCGACAAAGCCGTAGCTCAGACGAGAGTCGGCACGGGCCACGGTGTCGGTGCGCACTCGCACGAACGGGTAGCAAGCACGCACCCGGCCGCGGCTGTCGTCGCCGGCCACGAAGGCCTGCAGCGCATTGCGCAGGTGCTGGACGCTTCCGTCGTAGATGGCGCGCACCTGCGCCAGCGCGGCGGCGGGGTCATCGAAACTCGCGGGCGCGACGTAGTTCGGGGCGGTGGACATGGGCTTCCTTGCAGGTTTGCCTCTATTCTCGCCGCGCGAGAATTCTTGCCAGCACTCGCTGCGCGAGATTTCTCGCCAGCAAAGGCCGCACAGGCTGGCCGACTTCCGCCCATTGGGTGTTGAACTGCTGCACTGCACACGTTGCGTCCGCTGGCTCCACGTCGATCACTCCCACATCAGGGTGGGGTGCGGCGGCGCGAGCGCAGCCCGGCAGCCCTGGCCGGCGCGGCCAGCATCGAGAGCGCGCTGGAACGCGGGCACAGTGGACACCGGGTCTGTACCCAGCGCCCGAACCAGGCAGACACCATCGGCGCCACAAGCTGCCGCGTCATGCACCTGCTGCGCATGCAAGATGCCGCCGATTGCGACGACCGGCACCCGCGCCATGTGGCACCACCAGGCCAGGTTGTCCAGACCTTGCGCAAGCCACGGCATCGCCTTGGTCAAGGTCGGCCACACCGGCCCGCAGGCGATGTAGCGCGGGGCCAGGCTGCGGGCACGGCAAAGCTCCCACAGACTGTGCGAACTGATGCCCAGCGCGAGGCCACTGGCCTGAAGCGCCAGTCGCCCGACCTCGCCCATCGCGAGTAGATCCTCCTGGCCCAGGTGCACGCCGCCTGCACCCAGCGCGTGCGCGAGTTCCCAGTGGTCGTTGATGAACAACTCTGCTTCCGATTCGCGACACGCGACGATGCTGCGCCGAATGGCTCTGGCCAGGCCCGCGTGCCAGGCCTCGGTCGGTCGTTCAGGCCTCTTGATGCGCAACTGCACCGTGCGCACGCCGGCCGCCAGCACCTGCGCCATGTGCTCGGCGCTGTCCACGATCCCGTAAAGATCGAGGTTTCGTTGCATCGTGGTCGGGACGACAGGGAAGTGCTGCGGCTCACCCCAGGACAACATGGGCAGCAGCGATGGATCTGTCGCGAACCCGGCGCCTGCGAGCACCGGGCCCGCCCCGCTGCCAACACTGCGGCCGTTGCGCAGTGCCTGCGTGGTCGCCATCTTGGCCAGCACCGCAGCGTCGGCCGGCACGAAGCCCAGCGCCAGTGCCGCGGCGACGCTGCTGGCGAAGGTGCATCCGGTGCCATGGTGGTGCGGCGTCTCCACGCGAGGTGACGCGAGCCAGCCCTCGGCGTGCTCGGTGGCGAGCCAGTCGAGTACGCGCCCGCCGACATCCGCGCTGTCGCCCCCAGTGATGCACACCGCCTGCGCGCCCATCGCGCGCAAGCGCCGGGCCAACACCGGCAGCGCGGCCGCATCGCTGGCCGCGGCGTCGCCCAGCAGCCGCTGCGCCTCGCGTCGGTTCGGCGTGACGACGGTGGCGCGCGGCAGCAGCTCGTCCCGGTAAGCCTGAATTGTCGAGTGATCGGCGAACGTGGCCCCGGTGCTGGCCGCGAGCACGGGGTCGACGACAAGCGCCACGGGCCCGGCCTCGCGCAACCGATCGACCCAGCGTGCCACCAACTGCACTTGCGCAGCGCCGCCCAGCAGTCCGGTCTTGATGACGCGGGGGGGCATGTCGTCGCACAGTGCCCGCAGCTGGGCGTCGATCAGCGTGGTGCTCATCGGTTCGATGTGCAGCACCGAGCGCGAGTGCTGCGCCGTCACGGCCGCGACCACCGAGCACAGGTGCACGCCGAACGCGTCGGCCGCGCGCTGGTCGGCGCTCAGGCCGGCGCCGCCGCCGCTGTCGGTGCCTGCAATGCTCCAGATGATCGGCGGTGCCGGGCGCGTCATGCGGCGGCACCGAGCAGCAGTGGCTCGCCGCCAACCGGCGTGCTGGCCACGGCAAAGTCTTGCTGTGCCATCACACCGGCGCACCGCGCGGTTCGGCCGGCCTCGATGGCGAGCCGGAAGGCGTGGGCCATCGCCACCGGTTCGCGCGCCTGCGCCACGGCGGAGTTCAGCAGCACCGCGTCGAAACCGAGTTCCAGCGCTTGCGCTGCGTGGGAAGGCGCGCCGATGCCGGCGTCGATGATCAACGTGGCATTGGGCAGCCGCTCACGCAGCGTGCGCAGCGCGAACGGGTTCAGCAGGCCCTGGCCCGAGCCGATGGGCGAGCCCCAGGGCATCAGCAACGGGCAGCCGGCATCAAGCAGTCGGCGGCAGACGACGAGGTCGTCGGTGCAGTACGGGAACACGGTGAATCCGTCTCGCGCCAACTGGGCCGCGGCGCTCAGCAGCTCGAACGAATCGGGTTGCAGCGTGTGCTCGTCGCCCACCACCTCAAGCTTGATCCAGGGCGTGTCGTACAGCTCGCGCGCCATGTGCGCCAGTTGCACCGCCTCGCGCGCGCTGCGGCAGCCGGCGGTGTTGGGCAGCAGGCGCGCACCGGTCGCGCGCAGGGCCTGCCGAATGATGGCGACAAAGCCGTTGTCGCCGGCCGCAGCCAGCGTGCGTTTCAGGCCGACCGTGACGATCTGCGTTTGCGCGGCGACGATAGCGTCGTGCAGCACCTGCGGCGACGGGTAGCCGGCGGTGCCGAGCAGGAAGCGGCTGCGCAGCGTGACGTCGCCGATCTGCCAGTAGTCTTGATTGCTGGGAAAAGTCTGTTGATGCATGGGGATGCCGTTTCGGGTTCAACCGCCCACGATGGGCTCGAACAAGAGCACCGCGTCGTCGGGCCGCAGCACACAGGTGACGCGCTGGCCGCGCGCGACAAACATGCCGTTGACGGCCGTGGTCACGGCGGCGGGCGCGTGGCCCAGCGTGCTCACCAATTGCGCCAGCGTCGTGCCACTCGCCAGCTTTTGCGGCTGGCCGAGGAGCAGCACCACGATCTCGTCGGCGTGCGTCATTCGACCAGCTCCGGGCGCTGGACGCGCGGGCCCAGCCCGCAGGCCAGCAGCGCGTCCTCGACCAGCGCCGGTGCGAGCAGCCAGCCGTGGCGGAACAGGCCATTGATCCGCACCAGGCCGGGGGAGACTTCGGTGGCCGCTTGGTTGTCGGGCAGAGCTGGGCGCAAGTTCACGTCGAGCCGCAGGATGCGCGCCTCAGCCAGCGCCGGCATCACGCTGTGCGCTGCGGCCATCAGCTCGACCGCGCTGCGCAGCGACACCGGCGAGCGGTCTTCGCTTTCGACCTCGCTGGCGCCGACCAGCACGATGTCGCCTGGGCGCGGCACGAGGTAGACGCGGTGGCGCGGATGCAGCAGCCGCGCCGGTCGCGTCAGCCCATGGCCCGGCGCGTGCAGCCAGGCGATCTCACCGCGAACGCCGCGCACCGGCAAGGTGGGCCGGCTGCCGACGCCGCGCACGTCGAACGCAAGATCGACGCGCTGCGTTGTCGCGCCATTGATGATCAACGCGCCAGCGACCACATCGCTCACCGTTCGGCCCCAATGCCACTCAACCTCGCGGCTCTCGGCGTGCAAGGCCTGCATCGCGGCCACGGCGTCGATCTGACCTTCTTGTGGCAGCAGCCAGGCCTGCGCTGCGCCGTGCAAGGCCGGTTCGAGTTCCACGAGCTGCTGTGGCGTCAGGGCCTGCGGTATCGGCGAGCCGGGCGCCGCCAGTGCAAGGCGTGCAAGAACCCTCTGCGCAGCGCCCGAGTCGCTGCGGTGCGCGAGCAGCAGGCTGCCACGCTGCGCAAAACAGGGTGGCGCTTGCATGGCCGCGACGATCTCGCGCCACAGCGTGATCGAGCGCCAGCCGAGGTCGGCCACTTCGGCCGAGCCGGTGTCGAGTTCGGCCAGCGGGCTGAGCATGCCCGCCGCCGTGAAGCCGGCCGCCTGCCGGCCGTCGAAGGTTGGCATCGGCCCCGGTGCGGGGTCGAACACACTGACCCGATGGCCTGCCCGTGAGAGCCGCCACGCCAGCAGCCGCCCGAGCAGGCCGGCGCCGGCAATGCCGATCGAGAGCCGGCTCATCGCTCAGGTTTGCGGAAGGATCGGGATGTAGAGCTCGCCACCGCCGGCCTTGAACTGCGCCGACTTCTCGGCCATGCCGCGCTCGAGCGCCGCTGTCTCGGCCACGCCCTTGCCGGCGGCGTACTCGCGCACCTCCTGCGTGATCTTCATCGAGCAGAACTTCGGGCCACACATGCTGCAGAAGTGCGCCACCTTGGAGGCGTCTTTGGGCAGGGTCTCGTCGTGGAAGTCACGCGCGGTGTCGGGATCCAGGCCGAGGTTGAACTGGTCGGTCCAGCGAAACTCGAAACGCGCCTTCGAGAGCGCCTCGTCGCGTGCACGCGCCCCCGGGTGGCCCTTGGCGACATCGGCGGCATGCGCGGCGATCTTGTAGGCGATGATGCCCTGCTTGACGTCATTGCGGTCGGGCAAGCCCAGGTGCTCTTTGGGCGTGACGTAGCACAGCATCGCAGTGCCCATCCAGCCGATCATCGCTGCGCCGATTGCGCTCGAAATGTGGTCGTAGCCCGGCGCAATATCAATCGTCAACGGGCCGAGCGTGTAGAAGGGCGCCTCGTGGCAGTGCTTGAGCTGCTCGTCCATGTTGGCCTGGATCATGTGCATCGGCACGTGGCCCGGGCCTTCGATCATGGTTTGTACGTCGTGCTTCCAAGCGATCTGCGTCAGCTCGCCAAGCGTGCGCAGCTCGGCGAACTGAGCTTCGTCGTTCGCGTCGGCGCCCGAGCCCGGGCGCAGGCCGTCGCCGAGCGAGAAGCTCACATCAAACGCTTTCATGATGTCGCAGATGTCTTCGAAGTGCGTGTAGAGAAAGCTCTCCTTGTGGTGCGTGATGCACCACTTGGCCATGATCGAGCCGCCACGCGAGACGATGCCGGTGCGGCGGTTCGCCGTCAGGTGAATGAAGGGCAAGCGCACGCCGGCGTGGATGGTGAAGTAGTCGACGCCCTGCTCGGCCTGCTCGATCAGCGTGTCGCGGTAAATTTCCCAGGTGAGGTCTTCGGCCACACCGCCGACCTTCTCAAGTGCCTGGTAAATCGGCACCGTGCCAATCGGCACCGGCGAGTTGCGCACGATCCAGTCGCGCGTGGTGTGGATGTTTTTGCCGGTGGACAAATCCATCACCGTGTCTGCGCCCCAGCGGATCGACCAGACCAGTTTGTCGACCTCTTCTTCAATGCTCGACGTCACAGCGGAGTTGCCGATGTTGGCGTTGACCTTGATCAGAAAGTTGCGGCCAATGATCATTGGCTCGCT
>JBBRPV010000015.1:0-53824 GCA_038227445.1 Burkholderiales bacterium | reverse complement strand
TGGTCGGATGCCCTGGGCCCGGTTCCGGCGAATCGTCGCGCGCTACCTTCCACTCGTTCGAGTGCTTCACCCGTACCCGAGCGAGCGCTTCGCGTCATGACTCAAGGCAGGAGCCGTATGCGGTAGTTCCGCACGTACGGAACTGTGCGGGGGCGGGGAGCAATCCTCGTCCTTACCGCGACCCCGGCTCGTGGCCAGGAACCGGTATAGGGTCTTCGGCCGAACAGAGGTCTGCATTCGCCCGTCACCAGACTACGCTGCGCGATTCCTCGACTGACGCGGTTCCCGCATTCAGCCGCTGCGACCCGAGCGAATGTTGCGCCGTTAGGTCGGTTCGACGCTCCATGGTGACATCGTTGAGGCCAACTGCGTAGTAAGCCCCTGGGTCAACGGATCAATTCGCCGGGTAAAGAGCGCCCAAAATGCGCGGACCGCTTGCGCCGGTGACGCCGCTCAGGCTAGCGGGTTGGCGTGCGTTGAAGGCCCGAGCGAACCAGGCAAACGCAGCGGCTTCAACCTGCATGGCGGGCAAGCCGCGCTCGTCGCTTGCCTTGACCACCACGCCTGGCAAGCTCGCCGCGAGCCGCTGCATGAGGTGCCGGTTGAAAGCGCCGCCGCCGCAAACCAAAAGCTCCTTGGAGTCGGTGGCGTAGCGCAGCACATCGTTCGCACAAGATGTGGCGGTGAGAGCGGCCAGGGTGGCTTGCACATCTGCCGGCGGCGTCGCGCCGAACGTGCGCATGTGTGACGCGAGCCAAGTGGCGTTAAATCGATCCCGCCCAGTGGTCTTGGGCGGTCGCTGCGCGAAATATGGGTCGGCCAACATCGCGGTCAGCAGCGGCTCGGCCACCCGACCCGAGGCAGCCCAGGCGCCTGCGTCGTCGAAAGCTCGGCCAGTGTGAGCCTGGCACCACTGATCCATCAGCGCGTTGCCCGGCCCGCAATCGATGCCGGTGGTCGAGCCATCGGCGCCAAGCGTGGTGAGGTTACTAATGCCGCCGATGTTGAGCACCGCGACGGTCTGGCCGTCGACACCGAAGACCGCGCGATGAAACGCCGGCACAAGCGGCGCGCCCTGGCCGCCCGCCGCCACGTCGCGGCTCCGCAGATCGGCCACGACATCGATTCCGCATAGCTCTGCCAGCAGCGCGGGGTTGCCCAGCTGTAATGTGTAGCCAGTGCCGTCGAACTCCTGTGGACGGTGGCGCACAGTCTGCCCGTGAGCAGCTGCCGCGATCACCCGCTCGCGCGCTGTGCCACTCGCGTCAAGCAAGTCCTCGACGACCTCGGTATACGCCCGCGCCAGTGCATTGCCGGCGACTGCTGAACGATGCAATTCGTTGTCGCCCGGAGTATTGAGTGCCAGAAGTTCGGCGGCGAGATCCGGTACAAAAGGCCGATGTCGGTGGGCCAGAACTTGCAAGACACCACCAGTGTGCGGGGCGAAGTCAACCAAGACCCCATCGACACCATCGAGCGACGTGCCGGACATCAGCCCGATGTAGAGCTCCGTCATTGGGGTGCGCGCCATCGCGGGCCATTCGGCCCGGATCGTTGCTTTTTATTCGACCGAAGCACCCGAGTTCCGGACGCTGTCGGCCACGTCGAGCTGGCTCTTTATGCCGCGTGCTAACAGGGCAAACTCTGCCTTGCCCGCAGGCGTGAGGGTCACGGCTTCTGAAGCCTTGGCCATGATCATTGGATCTTGCTGCTGGCCGCCGACTTTCACTTCGAAGTGAAGGTGCGGGCCGGTCGCCCACCCTGTCGAGCCGACCGCGCCGATGCGCATGCCTTGCTCAACTTGCTGGCCCTTCTGTACGTCGATAGAGCTCAGGTGCGCATACAACGTTGAGCGCTGGTTAGTGTGGCGAATCTCGACGACGTTGCCGTAGCCGTTTTGGCGCCCGGCGAAATCGACCACACCGTCGCCCACAGTGCGGACCGGTGTGCCGCTGGGTGCGCCGTAGTCCACGCCCTTGTGCTGTTTCCAGACGTTATGAATTGGGTGCATGCGCATCGCAAAGCCCGAGGTGACGCGCGAAAATTCCATCGGGCTGGCCAGGAAGCCGCGACGTTTGCTTTGCCCGTCTAGGCCGTAGTAAGTACCCTTACCCTGGCCGTCTTTAAACCACACCGCCGAATACGAGCGGCCGTTGTTGACGAACTCTGCAGCCAGCAGCTTGCCCGTAGACGTGCCCCAGGTGATGGGTTCACCATCGGCCGTCATCGCTTCGTAGACGACCGAGAAGGTGTCGCCTTTTCTCAGCTCGAGGTGGAAGTCGATGTCGGTCGAAAAAACCTCAGCCATCTGCGTGGCCACGGCGTCAGGAATGCGTGCATCGTCGGTCGCCGCGAACAGCGACGAGCGGATCGTGCCGCTGCCCATTCGCACCTGCGCCTCGAGCGGCGCGGTTTCGACCGTAGCCAAGAACTTGCCCGCAACACGCATCACACGCAGCCGCTGGAACTGCGTGGCCGCCACATCGGCGTTGGTTGCGGCGTAGCGCGCGACCAGTTCAGTCAACGAGCCACCTTCGTTGGTCTGTACGCGCACCATCTTGCCAGCGCGGCCTTCGAGCAGCTTGCGGGCCGTCGGGTCGTATCGCAAAAACGCCGCAGCCGATGCGTCGCTCACGTTCAGGCGCTTTAGAAGGCTGTCAGCGGTGTCACTAGACCGGGTTAGGTCGGTTCGGTAGAGCTCCAGCGCGTGCTCCGCCAATGCGTCGACTTGTGACTGCACGGTGTTGGATGTGACGATTTCCGTCACCAGCTGCTTGGGCAGATTAGACGCATCCGGCACCATCGGCGCAATGCCGAAGGCCGCTGCACCGAAGCCGGCCAGCACGAGCATCACGCTGGCCGTGATGATGCGCGGGTGAGTTCGTACAAAGCTGGTCGCATTGACGCCGGCATAGGCTAGAGCGCGGTCGATCATGGTGTTTGGTTTCAATTTTGTCCTGGAGCGTTTCGCTCAATCTGCGAGCGCTAACAACATGCGCGCGCTTCGGTATGTACCACTGAGGCACGAGAGAGCCTCTACTAGAATGGGGCGAAACCCCGACGGGCTTCTCACTTCGCTCGCATATGCCACTTGGGAGCCTGTTCTGAGCAGCCGCGGAGTATACCGAGCCGGCTTCGCGCCTACTTCCTTAAAACTCCCGAATGTCTTTACTTCCTAATCGTGACCTGTCCCAGCCCAAACACCCGGTGACTGACCGCGTCTTGAACGCGCTGGCGATCTCAAAACGCGGCAGTGACGAGTTGTTACCTGAACCCGACTGGATCGCCAAGCTTGCGAGTTCAGAAGCAACAGGCGTGCCACTCCGAATCAAGCTCGGCCTCGACCCGACCGCACCCGACCTTCACCTTGGCCACACGGTCGTGTTGAACAAGATGCGGCAGTTGCAGGACCTCGGCCACACCGTCATCTTTCTGGTCGGCGACTTCACCTCGATGATCGGCGACCCGTCAGGCCGCAACACCACGCGCCCGCCGCTCACGCGCGAGCAGATCGAGGCCAACGCGAAGACCTATTACCAGCAGGCGAGCCTGGTGCTCAACCCCAGCAAGACTGAGGTTCGCTACAACTCCGAATGGAGCGACCCGCTGGGCGCGCGCGGCATGATCCAGCTTGCCGCGAAGTACACGGTCGCCCGCATGATGGAGCGCAACGATTTCAGCGAGCGCTTCAAGGCCGGCACGCCGATCTCGATTCACGAGTTTCTCTACCCGTTGATGCAGGGATACGACTCGGTGGCGCTTCAGTCGGACATCGAACTCGGCGGCACCGACCAGAAGTTCAATCTGCTCGTCGGTCGCGCGCTGCAAAGCGAATACGGTCAGGCGCCGCAATGCATCCTGACCATGCCTTTGCTCGAAGGCCTTGACGGTGTCGAGAAGATGTCTAAAAGCAAGGGCAACACCATCGGGATCACAGACGCGCCGAACGACATGTTCGCCAAACTGCTGTCGATCAGCGACACGCTGATGTGGAAATACTTCACCTTGCTTAGCTTCTTGCCAGAGGCCGACATCGTCAAGCTCAAGGCCGAGGTTGACGGCGGGCGGAACCCGAAAGACGCGAAGGTACTGCTGGCCAAGGAGATCACCACGCGCTTTCACAGCGCTGTGGCGGCCGAAGCGGCCGAGGCCGACTTCAACCACCGCGCGCGTGGGGGCGTTCCCGACCAAATCGACGCAGTCTCGCTCGGCGGCGCACCGCTCGGCATAGGCGCCCTGCTCAAGCAAGCTAACCTTGCTCCGTCGAGCAGCGAAGCGCTTCGCCTGGTCGATGGCAACGGGGTTCGAGTCGACGGCGTTGTGGTCAACGACCGAGGTCTCAAGCTTGTCGCTGGTACCTACGTCGTTCAGGTCGGCAAACGCAAGTTCGCGCGTGTGACGCTGGCGTAGCCAAAGTGCAGGTCCAGACGCTGCTCAAGCTGTCTATCGCGGCAGCGGTCGCAACCATCGTGATGAAGACCGGGGCTTGGTGGATCACCGACTCGGTCGGTCTGCTGTCAGACGCGATGGAGTCTTTCGTCAACCTGGCCTCGGCGCTGTTCGGTTTGGCCATGGTCATCATCGCGCAGCGCCCGGCCGACGACGATCACCCGTTCGGCCACAGCAAGGCCGAGTACTTCTCTAGCGGTTTCGAAGGCCTGCTGATCGCCGGCGCCGCTGCCGGGATCATATGGGCCGCTGCTCACCGATTCTTCAATCCGCAGACGCTGACTTCGCTTGGCTGGGGTATGGCGCTGGCGGTGCTCAGCTCGGCGCTCAACGGCGCGCTGGCGTGGCGAATGATGGCGGCTTCGCGCGAGCACCGCTCCATCGTGCTCGAATCCGATGCGCGCCACCTCTACACCGACGTATGGACGTCCGCAGGCGTCGTCGTCGGTCTGGTCGGCGTGCACCTCACCGGCTGGCTCTGGCTTGACCCGCTGCTTGCGATCTTTGTAGCGCTCAACATTCTTCGCGAGGGCGCACACCTGGCCTGGCGTTCGGTCGAAGGGTTGATGGACAGCGCGCTCGAACCCGATGTGCTCGCGCAGGTCGACCGCACGCTCGCAGTGTTCGCCCAAAGCACGATCCGGTTCGATCATCTCGTGACGCGCCGCGCCGGGCAACGCCGGTTTCTCGACGTGCACATGCACATGCCCTCGGGCTGGACGCTCGGCCGTGCGGCTGCGCTGCGCGCCGACGTTGAGCAGGCGCTGATGAACGAGGTGCCGGGGTTGCGTGCGTCGATCCAGCTGTTGCCGTCGAACGTGGAGCCACGTTTCGATCAGGCCGACGACGAAATGCGCGCCAGGGCTGCGCCATGATCGCGTTGGTTCAGCGCGTGGCGCATGCTTCGGTGGCAGTCAACGGCGGCACCATCGGCACCATCGAACAAGGCCTGCTGGTCTTCGTGTGTGCCGAGCCGAGCGATGACGAAGCTTTGGCCGACAAGCTCGTTACCAAGCTGTTGAAGCTTCGCATCTTCTGCGACGCCGCCGGAAAGATGAACCTCAGCGTCGTCGATGTGAAAGGCGGACTGTTGATCGTCAGCCAGTTCACGCTGGCAGCCGATGTGTCGGGTGGCAATCGGCCGAGTTTCAAGGCTGCCGCCGCACCCGATCTGGGTCGGCGGCTCTATGAGCGCGTGCTGGCCACCGCGCGCCAGACACACGCGCCGGTGGCGGCCGGCGAGTTCGGTGCCGACATGCAGGTGAGCCTGGTCAACGACGGGCCGGTGACCATCCCGATCACCTTGCAGTCAGTTTGGTCCATGCACTGACAAGACGTACACGAAAGATGGATGCGAAATGATCTTGCGATTGAGGCTGGCGGCGTGGCGGCGTGTTTCGGCCAACCAAACCCAGGCGAAAGGTGCACAGGTTAATCATGGTTCCCGAGCGCAGTAGCCTACGAACACGACCTAGCAGCGCTGCAGCATCGATTTCTACTTCGAGTTCTCGTCGCGTTCGCCAGAGCGTCGGCGACGCTTGGGGCTGCGCGCCTTTTTCATCATCGACCGCGAGCCGTTCTGGGGCGATGGCCGGCGGGCGCAGATCGACCCGTGGCTGTAGCGTGCGCCGTTCTGGCGGACCTCGGGCCGCGCGTTAGCGCTCGACCCTACAATTGACGTATACGTAACTTGGTCCGTCGTCGAATCCTCGTGCCGGTGCCCTGCCAACGAAAGACCGCATGCCCGCACTCGCCTCCAAGCTCAGCCCGCGCTCCGAAGACTTTAAGGCGAATGCCGCAGCGATGCGCACGCTGGTTCTCGAGCTCCATGCCAAGCTCGCGAAGGTCGTGCAAGGCGGTGGCGAAGCGGCCCGCGCCAAGCACCTGGCGCGTGGCAAGCTGTTGCCGCGCGACCGTGTAGAGATGCTGCTCGATCCCGACACGCCCTTCCTCGAGGTGGCGCCTCTCGCTGCGCTGGACATGTACAAGGGCGATGCCCCGGGCGCCGGTTTGATCGTTGGTATCGGCCGCGTCAGCGGTGTCGACTGCATGATCGTCTGCAACGATGCCACCGTGAAAGGCGGCACCTACTACCCGATGACGGTGAAGAAGCATCTGCGCGCACAGGAGATCGCTGCGCAGAACCGGCTGCCGTGCATCTATCTGGTCGACAGCGGCGGCGCCAACTTGCCTAACCAGGACGAGGTCTTCCCAGACCGCGACCACTTCGGTCGCATCTTCTTCAACCAGGCCAATATGAGCGCGCAGGGTATTGCGCAGATCGCGGTCGTGATGGGTTCGTGCACGGCCGGTGGCGCTTACATGCCGGCTATGAGCGACGAGTCGATCATCGTGAAGAACCAGGGC
Source organism: Burkholderiales bacterium (assembly GCA_038227445.1). Classification (GTDB taxonomy): domain Bacteria; phylum Pseudomonadota; class Gammaproteobacteria; order Burkholderiales; family Burkholderiaceae_C; genus LMDS01. Next base: position 47,008 of record JBBRPV010000015.1, on the reverse strand, counting down.
ACGATCTTTCTGGCCGGCCCGCCGCTCGTCAAGGCCGCTATTGGCGAGATCGTCAGCGCCGAAGATTTGGGTGGCGGCGATGTGCACACACGCTTGTCGGGCGTGGCCGACCACCTGGCCCAAAACGACACGCACGCACTCGCGATCGCACGCGCAGCGGTCGCGAACCTGAACTGGCGCAAGACCCACGAACAGTGCCTTCGCGCACCGCGCGCGCCGATGCTCGATACCGAAGAACTGCACGGCGTGATCCCGGTCGATACCAAGAAGCCGTACGACGTGCGCGAGATCATCGCGCGCATCGTCGACGCCTCGGAGTTCGACGAGTTCAAGGCGCGCTACGGCACGACGCTCGTCACCGGTTTCGCGCACATCGAAGGCATGCCGGTGGGCATCATCGCCAACAACGGCGTTCTTTTTTCCGAATCCGCCATGAAGGGCGCGCACTTCATCGAGCTGTGCTGCCAGCGCAAGATTCCGCTCGTGTTCTTGCAGAACATTACCGGCTTCATGGTTGGGCGCAAGTACGAAGCCGAAGGCATTGCCAAACACGGCGCGAAGATGGTCACGGCGGTGTCCACCGCGACCGTGCCGAAGTTCACGGTCATCATCGGCGGCAGTTTCGGCGCTGGCAACTACGGCATGTGCGGGCGTGCGTATTCACCGCGCTTCCTCTGGATGTGGCCGAACGCGCGCATCAGCGTGATGGGCGGCGAGCAGGCTGCAGCGGTGCTCGCAACCGTGAAGCGCGACGGCATCGAAGCCAAGGGCGGGGCCTGGAGCCCAGAGGAAGAGGCGGCGTTCAAACAACCCATCCTCGACCAGTTCGGCGTGCAGGCGAACCCGTACTTCGCGTCGGCCCGCCTCTGGGACGACGGGGTGATCGACCCCGCCGACACCCGCCGCGTGCTCGCGCTCGCGCTCTCGGCCAGCTTGAACGCGCCGATACCGGAGGCGAAGTTCGGTGTGTTTCGCATGTAGCGCGATGGGTGTCTGGTTCCCATAGATCATGAGCACCGACATCCACATCGACAGCGCCACGCTCGACGCGGCACTGTGCGCTGGTCCGTTCAGGATCAAAAAAGCGGCCGTCGAGGCGGGCTTGAAGTTGCTCGTCCGGCAGGCGGCGCACTGTGAAGTCCTCAAGCGGCAAGGCAAGATCGCCTGGGACGATGACGATGACGAAGGCTCCACGAGCACGCCGCCTGCGGGCCAGGCCAGCGCACTGCGCCGCAGGCCAGTCAGTGGGCCAGCGGTGAACGAGTGGGCCTCGAAACACGCCGTAGCCAAGGCGCTCCATGGTCGTCGTTGATGCCGGCGGCTGGGGCAATTTTTCCAACGGCGCCGGCACGCCACGAGGGGCAACGCCGCATCGCCTTGGCGCGCTTAGCGAAACCGAACTGACGGTGCCCGACCTCGTGCTCCACGGCGTGCCGCGCTGCTTTCACCGCGAGCGCGACCCTCTATCGGCCCAGTCGCTGATGCGGTCGATGCGCGTCGAGGTCACGGGCGATCCTGAATTGGCCCGACGCGCCACCTCGCACGGCCGCAGCTTGCGCGAGGTGGGCATCAACGTGCGAAGCGCTATCGACGTGTGGGTGGCCGCCTTCTGCATCGACCGCGGCTACACCCCGCTGCACCGGCGCCGTGATTTCAATGCTTTCTGCTCTGAACACAGAACTCGAATCCGACCGGGCACAGCTGCGCGAACGGCTGCTCGACGCCGTCACGCACTGGCGGCCTCTGATCGAGGCCTGTCATGCTGCGCGGTTCGATTCGACACTGGCCTACACCACCACCCGCGGCGTGCCGAAGTCGCTGCCCTTCGCGGCGACGTTGGCACATGTCTTCAACCACGGCACCCACCACCGCGGCCAGATAACGGCCGCCATCACCTCGATGGGCCACGCCTGCCCCGAGATCGATCTGGTGTGGATGCTGCAGGCAGAAAGTACCCGACCATGACGACGACCTTTTCGCTGCTCGACGTGCAACGCCCGTCGCCATATCTGGCTCGGGTGTTCCTGAACCGGCCCGAAGTGCGCAACGCCTTCAACGAAACCACGATCGCCGAGCTGACGCGGGTGTTCACCGAGCTCTCGTCCGACGTGCAGTTGCGGGCCATCGTGCTTGGCGGCCACGGCAAGGCCTTCTGCGCTGGAGCCGATCTGGGCTGGATGCGTGCGATGGCGGGCTTCAGCTGGGAAGAGAACCGCGCCGACGCGCAGGCGCTCGCCGACATGCTGTGGGCCGTGTGGCGCTGCCCGGTGCCGGTGGTCGGGCGCGTGCATGGTGACTGTTATGCCGGCGGCGTGGGTCTGGCCGCAGTGTGCGATGTGCTCGTGGCTGCCGAAGGCGTGAACTTCTGTCTGAGCGAAGCCAAGCTCGGTTTGCTGCCAGGCACGATCAGCCCTTACGTGATTCGCGCGATGGGCGAGCAAGCATCGCGGCGCTACTTCGTCACTGCTGAGCGGTTCAGCGCGGCGCAGGCGCTCGCCATGGGCTTCGTTCATGAGCTGTGTGCGCCGGATACGCTAGACGCCAAGGTCGACGAGATCGTTGTGGCGCTCGTCGCCAACGGTCCAATGGCCACGCGCGCCTGCAAGAAGCTGGTGCAAGACGTGGCGGGCCTACCGATCAACGAAACTGTGCGCGCCGAGACCGCACGCCGTATTGCCGACATCCGCGCCAGCAGTGAGGGCCGCGAAGGCGTGCAGAGTTTTCTCAACAAACGCCCGCCGGCCTGGCTCGCTGCTCAGCCATGAACCTCGACACGACCCAACTGCTCGCCGTTGCTGCCGGCCTCGGCTGGGCCAGTGGCTTGCGCCTGTATGCGGTGGTGTTCCTGACCGGTATGGCAGGCTACCTGGGCTGGGTCGATCTGCCTTCGGGTCTCGATCCGTTGCAGTCGCCGTTGATGTTGGGGGCCAGCGGTCTGATGTTGTTTGTTGAATTTTTCGCCGACAAGATTCCCGGTGTCGACACTCTCTGGGACGTGATTCACACCGTCGTGCGCGTGCCGGCAGGCGCGGCGCTCGCCGCTGCGGCTTTTGGCGCCGACCATGCCAGCTGGGCGATGGCCGCCGCACTGATGGGCGGTACGCTGGCCGCTACCAGCCACGTGGCGAAGGCGACCACTCGTGCGGCCGTGAATACCTCGCCCGAGCCGTTTTCGAACATCGCCATGTCGCTGCTCGGCGACAGCGTGGTGCCGTTGAGCCTTTGGCTGTCGTGGACACACCCGACCGCGTTCTTTGCGGCGCTGGCGTTGGCGCTGGTGGTGATGGTCGGCGCGATTTGGGTCTTCGCGAAGTTCCTGCGCGCGGTTCTGCGCCGGCTGTTGGGCAAGGGCGCCATCGTCAATGTTGCTTGAACGACTCTTCATGCTGCTCGATGCTGTGATGCTGCCGCGGCACCTCTTGGGCAACGGCTTGGTGGCGCTCGTGAGCGCGCGCGTCAGCAACGCAAAAATCTGCGACGACATTGACCCCGAAGCCAGTGGCGAGTGCCGCGTGCTGCGGGTCGCGCCGATGGCCGTTGCCACGTTTGATCAGGTGCTCGCCACGCTCGAATTCGCGAAGACGCCGCCTTTCGTTGATGCAACGCGCGGGCTCGTGATGGCTCAGCCGGTTGGGGCGTCGCGGCCTGGGCTGGCGGCGATATGGCGTGGAATCCTTAGTTCGAATCGTTGATGGAGACAAGATGTTCACCAAAATACTCATAGCAAACCGTGGCGAGATCGCTTGCCGGGTTGCCGCCACCGCTCGCAAGCTCGGCATCCGCACCGTGGCGGTGTATTCCGATGCCGACGCGAACGCCAAGCACGTGCTCGCCTGCGACGAGGCGGTGCGCATCGGCCCGCCGTCGCCGAACGAGAGTTACCTGCTCGGCGCACGCGTCATCGAAGCGGCGCTTGCCACCCGCGCGCAGGCGGTACACCCGGGCTACGGTTTCCTGAGCGAAAACGACGGTTTCGCTCAGGCCTGCGCCGACGCTGGTCTCGTGTTTATCGGGCCGCCACCTTCGGCCATCAAAGCGATGGGCTTGAAGGCGGCTTCGAAGCAGCTGATGGAAAAGGCCGGCGTGCCGCTGGTGCCGGGTTATCACGGCGCCGACCAGGACCCGGCACTGCTGCAGCGTGAGGCCGAAGCCATCGGTTACCCCGTATTGATCAAGGCCAGCGCGGGTGGGGGAGGCAAGGGCATGCGCATCGTGGCCAAGACCGAAGAATTCGCCGCCGCGCTCGCGTCGTGCAAACGCGAGGCGATCAACAGCTTCGGAGACGATGCCGTGTTGATTGAGCGTTATGTCACTCGGCCACGCCATATCGAGATCCAGATTTTTGGCGATACGCAGGGCCAGTGCGTGTACCTGTTCGAGCGTGATTGTTCGGTTCAGCGGCGCCATCAAAAGGTACTTGAGGAGGCGCCTGCGCCGGGCATGAGCGAAGCGCGGCGCTCGGAGATGGGCGCAGCAGCCGTTGCGGCGGCGAAGGCTGTGGGTTACGTCGGCGCGGGCACGGTCGAGTTCATCGCCGAGCCAACGGCCGACGGTGACCTGCGCTTTTTCTTCATGGAAATGAACACGCGGCTGCAAGTCGAGCACCCGGTGACTGAGGCGATCACGGGCCTGGACCTCGTGGAGTGGCAACTGCGCGTGGCCTCGGGCGAGCCGCTGCCGCTGCAGCAGCACGAACTGCGCATCCACGGTCACGCCATCGAAGCGCGCATCTGCGCCGAAAACCCCGACGCGCAGTTTTTGCCCTCCACCGGCCGGCTCGACGTGTACCGCATGCCCGACGGTGCGGTGAGTTTCGAGCACGGCGTTGGCCAGGAGCGCGGCGCGTCGAAGGCGCCGGTGCGGGTGGATGCCGGTGTCCGAGAAGGCGACACCATTTCGCCCTACTACGACCCGATGATCGCCAAGCTGATCGTGTGGGGCGCAGACCGTGCGCAGGCTCTGGCGCGGCTCGACGCGGCACTGGCACAGACTCACATCGTCGGCCTGCACACCAACGTGGCGTTCCTTCGCCGCGTGGCGGCGAGTGCGTCGTTTGCGAACGCCGACCTCGATACCGCGCTGATCGAACGCGAACGCGCAACGCTGTTCAACGCGGCGCCCTTGCCGATTGAGGTGGCCGCGGCCGGCGTGGTGGCGCACGCCTTGGCAGCGGAGCGAGCGCTTGAGACCAGCGACCCGTGGTCGCGCCGTGACGGCTGGCGTTTGCACGGCAAAGCTTCGCGCCGATTCGATATTCAAGCCCAGGGCTGCCATCACTTCTTCATTCTGGAACGTGCTGCCGGCGGCGGTGGCATGGCTCTCGTGTCGGGCCAGCAGCGCTGGTCGTTCAGCGCCACTTTACGCAGCGACGGCCGCCACGACCTGACACTCGGCGATCAGCGCTGGACGCTGAGCGTCTACGCCACGGGCGAGCGCTTCAATGTGTTCGCGGCCGAGGGCTCGGCGGTCGTCGAAGAGTTCGACCCCATCGCGCATGCGGCCGATGGCGCCGAAGCCGGCGGCCTGGCTGCGCCCATGCCCGGCAAGGTGGTCGCTTTCCTCGCCACGGTGGGCCAGCAGGTCAAGGCTGGCCAGCCGCTGGCCGTGATGGAAGCGATGAAGATGGAACACACCATCGCTGCGCCGCGTGACGGCATGATCGAAGAGCTGTTCTACGCGGTGGGCGATCAGGTCAACGAAGGCGGAGAGTTGCTTCGCCTGAAGGCGTCGGAATGAGGCGCTTGGCGCGCATGATGCGCAGCCATGGCCCGCCGGCCGGCGCTTCGGATGCACCCAAAGTGCTTCACCCGCTTCACCCGCTTCACACGCTTCACGACGGTCGCGCAGGCCGCACAGCAGCGGGCTCCCCGCCACGTACTGTGAGGCTCCTCCCATGATTCCTTCCAAGGTAAAACTCGTCGAAGTCGGCCCGCGCGACGGCTTGCAAAACGAAAAGTCAGCGGTGAACACGCGTGCCAAGGTTGAGCTCGTTCACCTTCTTCAGGCGGCCGGTTTGCGCGAGATCGAGGTCACGAGTTATGTGAGCCCGAAATGGGTGCCGCAGATGGCCGACAACGCTGCGGTGATGTCGGCCGTGGTTCGGCAACCAGGTGTGCGCTACTCGGTGCTCACGCCCAACCTGAAGGGCTTTGAGGCTGCCATGGCACACCCCGCCATCTGGCCCGACGAGATTGTCGTGTTCGCAGCAGCAACCGAAGCCTTCAGCCAGCGCAACATCAACTGCAGCATCGAAGAAAGCATTGAGCGCTTTCGCCCTGTGGTGGTGGCGGCACACGCGAACGGCATCAAGGTGCGCAGCGCCATCTCATGTGCCGTGGGCTGCCCGTACCAGGGTGAGGTGTCGCCCGACGAGGTCGAGCGTGTCGTGCTGCTGATCAAGGCCATCGGTGTTGACCATTGCGGCGTGGCTGACACCATTGGTGTGGGCACGCCAAAGCGTGTGCAGGCGGCAATGGAGCGTGCGCTGAAGCACTTTCCGCTCGCCGAGGTGAGCGGCCATTTCCACGACACCTACGGTCAGGCCTTGTCGAACATCTATGGCTGCTTGGAGATGGGCATTCACACGTTCGACGCCAGTGTGGCCGGCCTGGGCGGCTGCCCGTATGCGAAGGGCGCGACTGGCAACGTCGGCACAGAAGATGTGCTGTTCATGCTGAACGGCCTTGGTATCGAGACTGGCATCGACATTGACAAGCTCGTCGACGCGGCCGCGTTCATTTCGGGCGTGCTCGGCCGCCAGCCGGTGTCGCGCTCGGGCAACGCGCTTCTGGCCAAGCGTGCGCAGGCCGAGGCCGCCGCATGACAGCCGAGAGGCACTATTGGTTTCAAGCTCGGCCATGCGCAAATGGTTCTATTTGCCTGACCCAGTTTGGCGATGGAGTGAAACGTGGCACGAGCATGGCTTTTGCGGCGCAAAGGGCCGAAAGATAAGCCAACATGGCACGACTAAACCTTGTCTCGTCAACCCGGAGGCTTGCATGCAGCGCCGCCAACTTCTTCAGACCGCTCTGATCGCTGGCTCGGTTTTGCCCGCCGCCGTGAGTGCTCAAGCGACTGCTGTCGCCACCCTGGCCGACCCTGTGGGAAGATATTGCCGAACTCGTGCTCGCTTGACGCCACCGTGAACGAACCCACCGTTGCCAGCCCCTGCACCAGCGTGTGCCGCATGAACGCTCGCAGCGGCTGGTGTGAAGGCTGCTTTCGCACGCTCGACGAAATCGCCGCCTGGTCGGGCCTCGACGATGAAGACAAGCGCCGGGTCTGGCTGCTGCTTGAGCAGCGCCGTGTGAGCGGCGACGTCATACCGGTGAACGCTGCATGAAGCACCTGGTCTTCTGGTTCGACCCGATCTCGCCGTTCGCCTACCTGGCCTTCGAGCGGCTGCCGCAGGTGCTCGAAGGCTTGTCGGTCGAAGTGCGCTATCGCCCGCTGCTGTTTGCGGGCCTTCTCAAGCACTGGGGCCAGAAAGGGCCGGCCGAGATCGAACCCAAACGCGCCTGGACCTTCCGCCACGTGCAGTGGCTCGCCCACCACCATGGCATCGAGTTTCAGGCCCCTGCGCAACACCCGTTCAACCCGCTCGCGTTGTTACGCCTGATGCTGGCCTGCATGCCCGCCGGTGGAACCCCGAGCCGCTACGTTTGCGAGCGCGTGCTGCGCCACGTATGGCGCGGCGGTCTCGACGCTGCTGACGCCGAGCGCATCGCTGTGTTGACGGCTGACTTGGCGCCCGAGCACGAGCCTGGCAGCGAAGCGATCAAACGCGAGCTCGTCACCAGCACCGAAGCGGCGGTGGCGCGGGGCCTCTTCGGTGTGCCGACGATCGAACTCGACGGTCGCTTGTTCTGGGGTCTGGACAGCCTCGACATGCTCTCGGCCAGCCTGCGCGGCGAGCCCTGGTTCAGCAGTCCTGCATGGGAGGCCGCCGGCGCACAACGCAAGCCCTGAGGGCGAGCAAGCCTCAGGCCGCGGCGCAAGCGCCATACAAACATTCGAACACCTACATTGAGAAATCGAACCTCAGGGTTACACCTGAGTTTGTCAGCCCGCGTTCAGGCCCGTGTCAGCCGTGGGTCAGAGCCCGCCCTCAACATACGGCTTAGCGCACCAGGAGGTGCCGCTTACTCTTTGAGGAGACACATCAATGGCAAGCACAATCGCAGCAAGCTCGAAAGTCGGTCAGCCCATGACCCCGGCGGAGAGGAAAGTTATCTTCGCCTCAAGTCTGGGAACCGTGTTCGAGTGGTACGACTTCTATCTCTATGGAACGCTCGCCGCCATCATCGGCAAGCAGTTTTTCTCTAATCTCGATCCGAATTCGCAGGTGATTTTCTCGCTGCTGGCGTTTGCGGCTGGATTCATCGTTCGGCCGTTCGGCGCCATTTTCTTCGGCCGTTTGGGCGACATGATCGGCCGCAAATACACCTTCCTGGTCACGATCGTGATCATGGGCCTGTCGACTTTCATCGTCGGCGTCTTGCCCAACTACGCGTCCATTGGCGTGGCTGCGCCGGTCATTTTGATCGGCTTGCGCCTGTTGCAGGGGCTCGCGCTCGGCGGTGAGTATGGTGGTGCTGCCACCTATGTGGCCGAGCATGCGCCGCAGGGCAAGCGCGGGGCTTTCACGTCATGGATCCAGACCACGGCAACGCTTGGCCTGTTCCTGTCGCTGCTGGTGATTCTGGGCACGCGTACCGCTATCGGCGAAGAAGCCTTTGCCGAATGGGGTTGGCGCGTGCCGTTCCTGGTCTCGATTTTCCTGCTCGCGGTGAGCGTGTGGATTCGGTTGAGCATGAATGAGTCGCCCGCCTTCAAGAAGATGAAGGAGGAGGGCAAGACGTCGAAGGCGCCGCTGACCGAGTCGTTCGGGCAGTGGAAGAACCTGAAGATCGTGATCCTGGCGCTGGTCGGCCTGACCATGGGGCAGGCGGTGGTCTGGTACACCGGCCAGTTTTACGCGCTGTTCTTTTTGACCGGTGCGCTCAAGGTTGACGGCCCGACGGCCAACATCTTGATCGCCGCTTCGCTGTTGATCGGCACGCCCTTTTTCATCCTCTTTGGCTCGCTGTCCGACAAGATCGGTCGCAAGCCGATCATCATGGCCGGCTGCCTGATCGCGGCGCTCAGCTACTTTCCGATCTTCACGATGCTGACCGAAACAGCCAACCCAGCGCTGGCCGCGGCGCAGGCCAAGAACAAGGTCACCGTCACCGCCGACCCGGCCGAGTGCTCGTTCCAATTCAACCCGACGGGCGTGGCCAAATTCACCAGCTCGTGCGACATTGCCAAGCAGGTGTTGGCTGCGAACTCGGTGAGTTATCAGAACGCTGTGGGCACCGGGCCGGCCAAAATAAGCATCGGCGACAAGGTGATCGAGTCCTACGCGGCCAAGGGCATGCTGCCTGCCGACGCGAAGGCCAAGGACGGCGAGTTCAAGAAGGCCGTGGGCGCCGCGCTAAAGGATGCCGGTTACCCCGCCAAGGCTGCGCCGATTCCGTTCATGAGCGGCCAATGGTGGACGCTGGTCGCGCTGCTGACGCTGCTGGTGATCTTCGTGACCATGGTCTACGGCCCGATCGCGGCGATGCTGGTTGAAATGTTCCCCACCCGCATTCGCTACACCTCGATGAGCCTGCCGTACCACATCGGCAACGGCTGGTTCGGCGGCCTGTTGCCAGCCACTGGCCTGGCGATCGTGGCGCAGACCGGCAACATGTACAACGGCTTGTGGTATCCGATCATCTTCGCGAGCATCACCTTTGTGGTGGGCATGCTGTTCGTGAAAGAGACCAAGGACGTCGACATTTTCAGGAACGACTGATCGCGGTGGCCGCGGCCTGCATCAGGCCGCGCACAACGCAAGACAAAAGCCGGCCGGTCGAAAGACCGGGCCGGTTTTTTCCCGGCGCCGTTCAGTCGCCGCCGCAACCCCCACCGTCGCCCCCATCATCACCTGCCGCGTCCGACGACGAGCCGATGTCACCGAAACCATCGGTGCTGCCATCAACCATGTTGCTGGCGAAGTCGCCGCCGCAGTAGGCTGAGCCGTCGCCGCCTTCTCGAAGCGCGTTGCAGTCGGGCACATAGCGAAATCCGTCGGTGATGCCGAGCTTGCCGTCAATCGCGAACAGCAGCGGCAAGCGCGCCGGTTTGGTTGGGTTGATGTTTTCCTCTTTGCAGCAGAACCACCAGGTGCGCCGCAGGCCGACGTTGCCCTGCTCACCTTTGCCCAGCACCACCGCCGGCGTGTGGTGCATGAAGCGACCGAAGGCGCGGCGGCAGAAGTCTTCGTAGTTGCGGGTGTAGAGAATGAACTCGTGCCACAGGTCGTCGGTGACCTGGGAGGGCATCGAAACGAACTGTCGCCCACTGGCCATGTGGGCCAAGAAATACTGGCGCAGCGCGCGAGCAACGAGCTGCCCGTCTTTGGCGAGCAGGCCCGGCCTTCTTGTTTGCAGCTTCGCGATCAAGCCCTTCGGAAAGGCGTAGTGACGAATGAACTCGGCGCGCCGAGCGGCGCGTAGTTTCGCCGCAAGCACCAGAAGCAACAGGGCGAACACAGCAATGGCGACTAGAAGGATCGGCATAGGCGTGAGTATCGGGGTGAGCACAGCTCGCAAGCATCGGCTGGTGCGGCCCGCTTTTGGCGGTGAGCTGCTCCAGGGGCGGGCCATCCATTCGACATGCCCAAGGCCATGGGCTTCATTGCGCTGCTTCACCGAAGGCCCGGAGCCTCGTGCGGCCAAGTTCTGGAAACAAACACTGCATGAGCTGCTGCCTGCGGTGTCTACGAAGCCACTGTCGGCTCGCCCGTCGCGAGCTGGCGCAAGCAGCCCAAGCACAGGCAGCTTGCAAACTGATCGCGCAGCGTCTTCTGCATGGTTTCATCCAGCTTCACCGTGCCGCAGGCGCACGGCACTGCATCGTTCGCGCGGCAGTGAAAGGCAGCGCCGCAGCGCGGGCACGCGCTGTTCGTGGCGGCAAAATCATCAGCGTGCACGATGCTCACGTCACTGCGCGCATCGCTCTTGCCGAGGTCGCCGGTCTTGAACCAGCCGTCGGCGGTGAACTCTTCTTTCGTCTTCTCGGGCACGCTCATTTTGCTGCCGTCGATCAGTGCGTGGATCAGCACGTCGCCGTCCTGCCAGCCCCAGAGGTCTTTCAGAGTCAGGGCGTTCGAGCGGATGCTGCCGTGGCTCAGCATCGTGCCCTTGCTGCGGCCGGTCGTGCCGCTGGTGTACAAAATGGCGGCGAGCTCGTCGGCTTCTTTGTGTGCCGGCGTGTGAACGTCGCTGCGCGGCGCGGCGCGCTCAAGCAGGCTGCCGCTGCGGTCTTCGTTGAGCGTGAACACGTGTTCGGTGCCGGCCTTGAACGCTGTTCTGCTGACCCAGGAAAAGTTTTTGCCCGAGCACACCACCACGCTCGGCTCTGCGTTGCCGATGAAATACTCGATCTCGCTGACCGTGTAGGCGGTGTTGAGCGGCAAGTAGACAAAACCCGCACGCAGCACGGCGAGGTAGAGCATCAAGGCTTCGACCGACTTCTCGGTCTGAGCCGCCACGCGCGCGCCGGCCGGTAGGCCAAGCGAATCGAGCAGGTTCGCGATGCGCGCGCTGGCATTGTCGAGGTCGCGCCAGCTGTAGCAAAGCAGCGGTGCGTCGGCTGTTTCGATCGCGGTCGCGTCCAGGTCTTTCGGAAACGCGGCGCGCAGTGCGCTGAAGAGGTTGTAGTTCAGGCCCATGTTGTCTCGGTGAGGGTGGCGTGGGGCTCAGCCGCTGTGGAAATGCGCTGGCCGCTTGGCGATGAAAGCAGCTATGCCTTCGCGGTGCTCGGTGCTGTCGGCGTAGCCAAAATGCGCGCGCCTCTCGGTGGGTGTCGGCCCGCCGGCTGCGAGCTGGCGCAGCGTTCGTTTGTTGATGCGCGCGGCTTGTGGCGACAGTGCGGCGATACGCTCGGCGCGTTGCAGTGCGGTCGTGGCGACTTCGGTGTCGTCAACGACCGCATGCACCGCGCCGGCCCGCTGCGCTTCGTTCGCGTCGAACAGGCGCGCTTCAAGCAGCATCTCGCGCAGCACAGACGCCGTGAACACCTGGCTGAGGCGCTCAAGCTCGCCTGGCGCCATCGGGAAGCCGAGCTTCGCGATCGGCGCGCCAAAGCGGCTGCTTCGACCGCAGATGCGAATGTCGCAACAGGCCGCGATTTCCAGGCCGCCGCCGATGCATGCACCGTCGATTTGCGCCAGCAGCGGAATGTCGCAATCGAGCATCGATTGCAGCGCAGTGGCAACAACGTTTTCGTGAAAGTCACGCAGGGCGTCTTCGTCGAAACGAAAGCCCGCGAACTCGTGAATGTCGCCGCCAGACGCGAACTGCCCGCCAGCGCCACACACGATCACGGCGCGTGGTGCGGCGGCGGCCGGCATGCTTTGCAAGCGCTCGAAGAAGGCACGCAACTCGCGCCACATGCCGATGTCTATCGCGTTGAGCTTTCCCGGGTTCGAGAGGGTCACACGCGTCACGCCTGAGGCTGCTGCAACGTCAACCCATTAAACTGCGCCGCCCATCACGCCAGCGTCGCGCCAGAGCCTTGCACGACCTCGGCCCAGCGTTTGGTCTCGCTGGCGGAGAACTCGCGAAAAGCGCAACCGCACAGGTCGGCGACCGGCCCGCGCTGCGTGTTGAGCACGCGCACCTGCGGCGCGCTTGCGACCACCGCGGGCAAAGCGAGACGGTGTGAGGGCGTTGTTGTCATTGGTGTCTCCGGCAGGTGTCTTGTGGTGTTTTGAACGTCAAAGCAGTGCAGAAGCGGCAAGCAAAGGGACCTCCCCCCATGGCGCGAAGGTTCGGCAACAAGTTGCGCATCAACGGGTCGGTGCAGGCCGACCGGGTCTTTGTCTGGCCTCGTGCGCCCCGCCCCAACAGCCGCTACAGTGCCTGCAGTTTAGGCACTTCCAGAGTCGCTCATGCCCCCCCGACAAAGCCCCGTTTCTTTGAACTGCCAGCCGACGCGAACGCCGTGCTCAAGCTCGCCGCGCCTCGCCTGCCGGGCATCGTGCGTGCCACGCTTGACGAGCACTTGGTGCTGATCGGGGCCCCATGCGCGGCCGCTGCCGACTGGGTAACTCCTTGAGCGCGAGCCTTCACCAGCGGCCGCGGCGAGGCTTGCCGCTGCTCGCTGCCGCGCTGTTGGCGGCAGCCAGTCAGGCGCAGACCGCGGCGCCTGGCAACGCGCCCGCCACTCCGCCGGCCGAGGCGCCTGCCGATTCGCCGCTTGAGCCGGCCACTGTTCCCGCGCCACCGAGTGCTGCCGCTTCGGCGCCGCCTGGGCCCGCCGCGACCCAACTCAAGCCGGTTCAAGTGATCGGCGGCCGTGGCGATGACACGCAACAGCGCCGCGAGTCGACCGCGGCCAAGATTGTGATCGGCCGCGACGAGATCGACCGCTTCGGCGACAGCACGCTCGGTGATGTGCTCAAGCGCTTGCCCGGCGTGACGTTGCAAGGCCCCCCCGGCCGCGGCGGGGCGATTCGCCTGCGCGGTTTGGGCAGTGGCTACACGCAGATCCTTCTTGATGGCCAGCGCGTGCCGCCGGGTTTTTCGCTCGACTCGCTCACGCCAGAGCAGGTTGAGCGCATCGAGATCCTGCGTGCACCCACCGCGGAGACTGGCGCACGGGCAATCGCCGGCACCATCAACATCATCACGCGCGAAGGCTTCACCAAGCGCGTGAACGACCTGCGTTTGAGCTTGCCGATCGAAAACGGCCGCGTTCAACCCAGCGCCTCGTGGACACGCAACCAAGCGCTCGGCGAGCTGACCTGGAACTACTCGGTCACGGCGTTTGCGAACGACCGCCAGAACGACAGCGTCACGACCACTGTCAACACCGACCCGGCCACCGGGGTTGCCACGCTCGACCAGCGCGACACCAGCGAGGTGCGCGACAAGCGCCGCGGCCTGCACGCCAGCGGCCGCCTGCAATGGCGCAGCGAAGACATGGCCGACACCGTGACGCTGATGCCGCTGGCGATCTACAGCGCCAGCAGCACCGAACGCAGCGACCGGCTCGAACAGAGCGTGGGGCCGGAGCCAGCGCCTTTCGACACGGCGAGCACAGTGGGCGAAGGCAGTTTCTCGCTGCTGCGTTTGAACGGTCAGTGGACGCACCGGCTCGGCGCTGGCGGTCGGCTCGAATGGAAAGCCACCCTCGGCCAAGCCCACAGCTGCAGCTCGGACGTGCGCCGCGAGGTGACCGGCGGCGCACCAAGCCGAACGCTCGCCAACGAGGCCGACACCATCGACCGCAACCTGATCTTCAGCGGCAAGCTCGTGAAGGTGCTCGAAGGCGACCACAGCCTCGTGGCCGGGGGTGAGGCCGAGAGCAACCGCCGCAATGAACGCAGCACGACCTTGCAAGACGGCTTGCCGGTGCTGGTCGACTTTGGCGACACCCTCTCGGCCTCGGTGACGCGGCTCGCGGTGTTTGCGCAAGATGAATGGATGCTCACACCGCTCTGGTCGGCGCATGCCGGCTTGCGCTGGGAGGGCATCGCCACCCAGGGCAGCGGTGACAGTGCTTCGGCTGCGGCGACCAACCGCAGTGGCGTTTGGACGCCGCTGCTGCACGCCGTCTGGAAGCCCGCACCCGACAGCCGCAATCAGCTGAGATTCAGCCTGACCCGAAGCTACCGATCACCGTCGTTGCAGGACTTGATCGGCCGTCCGCGGTTGAACAGCCGCGCGCCGGTGGATGGACAGAACACCCAAACCCAGCCCGACTTTGCCGGCAACCCGGGGCTCAAGCCCGAGCTGGCGACAGGCATCGATATTGCCGCTGAGCGTTACCTGCCAGGCAGTGGCGTGATCAGCGCAAACGTGTTCTACCGCCAGATCAAGGACTTGATACGCAACCAGACCAGCGCCGAGCCCGAGACCGTGTCGTGGTCGCCGTATCCGCGCTACGTGTCGCGGCCGCAGAACGTGGGCGATGCGGTGGCGCAGGGGCTTGAGCTGGAAGCCAAGTTCCGCCTGAGTGAGCTCGTGGCAGACGCGCCAAAGATCGACCTGCGGGCCAACGCCAGCGTGTTCCGTTCGCGTGTGAAGAACGTCCCCGCGCCCGACAACCGGCTCGACCAGCAGCCCGACTACACCGCAAACCTCGGCGCCGACTACCGCGTGCCCGGTGTGCCACTCACACTTGGTGGCAATCTGAACTGGACACCGGGCTACAGCACGCGCTTGGCCGACACACAAACCGCCTACAAGGGCAAGAGGATTGGCGTGGATGCTTATGGCCTGTGGGTTTTCAACCCGGCGCTGCAACTGCGCGTGACCGCCAGCAACATCGCCGCACTCGACGACGTGACGGGCAGTGCGCTCGGCAGCGAAGTCTCGACAACGACCTCGCCTTCGTACGTCAACCTGCAGGTGAGGCTGGAGATCAAGCTGTGATGGGCTGACTGTGGTGTGCGACTGGGCGGCCAAAGCCTCAGAAAAAGTGGGCTCAGGCCCCGCCTCAGCGGCTTTGTGCGGCACTCTCTAGAATCTTTCGCGTCGCCGCTTTTGCGGCCCAGAAAGTAACGCATGTCCTCCGGCCTCATCCGCATTCGTGGCGCTCGACAGCACAACTTGAAGAACCTCGACCTCGACATCCGCACCGGCGAGATGACGGTCGTGACCGGGCCGAGCGGCTCCGGCAAGTCAAGTCTGGTGTTCGACACGCTGTACGCCGAAGGCCAGCGGCGATACGTTGAGACCTTCAGTGCCTACGCGCGCCAGTTTCTCGACCGCATGGACCGGCCGGCCGTTGACCGTGTCGATGGCGTGCCGCCGGCCATCGCCATCGACCAGACCAACCCGGTGCGCAGCTCGCGCAGCACGGTCGGCACCATGACCGAGCTGAACGACCACCTGAAGCTGCTGTTCGCACGTGCAGCGCAGCTCTTCGACAAACAGACAGCGCTGCCGGTGCGCCACGACTCGCCGGAGACGATCTACGCTGAGCTGATGCGACGCACCGCCGCGGGCGGCGACCCGCGACTGGTGCTGACCTTCCCGGTGGAGCTGCCCGGCAACACCGGCGCCGAAGAGGTTGAGCAGTGGCTGTCGGCAAGCGGCTTCACACGCGTACAGGCAGAACGCGAAGTCGCTTCGCCGACCGGGCCACGCAAGCTGCTCGATGTGGTGGCCGACCGTTTTCGCATTCAGGCAACCGAGAAGATTCGCGCGGTCGAAGCGATCGAGACGGCGTTAAAGCGTGGCAGCGGGCGAGTCAACGTTTACGTGCTTGCGGAAGAAGGCGAGCCGGTTTTGTGGCGTTTCTCCACGGGCCTGCACTGCCCAGAGAGCGATCTGCGCTACGCCGATCCGCAACCCGCGCTTTTCTCGTTCAACTCGGCCTACGGCGCCTGCGAAAGTTGCCGCGGTTTTGGGCGCGTGATCGGTGTCGATTACGGCTTGGTGATTCCCGACTCGCGCAAGACGCTGCGCTCAGGCGCCATCAAGACCTTGCAGACCCCGGCCTGGAAAGAGAACCAGGACGACTTGATGCACTACGCCGGTGAAGCCGGCATACCGCGGGACACCGCGTGGGCGCAGCTCACCGAAGCGCAACGCGACTGGGTCATCAACGGCTCGCCGAACTGGAACGGCAAGTGGAACAAGCAGTGGTACGGCGTGAAGCGCTTCTTCGAGTACCTGGAGAGCAAGGCCTACAAGATGCACATCCGCGTGCTCTTGTCGAAGTACCGCGCCTACACGCCCTGCGGCGCGTGTGGTGCTGCGAGGTTGAAGACAGAGTCTTTGCTGTGGCGGCTCGGCACCAAGGCAGATGCCGACGCGGTGCTGCCGCCGGCCAGGCGCTTCCTGCCACAAGGCGCCACCTGGACCCGCGAGCAGCTCGAAGCGCTGCCGGGCTTGACGGTGCACGACCTGATGCTCATTCCGATTGAGCGCCTGCACCGGTTTTTCGACCAGCTCTCGTTGCCGAGCACGATGCTCGACGACGCGCTGAAGCTGCTGCAAGCCGAGATCCGCACCCGCCTTAAGTACCTGTGCGATGTTGGCATCGGCTACCTCACGCTCGACCGCCAGAGCCGCACACTGAGCGGCGGTGAAGTGCAACGAATCAACCTCACGACCGCGCTCGGCACCTCGCTCGTCAACACCATGTTCGTGCTCGACGAACCCAGCATCGGCCTGCACCCGCGTGACATGAACCGCATCATCGAAGCGATGCACCGATTGCGCGATGCTGGCAACACGCTCGTGGTGGTCGAGCACGACCCGGCCGTGATGCTCGCCGCTGACCGCTTGATCGACATGGGCCCCGGCCCCGGTGAGCGCGGCGGCAGCATCGTGTTCGACGGCACGCCCGATGCGATTCGCCACGCCAACACGCTGACCGGCGCTTACCTCGGAGGCCGCAAGCACGTGGGCATGGGCATCAAGCGCCTGATGAGCGAAGCCACCCCCAAGCTCATCGTGCAAGGTGCGCGCGACCACAACCTGAAAGACGTGACGGTCGAGTTCCCTTTGCTGCACCTGGTCTGCGTGACTGGCGTCTCGGGTTCGGGCAAGAGCACGCTGATGCAAGACGTGTTGTTTCCCGCGCTCGCCCGTCACTTCGGCAAGGCGACTGAAACCCCAGGCGAACACGACGCGCTGCTCGGCGCCGATTGGTTGAGCGATTCCGTCTTCGTCGACCAGTCGCCTATCGGCAAGACGGCGCGTTCCAACCCGGCCAGCTACGTCGGCGCCTTCGACGAGATCCGCAAACTGTTCGCGCAATCGCCACTGGCCGTGCAGCGTGGTTACGGCCCCGGCATGTTCAGCTTTAACGCTGGCAACGGCCGCTGCGCGACCTGCGGCGGTTCGGGTTTCGAGCACGTCGAGATGCAGTTCCTGAGCGACGTGTACCTGCGCTGCCCAGACTGCGACGGGCGCCGCTACCGCGCTGAGATTCTCGACATCAAGATCGACCGGCGTTTGCCGGGTGACGTGATTCGTGATTTGTCGGTGGCCGATGTTTTGGAGCTCACCGTCAGCGAAGCAGTACAACTTTTCCGCGAGGACCGTGAGGTGCTGCGCGTCTTGCAGCCCATCGTCGATGTCGGCCTCGAATACGTGAAGCTCGGCCAGCCGGTGCCCACGCTGTCGGGCGGGGAAGCGCAGCGTTTGAAGCTGGCAGGCTTTCTTGCAGAAGCGTCTCAGAACGGCAGCGCGAGTGGCCAGAAGTTCGCCAAACGCGGCACGCTGTTCATGTTCGACGAACCCACCACCGGGCTGCACTTCGACGACATCGCCAAGCTGATGCGTTCATTTCGCAAGCTGCTCGAAGCCGGCCACTCGCTGATCGTGATTGAGCACAACCTTGACGTGATCCGCGCGGCCGACTGGCTGATCGACCTCGGCCCCGAAGGCGGCGATGCCGGCGGGCTGATCGTGTGCACCGGCACGCCCGAAGAAGTGAAGCGCCACCCCACCTCGCACACTGGCAAGGCGCTGGCCGACTACGACATCTCGATGGGCCTGGATGGACACAAGGTGGAAGAAGGCCGGCCGTTGCAATACTTGCTCAAAGCAGCGCGCGACGAACGCCGAGTCAGCGACGAAGTGATCCGCATCGTCAACGCACGCGAGCACAACCTGAAGTCGCTCGACGTGAGCCTTCCGCGCGGAAAGTTCACCGTGGTCACAGGTGTCTCCGGCTCAGGCAAAAGCACTCTCGCGTTCGACATCTTGTTCAACGAAGGCCAGCGTCGGTACCTCGAATCGTTGAACGCCTACGCGCGCAGCATCGTGCAGCCGGCCGGTCGGCCCGAGGTCGATGCGGTCTACGGCATTCCGCCGACCGTCGCGATCGAGCAGCGCCTGTCGCGTGGTGGGCGCAAGAGCACTGTCGCGACCACCACTGAGGTTTGGCACTTTTTGCGTTTGCTGTACGTGAAGCTCGGGTTGCAGCACTGCGTGAAGGACGGTGCTCCCGTCAAACCACAGAGCGCCGAGAGCATCGCCGCACAGCTGCTTCGCGACCACAAGTGCCAACACGTGGGCCTGCTCGCGCCGCTGGTCGTGAACCGCAAGGGCCTGTACACCGATCGTGCCAAGTGGGCCAAGGGGCGAGGCCACACGCACCTGCGCGTCGATGGAGAGTTCATCAAAGTCGACCCGTGGCCGAGGCTGGACCGCTTCAAGGAACACACGCTGGAGCTGCCGGTCGGCGATATCGTCGTCAGCGACAACGACGAAGCCGGCCTGCGCGATCTGCTGGCACGCACGCTCGAACTCGGCAAAGGTGTCATGCACCTGCTGAGCCCACTCGACGGCTTGAAGGGCGCGATGCTGACCGACGCTTCAACCGCAGGCATCGGCAGCGTCAAGGTGTTCTCGACAAAACGTGCCTGCCCGACTTGCGGCACGAGCTACGCCGAGCTCGACCCGCGCATGTTCAGCTACAACAGCAAACACGGCTGGTGCACCACGTGTGTGGGCACGGGCCTGGCGCTGACGCGCGAGCAGCGCAAGGCGTATGACGACTCGGTGCGCGACGACGACAGCCGCGGCCAGGAACAGAGCTTTCCTTCCGAAGAAAAAGAAGTCGAAGGCCTGATCGACGCGCCGTGCCCTGATTGCGCCGGCACGCGCCTGAACCCGGCCTCGCGCCTCGTCACGTTCGACGCGCATTCCATCACCGCCATCGGCCAGTGGTCGGTGACCGACTCGCGCGCCTGGGTCGAATCGCTGAAGCTTTTTGGGCGCGATGCCGAGATTGCACGCGACGTGGTCAGCGAGATCAAGAGCAGGCTCGAATTCCTGGAGGAAGTGGGCCTGGGCTACCTCACACTCGACCGCGCTGCGCCCACGCTCAGCGGTGGGGAAGCGCAGCGCATCCGCTTGGCCGCGCAGCTCGGCAGCAACCTTCAGGGCGTGTGCTACGTGCTCGACGAGCCCACCATCGGCCTGCACCCGCGCGACAACCAGGTGCTGCTGAATGCCTTGCAAACGCTCAGCGACAAGGGCAACACCTTGGTTGTTGTTGAACACGACGAAGACACGATCCGCCGAGCCGACCACATCATCGACATTGGCCCTGGCGCCGGCAAGCGCGGTGGCCACCTGGTGGCCGAAGGCAGCGCGGCCGACCTCGCGCGCAACCCCGAATCGGTGACCGGGCGCTTCCTTGCCAACCCGCTGGTGCACCCGTTGCAGGCGCGGCGTTTTGTCGAGCCGGTGACGGCTGCGACCGTGCGCAAGGAGGGCGAGGGCAACCGCCTGCTGACGATCCGTGGCGCTTCGCTGCACAACCTGCAAGACGTCACCGTCGACGTGCCGTTAAAGCGCCTTGTCGCCGTCACAGGGGTCAGCGGCTCCGGCAAGTCCACGCTCGCGCGCGACGTGCTGCTGGCCAACCTGCAGTTCATCAACGCGCGCGGTGGCAAGCCCAACTGGCAGGGCTGCACCAGCATCGACGGCTGGGGTTTCATCGACCGTGTGCTCGAAGTCGACCAGACACCGATTGGCAAAACACCGCGCTCTTGCCCGGCCACCTACATCGGTTTCTGGGACACGATCCGCAAGCTCTTTGCCGACACGCTGGAGGCGCGCGCACGCGGCTACGCCCCAGGGCGCTTCAGCTTCAACGCCGGCGATGGCCGCTGCCCGGGCTGCGAAGGGCAGGGCATGCGCACCATTGAGATGAGCTTCCTGCCCGACGTGAAAGTGGCGTGCGACGTGTGCCATGGCGCGCGCTTCAACACCGAGACACTGGCGGTGAGCTGGCGTGGCAAAAGCATCGGCGATGTGCTGACGATGGAAGTGGACGAAGCGGTCGACTTCTTCGCGTCCATGCCCAACATCGCTCACCCGCTGCGGCTGCTGAAAGACGTGGGCCTCGGTTACCTCACGCTCGGCCAGCCTTCACCCACACTCAGCGGCGGCGAAGCGCAGCGGCTCAAGCTCGTGAGCGAACTGAGCAAAGTGCGCGACGACGTGGGCCGCCGCGGCAACAAGGCACCGCACACGCTCTATGTGCTCGATGAACCGACGGTCGGCCTGCACATGGCAGACGTGGAGCGCCTGATCCGGGTGTTGCACCGTTTGGTGGATGCTGGCCACAGCGTGGTCGTGATCGAACACGACCTTGACGTGATCGCCGAAGCCGACTGGGTCATCGACCTTGGGCCTGAAGGTGGCGTGAAGGGTGGGGCGGTGGTGGCGGGGAGTACGCCGGAGGCCTTGGTGAAGTGCCAGGCGAGTCACACGGGGGCGGCGTTGCGGGCGGTTCTGGCGCGAGAGTGAGTGAAGCGCATGGCCGGGTGAGTTCTCCTCGCCGTTCAACAGCCGGGCCGTTTGCCGGCATCGCTGACCATCGTGTCTGGGCTTCAAGGTGGCGCGAAGCCGGGCAGCGTGGGGCGCCCGAGCAGCACGAACGGTGCCCACAAGCCAACGCTGTTTGGCGCGCTTGTGGATGCTGGCGTGTGCGTTGCCGGTGCCGGCATCGGGCGGCCGTCGCGCCGCCGCCCATGTGCAAGCATCGATGCATCGGCCCGCGCGACGACGGCCAATTGCGCTTCGGCGACCAGCAATCGCAGGTCCACTGGTCCCTTGGCCCGCTCGCGTGCCAGTGCCGCGTGAAAGGCGCCCATGAAGATGCGCGCCACCGCATCTTGGACTGGCCACAGGCAGGCCAGCACCGACGCGGCGCCCGCTTCCAGCGCCGCGCGTGCGACGCTGGTCAACTCGTGTCCGACGCGGGGGCCGGCCACGCCGGTGCTGCAGCCCGACAGCACGACGAGGTTGCAACGCCAGCGCTGCGCCGCGAGACGCTCGAACGGCACCCATTCGACGCCGCCCGCATCGTCGCCAAACAACAGGCTGGCGCGGCCGCCGTTGCTGGGGTCGCCGAGCCCGTGCACCGCCAGATGAATGATGTCGAGCTCGTGGTCGCGCAGCGCGGCTTCCACGCTTGCGCGTGTGCAGTCGGTGCCGATCATCGGCGCTGTGCACAGCAGCGCGGCCACGTCAACGCTCTCGGCACTTGCTTCGGGCAGGTTCAGCGCAGAGTCGCCTGCAACCAGACAACGGGCCGACTTGCTGGGCTCGTCGAGCAACCCGAGTACGCCCGCACATGGCAAGGTGCTCGTCGGACGCGTCTCGCACCATGGGCGGCCGCGCAGCGGCACGACGTGCAAGGGCAGGTTGTGCAAGGCGTCGTCGGGCACGAGGATGAGCCGCGTGTCAGCGGCGACGCCGACCTCGGCCTCGATGCGTCGAACAAGTTCGATCAGCACAGCGTCGGTTGCGCACAGCGCCAGCATGGCGTGTTCGCGTTCTTCGATGTCGCCAGGCTCGACTCGCGACAGCGCGCGAGTGGGTCCGTCGACCCGCAAGCAGTGCAGGCCGTTTTGGCGCACGAGGTAGGCGGTGATGCCATCGCCGTAAAGCGCAAGGTCAACCAGCAGATCGCCCGGCTGCAGCAGCGCCTGCACGCCTTCCAGCGTGGGCGGTGCATCGCCGAGTCCTCGGCGCAGGGCCAGTGCGTCCAGCAGCCGGCGCGACTTGTCGTGCTGGACCGCATTGAAGGCCTCGCGCTCCAGGCCTTGCTGATGCAGAAGGTGGGCCAGCGTGCGATGCAGGTGCGCGAAGTCGCGGTTGACCTCGGAGCGCATCGGTCCCGCGGGCATTGCGGCACGCAGCGCGCGTGCAGCGTCGCAAGCGTGGCGCAGCTGATCGGTCGCGGCCGGCGCATCGCGCGAGGCGAGGTGGCAGCCGAGTGCGCGGTGAACAACCAGGAGACCGCGCCCTTGCAGCAAGCCGCTCGCGATCAAGCGATCAAGCTGCGCCGCGGTGTCGCGGGCCTCGGCATCGCGGCCGAGCCTGTCCTGCGCGTCCAGCAGCCCAGACAACCTGTTCGCCAGCTCGAACGAAGGTGGCAGCGCATGCAGCACCGCCGCTGCGCGCTCGAAGGCGGCGGCGGAGAACGCGTCGGCGAGGTAGGTTTGCGCGAGCAGCGCGAGCTGGTTGTCAAGCGCGCCGGTGCGCAGGGCATCAAGATCCCATTGCCGCTCCTGTGGCGACAGCGAACTCCTGGCCAGCACGCCCGCATGAAGTGCCGTGAGCGCTTGCGCGCGGGCGTACAGGCCCATCGGGCCGAGCGGGTCGAGCAACAGGCCAGTGCGGGCCGCGATTGCGCCGAGCGCGCCCGTGGCCATGGCCTCGGGCAGCGCGAGCCCGCGTTGCCCGGCCTCGCGCCGCACCCGGCTGAGCAGCGCGACTGCCTGCTCAACCTGACCCGCGTCTGCTGCGACCGCCGCCGCGTTCACCTCAATCCGCAGGCACAGTGCCTGGTCGCCGGCCTCGTGCGCGCAGGCATGCGCGGCGCCCAGGCGCTGCTGCGCCTGGGCCCATCGGTCGCCACCCTTCGCGATGATGCCGCCGATCAGCAACGGGATGGCCTGGTTGACGGCCAGCCGCGTGAGGCTGGCCTGCGCCAACCCCTGTGCGTAGTGAGCGTCGTACGGCGGCGCGAGTTGCGCGGCTGCGCGCGCGCAGGCGTGGGCCCAGGCCGCTTCGAATGCCGCTGCGGCTTCGGCCCTTTCGTCGAGCTCACGCCACGCCGCAGCCCGCTGCAGTGCGGTGACGGCCAGACCTTGCAAGTCGTCGTCGGCCAGCAGCGCGCGCACGCGGTCTAGCAACGCCAGCGCCTCGCGTGGAGCGCCCAGGGTGATCTCGTCGCTCGCGACCCTGCCGAGGGCTATCGCGAGTTCCGCGGGCGGGGCCTGCGTCGATTCGAGTTCGGCGGCGCGTTGCTGATGCGCGGTCAGCGCCTTGCGGCCTTCGCCGAGAAGCGCTAAAGCTTGTGCCTGGCTGCTGCGGATCTGGGCCCGACCGCGCGGGTCGTCCTCCCATCCGAGCGCCTCCTCGTAGTGCGGCAGTGCGTCGTCGATGCGCCCGGTGTCGCGCAAGGTGTTGGCAAGATTGCCGTTTGCGATAGCGAGCATGCTGCGGTCGCTGGCTTCGGTGGCAGCGGCGATTGCGGTCTGGAGCGTGCCGATTGCCGAGGCGTTGTCGCCGAGCCCGCGTGCGGCGGCAGAGGCCAGCAGCGCGGCTTGCGCCTGGCGCCGCGGGCTGGCCGTGGACACCGCGAGCTGCAGCGCGACACGCGACTCCCGCCACAGGGGCTGCCACGCGCCCTGTTGGTTTTGCTGCCGGCCGCGCTCGATCAGCTGATCGCAGGCCGCGTTGAGTTGATGCAACAACTGCGTGACGGCACAGAAGGCCCGCGGGTCTTCGGCTGCGAGCGCAGAGGCGAAGTCAGGCGGAATTGGCGCGTCGACCAGCCGCACGAGCGCGTCGATCATGGCCGCGGCGCGTGGCCTCAGTGCCGCGCTCGATGCCTGCCCGGTGGCCATGTTTTGCCAACCTGAGAGGCCGAGCACCGCCGGCATGAGCAGCACGGCTTCAATCGGAATCGCCGCATCGGCGAGCGGCGATGCGGCCATGGCGCTTCAGCGAAGTGCAGCGTGGATGCGGGCGGCAACCGTGGTGTCGTCCAGGTAGCCGCCAATGCCATGGTGGTTCTCGGTGTGGTTGTGCACGTCGGACTTGTCCTCGATCTCGGGTTGGCTCGGATCAAGCGCGAACCTTGCGGGCACAAGCGGGTAAAGCGCGACCACATCGGCGTCGTCGAATGCATTGAACCAGCTGCCTACGCACTCCGGGCAGCGCACCGTGGCTTCACGCCGCAGCCCGCGCTGGATCTCAGCGACTGCGAGCGGCGAACCGAGCGTGATGAACACCGGCACCTTCCAGCCGCGCGCCTTGCCGTGCAGGCGCAGCAGCCTGTAGGCGATCACGGTGCCGAGCGAATGCGAGACGACGACCGTCTCCACGCCGGGCTCGAATGCCGCCGCAACGCCGTCGTCGATCACCTGGCGGACGGCGTCGTTCTTGAGGTATTGGTAGACATCATGCGTTGCCAGCGCGATGCTGGCGCCACTGGCGTACGGCACGTGCCGGTCCAGCGCCTGCAGGATGGTCTGGAACCAGGCCTGGTTCTCCAGGCCGCGCTCGATCACGGCCTGTCCGGTGATGGCCGCGAGCTGCTCCTTCGTGATGCCGGCGCGCAAGCGCGTCTCTTCGAGCACCGCGCGCATGAAACGAACTTCGTCATCGTCGACGCCTTCGCCGCGGATCACGACATCGGCGACCTGACCGGGCAGGCGACCGGCGTCGAGCTGAGCGAGAGTGTCGCCGTAGTAGGGGAAGCGCACGTCGCGCTCGGCGATCGGCATCTTCAGGTTGGCATTGGCCATGCCGATCTCCAGTGCCTGGAGCCATTCGGCCTTGAGCGCGATGGAGTCCTTGCCCTGTTGCGCGCGGCCGTGAATGAGTATGAGTCGACGTGTCATGCAAGCTCCTGGGTGCGCAGCGCTCGAGAGATGATTCCCGCGCCGCGATCATCGTAAAGCGACCACAAAGAATCCTGCAGCGTGGCGTGGAGTTCGTCCAGTCCGTGCGGCAGGGTGACTCGGTTGGCGCGCAGCAGCGACCAGCCTTGCGACAGCAGCGGTGCGAACGGCACCACGCCAGAGCTCAAGCCAACGGTCTGGTCGAGCAGCCGCCGCGCCAGCAGTGCGACATCGAACAGTGCAGCCTGCAGGTCATCGCGCATGAAGTCGTACATCAGTTGCAGGCGCTCGACGGCCTGCAGGTCGTGGTACGCGTAGGCGGCGTAGATGGCCAGCGTCGGGTCAACGCCTTTGAGCAGCTGCATTCGCCGCGCGAGGCCGTCGGCGTCTGCCGCATCGAGACGGAAGCGGCCCTCGCGCGACGCCGCGGCCGCCACCGAGCGCAGCAGGCGTATCTCGTCGACGCGCCCCGCATACTCGGCCACGCGATGGCTGTTCGAGGAGGGCTCGTAGGCCACGTCGACCAGGTCGCCTTCGTTAAAGGTGAGGGCGGCGAGATAACCTTGCAGCGCGGGGATCACGGTGCACAAGCCGGAGTCGAAGCGCAGCAGCACACTCGCTGCTTTTGAGCCGTGCATGTTCACACGCACAACGGAGCCAGCATCACCTGGACGTTGGCCGAGGATCACCGCGTCGGCGAATGCGCACTCGGCCGCCACGACGCTCGCGCCGCGCACCTTGATGCCGCACTCTGTCTCCATGTGGTCAGGGCCGAACGGCGCCAACACTTGGTCCGCTGCATCAACGATGTTGCGCGTGGCTGCGCTGCGCGCACCGTCGATGGCGGCACGCATCATCACGGTGTCGCCCTGCGCGGCGCTGCGAACAATACGGCGCGTGGCGGCGCGCAACGGGTCGGGCACCGGCAGCGAGGCCGATCTCGTGGCTGGTGGTGCCGCATCGTCTGGCGCCGGCACGCGCGAGATCCAGGTCAGGTCGGAGGCAATCAGCACCGCGTCCGGGCTCTGGTTGACCTTGCCGAGCAGGCCGCCATCGCGAATGCGGCGCGGCAGCTCGGCCTCGAGGTAGGCTTCAAGCCGCGTCGGTCGCACGATGCGGCTTCCGTCTTCGGCCTGCGCGTCGCGCTCCAGCACGTCCGCCAGCTTCCCGCCCAGCGCTTCGAGCAACACCGTCGTGTAAAGAGCTTTGTAGTGGCCCGCCGCGAGCGCGGCATCGGGAATCTCGGCCGCGGTTTTTCCGAGGAGGCAGGCGTAGAACACATCGACCGGCCGCGAGCGCTCGCCGGTGGGCTCGTTCGGGAAGACTTCGACGCCGCGCACGCCCTGCGCCTGGATGCCCTGGGGCGCGACGCGGCATGCGTCGGAAAATATGGCGACGTGCCGTGCGCCGCAGTAGCGCGCAAGTTCGACGCTGCCGGTCACGTTGACCGCCGCATACGGCTTGCTCGGCGCATCGCTGAGCAGCCAGTGTTCGGTGCGCGAGATGTTCACGCCGTGGCCCGCGAAGTAGACGATCAACTGATCGAGTCCGAGCTTCAGCAACTCGGCGATGGCGTCGGCAATGCGATCAGGCGTGACCTTCTGGCCGCCTTCATCGGTAATCAGCCGCGCCTGCTGGTTGGCGGCCATGCCTTGCGACACCGCCCAATCGAACATTCGGCGCGCGCCGGCAGAGGCATCGGTCAGCTCCTGCAGATGGCCCGTGCGATCCACGCCGATGAACACGCCAGCACGACTCATGAACAACTCCTTGGCTGCCGTGAGCATAGCGATTTGCGCTTGATCCACAAGCAAAACATCGTCTGGATCGACTGCGCGACCCCGGCCGACGTGTTGCGCGTGTTCCGCGTGCTCGTGCGCCTAGACCCCGCCGGCCAAGGCGTCGGCGTGATCAAACCCGATCTCGGCTGGATCGCCGACGCGAATCAGGTCATGGACTTCAAGCCACACGGATCAGCTTCTTGTTGACGAACTCCTGAATGCCCGCGGCCGACAGCTCGCGCCCATAACCAGAGTTCTTGACGCCGCCAAACGGGAGGTCGGGCAGCGACACCGCCGCCGAATTGATGAACACCATGCCGGTGTCAATGCGGCGCGCCACACGGCGGCCGCGCTCGACGTCTTGGGTGAACACCGAGCCACCCAGGCCGAAGGGCGAGTTGTTGGCCAGCGCCACGGCAGCGGCTTCGTGCGGCACGCGGAAGAACATCGCCACGGGGCCGAAGAACTCTTCGCTGAACATTGGGTTGTCTTCTGTGATGTCGGTCAAGATCGTGGGCTGCATGAAGTTGCCGGACGTGCCCGCCACCCGCTGCCCACCCAGCAGGAGCTTGGCACCGTGTTCCACAGCGGTCTGAACTTGTTGCTCAAGCTTGTTCAGCGCATCGGCCGAGCTGAGCGGCGCCAAGGTGCTGCGCTCGTCCATCGGGTCACCCGGCTTGAACTGAGTCAGCGCCGCCTTGAACTGATCAAGAAAGGCATCGGCCACGGCGTCCAGCACGATGAAGCGTTTGGACGCGGTGCAGGCCTGCCCCGCATTGCCCATGCGGCCGCTGACCGCCTGTTTTACGGCGCGTGCCATGTCGGCATCTTCCAGCACGATGAAGGCGTCGCTGCCGCCCAGCTCCATGGTCGACTTCTTCAGGTTCTGGCCCGCCCGTGCAGCCACCACCGCACCGGCCGCTTCACTGCCGGTCAAGGCCACGCCGCGCACACGCTCGTCGTCGATCAACGCAGTCACCTGGTCCTTCGACACGAATAGATTGGTGTAGCCGCCGGCAGGAAGGCCAGCGTCATGCATCAGCTGCTCGAAGGCCAGCGCGCACTGCGGCACGTTAGACGCATGCTTGACCATCACCACGTTGCCGGCCATCAGGTTGGGCGCGGCGAAACGAGCGATTTGGTAGTACGGATAGTTCCATGGCTCTACACCAAACAGTACGCCCATCGGGCTGCTCTCCACCACGGCCTCGCCCTTGTCGGTCTTGAGCAACTGGGGCGCCAGAAAGGCCTCGGCGTGGTCGGCGTAGTAATCGATGATCGCGGCGCTCAGCGCCACCTCGCCGGAGCTTTGGCTGATGAGCTTGCCCATCTCCAGCGTGGCCAGCTCGGCCAGGGCCTGCTGGCGTTCGCGCATCAAGGCAGCTGCACGTTTGAGAACGGCTTTGCGCTGCGCAAAGCTCTGCTCGCGCCAGGTGTCGTCAAAGCAGGCCTGGGCGGCTTGCAACTTGGCTTGCAGCTGCTGGTCGCTCAGTTCGTCGAAAGACTTCTCCACAGTGTTGGTGAAGGGGTTGGTGCTTCGGTAGGCCATGGGGAATTCCTTGTTGGGTGGGGTCGAGTCCTTGGAATCAGTCGGCTCAGCGGGCGCTATGGCGAGCCAGCAACGCACGCGCGACCGGCTCCGACGAGGCCGGATTTTGGCCAGTGATGAGCGCACTGTCGGTCACCACGTGGGGCTGCCAGTCGGCGCCTTTGCTGTACACGCCGCCGTTTTCCATGAGAAGGTCTTGCACCAGAAACGGCACCACCTGGGTCAGGCCCGCTGCGTCTTCTTCAGTATTCGCAAAGCCAGTGACACGTTTGCCCTTGACCACCGAGGCGCCATCGGCACCTTTGGCTCGCCAGAGCACGCCGGGGGCATGGCACACGGCAGCCACGGTCTTGCCGGCCTGGAGCATCTGCTGGATCAAATTCAGCGAGTTTTTGTCTTGCGCCAAGTCCCACAGCGGCCCATGGCCCCCTGGGTAGAACACGGCGTCGTATGCCGCTGCGTCCACATCGGCCAGCTTGCCGGTGTGGGCCAGCCCGCGCTGCGCATCGGCATCGGCCTTGAAGCGCCGAGTGGCGGCGGTTTGGGCGTCTGGCTCATCGCTCTTGGGGTCCAGCGGCGGCTGCCCTCCCTTAGGCGAAACCAGCGTCACCTTGGCACCTGCGTCTTTGAATACGTAGTAGGGCGCCGCAAATTCTTCGAGCCAGAAACCAGTTTTCTTGCCGGTAGCGCCGAGCTGGTCATGCGATGTCAACACCATCAGAATGTTCATGGGGAGCCTCGTGGTTTCGGTGAATGGCCTTTGCCGGACATTTGCCGTGCCGCAGGCGTGCGGTGCGGACAAGCCTTGTCAACAGGCCTGGGGGCGAAAGGCGAGTGCGCTTTGCGCCGTCAGAAGATTGACCTTAGTGCGCGACATGGCGGTAAGCCGTCCGAGCGCGGCTCAAACGGCTGTAGGACAAGGCGACGGCGGCCAGGCGCGCCTTCTTGGCTTCAGACTGAAATATTGCTGAGCAGCATCACGCCGCCAATCGAAGTCGGGCTCTCCCTTCCTCGACGGTTTGCGTTGATCCGTGAGAATCGCGGCCATGGCCCGCATGAGCAACACCCAAGGCGCCGAACGGGCGGCGCCCAGGCCCGCGCCGTTGGAGGGTCTGCACGCGAGCAGCGTTGGCAATGCTCGCGCTCGCAGCCATCGGCCCACCGGCGAGCGGCCATCCTCACCCGACCCGGCGCCGCCGCGGCGTGCGCAGGCCGCGGCTGGGCGGCAGCGGCGCGCCCGGCGAACAAACCGCGAGCGCATCCCCATGGTGCTCGCCATGCTGCTCTCGCTGATGAGTCACCTGTATCTTTTGAACCTGATGTTCGGTGGCGACAAGCTGGGACTTCCTGGTTTTGTCGCCCCCTGGCGAGATCGGCGGGTCGAGGTGTCTGACCTGCGCTTCGTTCTTGTCCCGGCGCATGTCAGCGCGGCACAGCCAGCGCTCCAGCCCGTCGCGAGGCCGCCGCGGCGGGCAGCGGTCAATTCGCCGGTTGTTGCCGGTGTGCCGGTCCCGGCGCAGCTCGGGTCGCTGCAACCGCAACCGCTGGCCCAACCGCAACCGCAACCGCAACCGCTGGCGCGGGCGCCATTGCCGGTGCCAGTGCCAGGGCCAGTGCCAGTGCCAGTGCCAGTGCCACTGCCCACCGTGCCCAGCGTGCCCAGCGTGCCCAGCGTGCCCAGCGATGCGGGCGCGACGGGCGTGGCAAAGGCGCCCGGAACCGAGACCACGGCGCGGCCTGATGCGCCGCAAGACGCTGTGGCAAACGTGAGCCGAGTGGAGGCGCCTGCGCCTTCGACCGCGCCCGATCTCGCGGCGCTGGTGCCGACCCCGAAGCCGGCGCGGGTGGATGCGGGGCCCTCCGATGCGCCTTCGTCGGTCATGCTGAACGCCCCGCTCTTGCCAACGTCTGTCATCGCGGCGGCGCCAAGCGCTTCGAGCCCGCAGACTGTGCTCTCGGAGCCCGAAGGGTCCGGCGATGCAGCGCAGCAGGCGCAGAGGGAAGAGGCAGCGCGGCAGCAAGCCGCTCGCGACGAAGCAGTGCGGCTGGAGGCAAAACGCCAGGAGGCGGCACGACAAGAGCTCGCACGACAAGATGCGGCACGCGAAGAGGCAACACGACGAGAGGCAGCACGACAAGAGGCAGCACGACAAGAGGCAGCAAGAGCAGAGGTAGCGCGACAGTTGGCAGCCCAGCGGGAAGAAGCCCTGCGTCAGCAAGCCTCGCAGCTCGACGCTGCGCGGCTGGAGCTTGAACGCCAGAATGCCGCTCGACAAGAGGCGGCGGCCCGCCTGGAGACTCAGCGGGAAGACGCTGCGCGCCAAGAGGCTGCACGTGCCGAGGCGACGCGTCAGGAGGCTCTGCGCGAGAACGCCGCCAGAGAAGCTGCGACCCAGTTGCAGGCGCAGCGGCAGGAGACCGCGCGCCAGGACGCAGCGCGCCAAGCGGCGGCCCGGCTGGACGACCAGCGGCGCGAGATCGCGCAAAAGGAGGCGGCTCGTGTCCAGACCGAAAAAGACGAGATCGCGAGACGCGAGGCGGTACTTCGGGCCATCGGGCGTCAGCTCGATGAGGAAGTCGCCCAGCGTGACGCGGCCAAGGCTGTAGCTCGCCCGCTCAACCCATTGCCCTATTCCTTCAGTACCGCACGTCGCGGCAGACTGTGGGGCCGCAGCGACCCGAACGTGGAACTGGTCCAATACGCGCAAGCGTGGGCCCAGAAGATCCAGTTCAACACCCCCGTCGACAAGGTCCGCGAACTGGCGAATCGTCATCACGTGCCGCCCGTGGTGTCGGTGGCCGTGCGAAGTGACGGCTCCGTGGAGTCGGTGACTTTCGTTGTGACCAGCGGCGTGTCGGAGGTCGATGAAGCGATCAGGCGCATCGTGGAGAGTCACGTTCCCTACCCCGTGTTTCAGCCTGCACTCGCCCGCCAATACGACGTGATTGAAATTCGCCGAACCTGGTCTTTCGACTCTGCCGTTCGCTTGCAGTGATCAGTGCCTGCCGCCGTGTTCGTGTGGGCGACGTCAAGCACGAAACACCGCGTTAGAAATTGGCGTTGAGAGACACCCGGAAGGACCGCGACTCCAGAGGATGAAAGTGCACCCCGCTCACGCCAACGGCGGGCTCGCCTGGCAACCGCGAGGTGTAGTAGTAGTCGATCGCCGATGCCTTGCGGTTCATCAGGTTGTAGCCCTCCAACTCGACGCGCAGGTCTTTGCTGATTTTGTAGCCGATGCGCCCGTTGAACGTTGCCGTGCTGTTGGAGCGCACGCTGTTGTCCTCGATCAGCGGGCGTGGTCCGAAATATCGCCATTGCAACGCGCCGAAGTACGGCCCCAAATTGTCCACAGCCAGGGCCACCGACGCCACCCCTTCGACCGAGCCCGGGATTCGATTGCCCACTGGGTCGGCGTCCATGAACCGAGCTCGAGCGAAGGCCACGTCTGCATCGATCGTCAGCCAGTCGCCGAGCTTGTAGAAGTTCGCAAACTCGAACCCCGTGCGGCGGCTCGGGCGGCCTGCCTCGGTGGTACCAGCATCGCCCGCGAAGATCAGCTCAGAAGCGAAGTCAAGTTGGTATACCGACAACGACGTTTGGAGGCCAGGGATGATCGTCGTGCGCAACCCCAGCTCGTAGCCTTTTGCACGCACCAGGCCTGGTTCGCATTCTGCCGGGTTGCCCGTCTTCGGGTCTGCGGTGATCGTCGCGCCGCGTGCGTCGTTGCTGTGGAACCCGCCACCCAGGTTCACGTAGTACTCGGTGTTTGCCCACGGGCCGAAGATCAGGCTGAGCTTGGGGTTGGCGATGCTCGCAGTGACCTTGCCAGAATTGAGTTCGTTGTCGCTGCGAACACTGAAGCGGTAGGTGTCGGCACGAACCCCGGCCACGGTGCGAAACCAGTCGGTCCAGCGCGTCGCGTTTTCGGCATAGATGCCCACGCTGCTTTCGACGATGTGGTCAGACCGGGTGGTCGAGAGAATCTGTCGCGCCTTCGTGTTGTTCAGGCCGTTAAAGATGTTGTCGTTCTGGAGCTGGATGCCCACCGTGTTTTCGGAATCGTGGCCGCCCCACGGCATCTGCCAGGTGTGGCTGGCATTGAGTGCCGAGGTGGTCCGCTTATCGGGCTGCTGAAATTGGTCGCCGTTGACTGGGTCATCCAGGTAGTAGGTGAAGTTGGAGAACAGGTTCAGTTGCCAGCCGATCACGTAGGCGTTGACCTTTGTTGACGTGGTGTCGGTGTCGTGATGCCACTCGCCGGAGAGGCTGTAGCGGTGCGAGTCACCGCCGTCTGTGGGGTCGATCGCATCAAACCGGCTTGAGATCAGGCCACTGTCGATCGCGCGCTGCGTGATCTGGTCGGTGGCGTTCCACTTCGCTTGGTAGGCCATGGCCGTGACCGACAAGCCGTCACCCACCTCGCCCTTGCTGTAGCGCAGGACAGCGTTGACTTTTTCGTAGCCATCGGGATGCACGAACGGGCCATCGTTGTGCAGCGCTTCAATGGCGTAGAGCAGGTTGCCGCTGCCCACCTCGCTGGCGTTGGCAACCGCGGCCCGCCGATAGCCCTGCTGGCCGAAGCTCACATTGGCGATGCCCTTGGAGAGCGTGTTCGCGTACTTGAGGTTGACCGCGCCGGCGGAAGAGAAGTCGCCCTCGCTGGCGTAGTACGGCCCCTTTTTGTATTCGAGGCCCGTCGCCAGTTCGGGGATGACGAAATTGAGGTCGGTCCAGCCCTGGCCGTGCGAGTGAGACCGCTGGTTCACGAGCATGCCGTCCACGGTTGTGCGCAGGTCGGTGCCGTGGTCGAGGTTGAAACCGCGAAGGTAGAACTGGTTCGCTTTGCCCTCGCCACTGTGCTGGCTGACGACCAGCCCCGGCGTGGCTTCAAGCAGTTCACCGGGCCGGTAGACGGTGCGCGCTTCCAGCTGCGCCTTGCTGACGGTGCCCACGTTGGCGGAATCGGCGATACCCACCAAATTGGCGCTGGCCTGGCCCGTGACGACCACCTTCTCAAGAACCTGCTCCCCACCGGCCCACGCGGCCACGCCGCTGAGCGCGGCCGCGCCAATGATTGCGACTTGGGCATGGCGAGCGGTGCGGGCGGCGCGAGAACGAACTGGGGGTGAAATTTCAGTGTGAATCATGATCTTTCCAAAGGGCTCGCGCGGCACGGCGATCTGGCTGCGCAGCTTGGTTAAATGCTCGATGGGCGCACGGCTGCGGCTGGGCGCACGGCGTTGCGTCAAACATGAGCAGGCAATGACTGCCGGCTAGGCGGGCAGCTTGTTCCACAGGTTCACCGTGCCCGCTGTGTTGCGTGACGGGAACCTGTGGCGTCTCCACACTTGGAACTAGGCTTGGGGCGGGCGCTCCAGGCGCTTGGCGTTGCAACTTCGAATCACCAAGGCAGCGGGACGTGGCCAGCTCGACCGTGTGACATCGGCTGGCGGCACAAGCAGTCCAGTCGAGGGGGAAAACACCAGCCAGACGGATGCAGTTGCGCCAGAACCCACGTCGGCGGGCAGCTCCCCGGCTTGCGCGTCGAGCGCTGCGACCGACGTGTCGCCAATGTCATGGTGATGGCGCTCAAACCAAACATGGGCGTGAGCAGGGCGCATGGCGTCACTTGAATGAGGTACACGCCGAAAATCCTGCCAGCCGCCCATGGAAGAGGCCAGTGCCGCCGTGTCACGGTGGAAGTGTTTGGCACCCAGCATTTGTGCCGTAGCCGCCGAAAGACCCCCAAACGGCAGGGCAAGGAGCAGACACCACAGTACCCATCGCTGGCAACAGCGATCAATCCGGGGACGTGTCTGACTCAGCATGCTCGCAGTGAGTTGATTTTTGTTGGTGTGAAATGTAGCGAAGTCTTATTACGAAGCGATGGTGGTTTCGGATGCAGTCAGGCGCCGCAACAACAATGCCTGGTGAAGGGGTTGGATCGGGCTTGCCTTCTGGTGCGGTTCTCACGCGTGACGCGAGTCGGCCGGCGGCCTCGGGCTGGCACCTCAGGCTGCGCCGCCTGCAGGACTCCAGGCCTGCGCTGGCCTGCGCGAGCCGCTGGTCATCCGCGTCAGTTGGCCCATTGCGCAAAGAAGGGCTCGTTTTCAGGTGCTGATGAAGCGGCTGGACGGCCGGGACTTCGTCAACACTGTGGCCGCAACGCTTGGCCTGCTGAAGGCTGCCATCATGATGAACAAAGACCACATCCCCGCCGTCACCCTCGTTCCGCCGCCACCGGTTGCCCGAGTGAATCAGGCGGTTGCGAACCCGACGCCACGGTTTATCGACGACGTGGCCGCCGGGCGGGTCGAGCTGCCGACGATTCCGGGCTTGGTTCAGCGCATCATTGCCGCGCTGCGAGATCCGGCCGTCGATACCCGCAAAATCAGCGAAGCCTTGTCGCGAGATCCGGTGCTCAGTGCAAAAGTACTGCGTGTGGCGAACTCGTCGTATTTCGGCGGACAGCGTTCGATGGCGTCAATCGATTCCGCCGTCGCGATGATCGGCACCCAGGCGCTGAACAAGCTCGTTGTGGCCTGCGGAGTAGCGGCGACTTTTGAATCCATTCCGTGCATCGAGCTGCCCACCTTCTGGCGTGACGCGCTGGTGGCTGCTGTTGCCGCCAGCAAGCTGGCGCCCAGCCTCTCGGTTGACCCGGACGATGCCTACCTGTGCGGGCTGATGCATGCCACCGGCCACTTGATCCTTTGCCGCAGCTACCCCGATATTGCGAACGCCATGTTCGCCGGATTTGCGGTGATTCGCGGCTCGGAGCTCGCCGTCACCGAGACAGAAGCCTTCGGCATCGACCACGCGACGGTCGGCGCCCTTTGGGTCGAATCGCTCGGTTTTCCGCAGGCCATCTCGAATGCCATTGGCGCCGCGTTGCGGCCACTGGCCGACGTCCACGCGCCGCTCGACCTGGTCTTGCGCAGCGCCTGCTCACTGGTGGCCTCGGTTGCGCAGAACGATGCGACCGAAGAGGCCCTCGCCGCGCTGCCGCCGGATGTGCGTGTGCGATGCACTGCCGCAAACGGCGAACCCGATGCGGCGTTTGCCAAGCTCTACGCTGGGCTGCAGGAAACCGAGCCGTTGTCCTAACCCAAGGGATGTGGACGGAATAGTCTGCCCTGCCAGTCTGGCAGCGAACGCAAGCGTCGCGGCCAGTCGCACCCAGGCGACTGGAGCCCCGGTTGATCGTTGTTGGTGTTACGGCATGCGTCGCGCGCGCCGGCACAGACTCTGAGCTGCGCCGCGACACGACCGCCAAGTTGTTTCGCCCGCTTGTGTGCGCGCCAGCGAGTGCTCGGGCTGCCCATTCCGGCAAACTGCTCCCGATCCCGCAGCCATCAGGCGCAATTTGCGTTGTAACCTTCGGCCATGAGACTTCTTTTGATAATTGCCGCGTTGTCGCTGGCCGGTCTGGCCGGTCTGGCCGGTTGCGCCAGCAAGTCTGCACCCGGATCGGCTGCGCCGGGCGCACCCTCTGCATCTGACTCGGGCGCCTTGATAGCCGCCCCGCCGCGCCCGTCGTTGGCGGCCGAACAGAAGCGATTGGGTGAGGTGTTCAAGGGCACGCCCGTGGTGTTCTCGATGCAGGACGACGGCAGCTTGAAGGTCGAAGTGCCGCTGATATTTTGCTTCGACCGTGGCGCATTTGTGGTCAAGCCGCCGCTGGCCGCGGTGCTGGACCGGCTGGCGCTCAGCCAGCGTGGAAACACGACGAAGCTGCGCGTGTCGGCGGCCGGTGATACGGCCGGCAGCGGCTCGAACCTGGCCCGCGACCGGGCCGCCAGCACGCGTGACTACCTTGGCGCGCGCGGGGTGGCAGCCGCCCGCGTGGTGCTCGCGAGTGGCGCGGCGGGCGCGGGCGTGGGCGTGGAGATCGTTGTCCACGATGCCGCACCGGAAAAACGTTAGGTTTCAGTCGGCGCGGGCGTAGCGCTTGGCGCGCAGGTTTCTCTTGATCTCCTGCAGCATCGGCCGCAGCTCTCTCGGAAGCCGCAGGGCGACGGCGGTGGAAAGAATGTCCATCACCGTCAGGTGCAGCAGGCGCGAGACCATGGGGCTGTAGCGGTCGTAGTCTTCCGGGTGGTCCACCGCGAGCAGCACCTGGTTCGCGCTGTGGCCCAACAGCGCCAGCGGCGAGCCGCTGGCGGTCACGATGATCAGCGTAGCGCCGCGTTTGCGCGCGATCTCGGCCACATCGAGCAGGTCTCGCGTGTGGCCTGAATTGCTGATGATCACGGCACAGTCGCCTGGCTTGAGCATGCTGGCGCTCATCACCTGCACGTGACCGTCGCTCACCGCAGCGCTGTTCACGCCGAGACGGAAGAATTTGTGCTGCGCGTCTTGCGCCACGATGCCGGAATTGCCAACGCCATAGAACTCGATGCGCCGGCCAGAGGCCCCCGCCGCGGCCAGCGCGGTGATGGCGCGCTCGAAGGCGTGCCCGGTCGCGTCGTTGCGGAACTTCAGCAGAGCGCTTACGGCGTTGTCGATCACCTTCACGATGATGTCGCTGCTCTTGTCGTCTTCATCGACCGAGCGGTGCACGAAGGGCACACCTTCATTAACGCTTCCCGCCAGCTTGCGTTTGAAGTCGGTGAGGCCGTCGTAACCCACGCTGCGGCAAAAGCGCACAACGGTGGGTTTGCTCACCTGCGAGCGTTCGGCCAGTTCGGTGACGGGCAGGGTGGCGAAGCTGCGCGGGTCCAGCAGCACCAGCTTGGCCACGCGTTGCTCGGCGGGTGGCAACGCGGGAATCGAAGCGCGAATGCGATCAAGCATGCCGAATACTCCCGGGCTGCAGCGCCGGGGCGGCGCGAGCATGGCCCGATCGCCACAGAGCGTTGATCCATGCGCCCATGAGGCGGTGCGTCGACATCACTGTTCTTCGGACCAGGTGAAGCCGTCACGCGCCACCAGTGCGCTGGCGGCAGCCGGACCCCAGGTGCCGGCTGAGTACGGCCGCGGCCCCGAGTTGTCGTGCCGCCACGCGTTGAGTACCGGTTCGACCCAGCGCCAGGCCTGTTCCTGTTCGTCGCTGCGCACGAACAGGTTCAATCGCCCCGCGATCACTTCGAGCAGCAGCCGTTCGTAGGCGCCCACGCGGTTTTCAGCGAAGGCCTTGTCGAAGTCGAGGTCGAGCGACACTGGGGACAAGTGCTCGTGCTGGCCCGCGCCCTTGGCGGCGAGCAAATGCAGCTTGAGGCCGTCTTCAGGCTGCAGGTTGATCACCAGCTTGTTCGGGTGGTTCACCCCGGGGAAGATGTTGTGCGGTGTCGGCCGGAAATTGATGACGATCTTTGCCTCGCGCGAGGCCAACCGCTTGCCAGTACGCAGGTAGAACGGCACTCCGGCCCAGCGCCAGTTCTGTACCTCGGTACGGAGCGCGACGAAGGTTTCGGTGGTGCTGGCGCTTGGCACCTTGGCTTCTTCAACGTAGGCCACCGCGGGCTTGCCTTCGACGGTGCCGGCGCGGTATTGGCCGCGCACCACGTCGCGTGCCACGCTTTCGTCGGTGAAGGGTTTGAGCGAGCGCAGCACCTTGAGCTTTTCGTCGCGGATCGCGTCGGCGTCGTTGCGCGAGGGCGGCTCCATGGCCACCATCGTCAGCAACTGCAACGCATGGTTCTGGATCATGTCGCGCAGCGCGCCGGTGCGGTCGTAGAAGTCGCCGCGCGTGCCCACGCCGAAATCTTCAGCGATCGTAATTTGCACGTTGGCGATGCTTTCGCGCCGCCACAACGGCTCGAACAGTGCATTGCCGAAACGCAGCGCCATCAGGTTCTGCACTGCAGGCTTGCCCAGATAGTGGTCAATGCGGAAGGCCTGCTCTTCTTTGAACACCGAACGCACCACGCGGTTGATTTCCTGGGCGCTCGCCAGGTCGTGGCCGAGCGGCTTTTCGAGCACAACGCGAATGCGCTGCTGGTTCAGGCCAACCGCGCCGAGCTGCTCGCAAATTTGCGGAAACAGGTGCGGGCTGGTTGCTAGGTACAGCACCACGGTGTCGGCCGGGCCG
Organism: Burkholderiales bacterium; assembly: GCA_038227445.1. Taxonomy (GTDB): domain Bacteria; phylum Pseudomonadota; class Gammaproteobacteria; order Burkholderiales; family Burkholderiaceae_C; genus LMDS01. The sequence continues at coordinate 8,212 of JBBRPV010000015.1, read as the reverse complement.
TCGCCGCGGCCTTCTTCGGCGCGCGGTTCGTCAAGCCAGCGCTTAAGCGCGGCGTAGTCGTCGGGCTTGGACAGGTCCATGCGCCGGTAATGCAGTGCTTCGGCAAAACGGGCGAACTCTTCATCGCTCGGGCGCTTCGGCCCCTCGACGTTTTGGAATCGGTCCTTCACCCAATGGCGGTACTGCTCGTCGCTTTGCTCGTCGCGCGCGACCGCGAGGATGCGCCCGCCTGGTGGCAGCTTGCCGTGGCGAAACGCCTGGAACAGGGCCGGAATGAGTTTGCGCCAGGCCAGGTCGCCGGTGCCGCCAAAAACAACGAGATCAAATGACATGGCAGTGGACCGCGTTCGCAGCGGCCATGTAACTTTGTTTCACATTCGATAATGCCGAAGTTTCTTTGGGGCGTCAACGGCCCTGGCCCGGCGAGTGGTTCGTCGCGGTGGCGCGGTGTGTGACGGTCGGTGGAAGCTCCGCCTATGGCGACTGGCAGGTGTGGCGCCGAGCTTGGAGCGCGCTTCGTCGCCTGCCCGCCATGGCGCGGGCCTGGAACACCGGCGATGTTGTCCGGCTGTGGTTGGGGCCGGTCGCTTTCGGCCAGCGACTTCACACCGAGGCTCGCCAATCTTCTCCAGCTGGAGTTCTAATGCACGCCTCGAAGCGTTGAATGTGCGGCCATGAACCAGCTCGAACAGCTCAAGCAATGCACGACGGTGGTTGCCGATACCGGCAACTTCAGGGAGCTCGCGCAGTTCGCGCCGCGCGACGCCACCACCAACCCGTCGTTGATCCTCAGGGCTGTGCAACAGCCCGACTACGCACCGCTGCTGGCCGCGGCCGTGGCGCAATACAAGCGCGAGCGTGTCGACATGATCGTCGACAAGGTGCTGGTGCGTTTTGGGCTCGAAATACTGAAGATCGTACCGGGCAGGGTCTCGACCGAAGTCGATGCGCGCCTGAGTTTCGACACCGCGGCCACGGTGGCGCGCGCGCACCACATCATGGCGCTGTACGAACGGGCGGACGTGAGCCGCGAGCGCGTGTTGATCAAAATCGCGGCAACCTGGGAGGGCATTCAGGCGGCGCGCATCCTCGAACACGAAGGCGTGCACTGCAACCTGACGCTGCTGTTTTCCCTCGGTCAGGCGGTGGCGTGCGGCGACGCCGGGGTGACGCTGATCTCGCCCTTCGTCGGCCGCATCTACGACTGGCACAGGAAGAATGCTGGTAGCGCGTGGGACGACCTGGCGAACGCAGGCACTAACGACCCCGGCGTCAAGGCGGTCGTGCAGATTTATACCTATTACAAGAAGTTCGGCGTGACCACCGAAGTGATGGGCGCAAGCTTTCGCAACCTGGGCCAGATCGCCGCGCTGGCCGGGTGCGATCTGTTGACGATCAGCCCCGACCTGCTCGCGGCGCTGCAGAAGAGTGAGGCCGTGTTGCCCCGGGCACTCGACCCAGATGTGGCGCGCGCCGCGAAGATTCACGCCGTGTCGTTCAATGAAGCGAGCTTGCGCTACGCACTCAACGACGACGCGATGGCGACCGAAAAACTGGCCGAAGGCATTCGCGGTTTCGCCGCAGACGCGGGCCGGCTCGACGCAATGATCGAGGGCATGAAATGAGCAACAACGCCAGCTTCACACGCTGTGACCTCACGCCGGCCTGGGCCGCGTTGAAGGGCCACTTCGAAGCCCACGGCCGCGACTTTGACCTTCGCGAAGCGTTCGCTCGCGACCCAGCTCGCTTTGAAACCTTTGGCGTCGAAGCGCCCGAACTGTTCGCCGACCTGTCGAAAAATTTGATCGACACCGCAACCCGGCGCTTCCTGCTCGACCTGGCGCGCGAATGCGGTGTGCAAGCCCGCCGCGATGCGATGTTCGCCGGCGCCGCCATCAACACCACCGAAGGTCGGGCGGTGTTGCACACGGCCTTGCGTGCGCCACACACTTCGGCGCTCGGGCGCTCGTATCCCGAGGTGGAGCAGGTGCTGAACGCGACGCTTGCGTATGTGGAAACGGTACGCGACACGCCGGCCAGCGGCATTCGCCACGTGGTCAACATTGGCATCGGCGGCAGCGACCTCGGGCCGCAGATGGTGGTGCAGGCGCTCGACGCTTTTGCGCACCCGGGCCTCACCTTGCACTTCGTCTCCAGCGTCGACGGCCACGACATCACGCCGGTGCTGCGCAAGGTCCAACCCAGTGAAACGCTGTTCATCATCGCCAGCAAGACCTTCACCACGCAGGAGACCTTGGCCAACGCGATGGCCGCGAAGGCCTGGTTCGTGGCCAATGGCGGCACCGACATTGCGAAGCACTTTGTCGCCACCACCGCCAACGCGAGCGCTGCGGCCGACTTTGGAGTGACCACGACCTTCGGGTTCTGGGACTGGGTCGGCGGGCGCTATTCGCTGTGGTCGGCGATCGGGCTGCCGATCGCGCTGGCCATCGGCGCCGACAACTTCCGTTCGCTGCTGGCGGGTGCGCACGCGATGGACGAGCACTTCGCGCTCGCACCAGCCGAGAACAACCTGCCGCTGCTGCTGGGCCTGCTCGACGTCTGGTACCGAAACTTCCACGGCTTTACGAGCCGCAGTGTGGCGCCCTACCACCAGGGCTTGAAGCGCCTGCCGGCCTACTTGCAGCAGCTTGAGATGGAAAGCAACGGCAAACGCGTCGACCTGGCTGGCGAGCCGTTGCCCTACGCCACCAGCCCGGTCGTGTGGGGCGAGCCCGGCACCAACGGCCAGCACGCTTACTTCCAAATGCTGCATCAGGGCACCGACGTGATCCCGGTCGAGTTCATTCTCGTCAAGCACCCCACCCACGGTCTTTCCGATCTGCATGGGCCATTGCTTGAGCAGCTCGAACGCCAGCACATCATGTTGCTCGCCAACGGCCTGGCACAGTCGCAGGCGCTGATGCAGGGCAAGCGCACGGAACAGGCACTAGACGAAAAAGTGCCCGCCGCGTCGAAGGAACTCGATGCGTTGACGCTCGCACGCCACCGAACCTTCCCTGGCAATCGTCCCAGCACCACCTTCGTGCTTGACCAGCTCACCCCACGCTCGCTGGGTGCACTGATTGCTCTGTGCGAACACCGTGTGTTCACGAGCGGCGCGGTCTGGGGCATCAACAGTTTCGACCAGTGGGGCGTGGAGCTCGGCAAGGCTCTGTGCAACGACTTGCTGCCGCGGCTGGTAACGGGGGATGGGGCGGGGCTCGATGCCTCGACCGCAGGGTTGATGGCCCGATTGCGCTAGTGCAGTGTTGCGTGCTTGACGGCACCTTTAAAACCGACGCCGCGGGGACAAAGGCGCGGTTTTAAGTACCGCACAGCGTGCAACAGTGCACTAGTGCTTCGCCGGCAGCCATTGGCTGGTGATTTCGACGCGCACTTGCAGTAAACGCTGGCGCGCTCGCGCTTCATGGCGGTGTGTGAAAGCACTGCGATCAAAATCGCGAAGCATGGTCGGCCTGGGCAGCGAGAAACAGCGCCCCACCGCCGTGCGGTCGAGCATGGGCGTCGCATCAAAAACATCATTCATGCTTTCGCAAGAAGAGATCAGGCAGGGGACGTAGGTCACACCCTTGGCGCGCAGAACGTGGGCCCGGTGATGCCCCTTGACAAGCAGAACACGGCCGTTGAATCGAACAGCGTGCATCAGCGGCAGTGAGCCTCCCAGCACCCACTGCAGGGCCACGTGAGGCACCCCCGGGGCGACCGTTCCCGTCAGCGCTGCTCCCGTCAAGACATCGCACTGAAGTAAGCGGACGTCTTCGGCCTCAGTGACGACACTCAGACTCTGGCCGTCCCAATTTTTTATGTCCACAGCCTCTGCGGGCGCAGACGCTGAAAGGCATACACGTGCCAGTTCGGGATCGTCTGGGTAGGCAGTCACAGTGGACCGGACGGCTGCGAGCTTGGCCTCATTGAGCGTGTGCCGCGTCGTCATCAGGGCATCGACCTCCACCAATGCGAAACTCACCGGAACCAAGTTGTGTGCCCGGATGGCCAAAGGCGATTTGGTCACGGCATCGGACTGCGCCTGCATGGCGGGTGGCAGCGGCAGAACAGCCGCCTGGTCAGCGCAGCCGGCCTCCCGTTCATGAAGGCGCCCCATGGCCTTGCGAGCGGCGCGCCAAATGTCAATCAAGGCCTTGCGGTCAAACGCTTGAGACACATCGTTCATGTGCGCCAAAAACTCCTCAACGGTGGCATTGGTGAGTAAAAAGTGTTCAATCGCCATGGCAATGGTTCCCTCGGTTGATGATTGTTTTTCCGGACCTTGACCTTGACCTTTGCCAAGCCGGATCCCGCCGTTCCCAACAAGCCTCGGGTGCGCTCTTGTGCGGTCAGGCATTCCGTCGTTGACGCGATCTGCTTTTAGAACTCGTGGGCCGGGGCTCGACGACTTTCCCACATAACGCGGCCGCGTCTGCACCCGCGTCGCCCATTGTCATGACGCGCCCCAGAACTGCCTGAGCCGGCTTGCAAAGTATTGGCATCAACTCACCCGCTTCGTTCAAGCACGCCTGCAGGCTGGCTTGCGAGCACCACGGCGGTGCGCCTGCACCTGACTCAGCGCGCATCCCGTCTTGAGCCGCCCGCTCCAGGCTGATGTCCCCCGCTTGCCCGCCGCCGTCTCCTGCCCGTGCTGCTCGCAGCCGTCGAACAGATTCTCTCTCGCCAATTGCCCCCCCTTATTCCGGGGGCACATCGCGCGGAGCAACAAGCCAGTGCCGCACCAATTTGAGCGCCGCGGAGAAAAATGTCACCGACCAAGCCTCAGGCGGCATCGCTTTGGCCCGCCAATCTGCGCTGTATAGCCCACCAGTTCACCAGTTTTCGAACCGATTCAGGCGCCCCGTTAAAGTAACGCGTCGAGAACTTTAGCGGGGGTTGGAGGTGATAGTTACGGTCGTCACGGAACCAGGGCCGGGCATAAACCAAATTGAGAATGGGCCGTACCTTGTCAGAGTGGTTGGCCATTCCGCAGTGAGCCACTGAATAGTCAATCAAAAGACATGAGCCCAGCGGAACCACGGGGTCTTGATAAGGGAGCTCTGTAGCGGTGTCGTCTTCCAATCGTTGACTGCGCTTGTAGACACGAGTGGCACCAGTCACTTGGTTCAGTTCGAGCAACGGAATGACGAGTTGCACGGCAAACGAAGGGTGCGAAAAGTTCCAGCCGTGCTCATAAAAGAGTGCCGCATGATCTTTGTGAACCGCCTGCGGCGCACTGCCAGGCAATGAAATAACGCTGGTATAGGCGTTCAAAAGGCATTCGTCACCAAGCATTTTTTCCAGAAATGGGAGCATCAGGCTTGAAGCGACAATTTCTTCATCGCCAAAAGTGTCGTCCAGTTCCATAGTCAACATAAAGCGCTTTCCGCCCAAATCCAAGTCGTCAGGATGCTCGCCATCATGGAACTTATGTCTATATTTGGTGGAAAACGCCTTCTGAAGGTTTGCCAACTTGTCGGCTGAAAAAAGATTGTTGACTTGCACGACACCATAGGTTTTGAACAACTGAACCATCAGCGCCAAAGTTTCAGGGGCAAGCTGACGGGTATCGTGCTCGCGTGCCGAGAGCGCTATGCAGGGTACGGCCTGAGGCTCGGTCGCCATCTCTTGGGCCGTGGTGAGCGTCTGCACCCTCGACATCCATTCTTTTGCCTGCACGTTGTCGGGCTCGGCCTGAATAACCTCAGACAACAAGGCCGCACTGGCTGACAAATCTAAACGCCGCAAGCAGCAGCGAGCCATAGCCATCCGAGCCGCCGTTTCAGTGGGAGCGACCGAAAGCGCGAGTTGCGCTGCCTTGTACGACAAGGCCAGATCTCCCTGCTCATAGGCCAAGTGGGCATAGAGAGTCAGTGCATCGAGCTGTTTTGGTTCGCGTGCAAGTTGGTCTTCAACCAACTGCCGCGCTCTGCGCCACTCGCCCTGTTGCTCGTAGTTTTGGGCCCAGACCATGGCCTTTCCAGGCTCGCGGGTGGCCAGCCAATCGCACAGGTCGAGCAGGTCACTGAGACAGCCACGAACGGTCTCGGCACAAGCCTCGTGGTGTTGGTCTCCAGGGTATCGACCGAAGCTGATGACGAAGCGCATGCGGCCGGCGCCCATGCTGCCGACAAGGCCAGCAAGCAAGTCACCTTCACTCGAATAGCCGCCTTCAACAAGCGCTTGGACATAGGCCTCCAGGCACCGAGCTGGCTGTGAATTCCCCGCCGTCCCAGACGCCATCTTGCGGCCGACCAGCACGGCCGCGAGAGTGCAGCCAGGAAACAAACCCGGTAGGCACAGGCCGGCTGGGCCCCAAGCCGCGTCGTCCCAATCAAACAATACGACTTGTCCATCTGGCTTCACACCCACATTGCGCGCCTGAAGGTCACCATGACAGAGGGTGAGCGGCAAGCTGGCCGCAGCGGCAATACAAGGCGTGAGCAAAGCCAGCCGGGGGCGCAACAAGCGCGCATAACGGCGTGCCTCGTCATCGCCAATAAAGTAAGACGCCCCCACACTGGCATTTGCCTCCACAGGGCGTGATGGGGCCGTTAAAAATGCCATCAAGGATTGCGGCATGGAGGTGATGTCGATGACGTTCAGCGCCCCGCTCAGGGCCCCTGATTGAGCTGCCTCGGCCTGAATCGCAGCGAAGCATCGTGCTACCTCAGTTAAGTCATCGTTTTCAGACCAGTCACGACCACCATGAGCGGTAAATAAAATCCAACCGTGGTCGGCTGCCGCGGCCACAACCTGGGGGACCTTTCCCGCCAGCTGCCTGGCAATCTGCACTGTCCATAGAACCGCCCCTCGGGAACACGGTGGCAGGATTTTCAAATAAGAGGCGCCTGCTGGCCCTGACAAACAGTAGGTGCAGGCCCAAGCGTTGTCGCTCAGCAGCTCAACGCCCTGCACATCGACTTGCGCCGAGGCCCATTTGATCGCAGCCCGATGCGCCGGGTCGAAGTTGAGCGCCATCGCTTTGTCACTCGCGTTTTTTGATCAGGTCGATGCCCAGCTGCTCAAACCAGGCGTCGTCCTCAGAAACAGGCAGCCCTCCGCTAGAGCAGTAATTTATGGTTAGTTCTTCGTCGGCTTTAATAGGGCGATCTGCAATATATAACATTACCCCTTCGCGGGCATCTGCCGTATACCGAAGATTGGCTGGATTGTCATGATTATACATACTGCCATACCCAAGTATCAACGCCTGCCGACCCGGTGCTCCTGTCAGGGCGGTCCAGTTGAAGGCATAAGACTTTAGTAATTCTGGCAACGCATCAAATTCTGTCTTGAGCACGAGTGCTGGAGATATTTCTACAATCTCGCCTTCTGAGAAGGGGCGTTTAGCAAACACTCCCTTACCCCTTGCGGTACCTGTTTCATTAATGTACAAATCAGGAGATTTTATCGAATGCTTCATATTTTTGAAAATTAGAAGTTCGCTTGTAAAAACCGAAAAAGCACCGGTAGGTGAAGGATGCTCGAACTTTAGAACCAACGCTACCATAAATCTGTAAAAAATCACCTTAAGTCGGCGAAAATATTTCTCGATAATAGTTTTGTCGTGCGGTTTTCACGAAATAAATCAATAAATTAGCCGCGCGCAGTAAAGAAATCTAGTTAGTGCTCACCAGCTTAATGGCAGCTAAGCGTATTCCCTAGTGTAAATTACCCAGGCAACACGGCTATAGTGAGTCGCTGCTTAATTTTGGGCAAGCAAACACAAGGAGTCATGGACATGAACGTTGATAATTCCAGAATTTCGCAACAAAGTGTAAGTACTGACGTTCCGCCCGACCCCGGCCCCGTCGGCCTTCAGGTCAGTGACCCGGTTTCAAGCTCGCAGAGTCAATTCTCAGCTGGGATGACCGACATGAGACCTGGATCGAGCCCAAGTATGTCAACCCAACCGTACGATGCCATGATGACTAGCTCCGGTACAGCCGGCACGGCGGATTCAGGCGCAACTGGTAAGGGTAGCAAAGCCGGCGGCGGCGAAGCCAAAGCCTCTGGCGGCAAAGCCTCTGGCAAAAGCAAATCCTCTGGCGGCAAAGGCTCTGGCGGCGGCAAAGGCTCTGGCAGCAAAGGGTCTGGCAGCCCAACCTCTAGCGGCGGTCCATCCGGAGCCTCTGACCCGAGTCAAGCCGCAGGGGCTGACGATGGACCAGGGTCTGGCAGCCCAACCTCTAGCGGCGGT
>JBBRPV010000014.1:0-57276 GCA_038227445.1 Burkholderiales bacterium | reverse complement strand
ATGGTCTCTGATCTTGGTCGAAAAGAGACTCTCCCACAGCGCTCGTTTGTTCAAGATCGCTGAGGGAGACCTTATATCGTCCCTCGCTCAGCTTGATCAAATCGCGGGCCAGGGACATCGGTATTCGTGCTCGTGCTCACATCGTCACAGCCATGTTGACGGCCTTGGCGGGGTCCGCGCTGCCGGGGCCGGGCACTTCTATCCGTTCGACCTCGGTCCAGGTCAAAGTGGGGCTGCCGCTTGGGGCCGTGATGAGCAGCCGGCTGGTCGTGCGCGAGAAGCGCGCTGATCAAGGCACGGTGGTGCTGGATGGCTTGTGCATGGGCCCCGGCGGGCAGGTCATTGCCACGGCCACACTGGAAGTACAGGCACCCACCACGCGGCAGCAACGTGAGGTAGCGGAACATCGACTGGATGCCTTGCTCGACCAGTGTCGAGACCTCAAACCCTTGCTGACCGGCGTGGTGCACCCGTGCAATGCCGATGCCTTGATCGGCGCAGTTCAGGGGGCAGAGGCTGGGCTGATCCTGCCGGTCCTGTTCGGGCCCCGGATCGAGATGCAACAGACGGCAGACCTCGCTCAACTCGATATCAGCAAGTTCCGGGTGGTGAACACGAGCGACGCCAAAGACTCAGCTCAGAAGGCCGCAATGGCCGCCGGCGCGGGCGAAGTTGCCGCATTGATGAAGGGCAGCCTGCACTCCGATGTTCTCTTGCACGCGATCGTGCAAAAGGAAGCGAACTTGCGCACCGGTCGCTTGATCAGCCATTGCGCCATGGTGTCGGTGCCAACCTATGCGCGCCGCTTCGTCATCAGCGACATCGCGCTCAACATCGCGCCCAGCACCGACCAAAAGCGCGACATCTGCCAGAACGCGATCGGCTTTGCGCGTGCATTGGGCATTGAGCTGCCCAAGGTGGCCATCCTGGCTGCCGTCGAAATGGTGCGCACCAACATGCCCGCCACGCTGGACGGCGCCATCCTCGCCAAGATGGCCGACCGCGGACAGATCGTCGGCGGCATCGTCGATGGCCCGCTTGATCTGGACGCTGCGGTGGATGCCCAAGCCGCACGGATCAAGCACATCACCTCGCCCATAGCGGGCCTCGCTGACATCCTGATCGCGCCCAACATTGAAGCGGGCAATATGGTCTACAAAAACCTGGTCTTCATGGCCGATGCGCAGACTGCCGGCCTGGTGGTGGGCGCGCGTGTGCCGGTGATCCTGACCGGCCGCGCCGACACGCCGGCAGCCCGGTTGTTCTCTGCCGCAGCTGCGGTGCTGTATGCCGACGCATTGGTGCGCGACCCGACCATCTTGCGCCCCGAGACCAGCGAGTAAATCAGCATGGATGAAGCCATTGTCGTCATCAATGCGGGCTCCACCAGTGTGAAGCTCGGTGCATATTGCAATGGCACACGCTCGGGCGCGGCGGGTTCGCTGCCCCTGCTTTGCAGGGGGCGCATCGACAGCATGCAAGGCGATCCTCGTTTCGTCGTTCAGGACGGTGACGGCCATGTAATGCATGCACACGAATGGGGCGAAGGGCACGCCATTGATCGCCGCGCCGCGCTTCAATTCATCATCACATGACTCGCGACCAATCTCAAAGATTCCAAGGTGATCGCGGCAGGTCATCGCATCGTGCTCGGCGGTACGCGGTTCGCAGGGCCAGCCAAAATGGAAGGCGACGTGCTCGACTACCTTGAATCGCAATCGATCATGAAGCCCTCACATCAGCCATTCAATGTGCGTGGCGCACGCGCCTTTGCCGCGGCTTTTCCCGGCTTGCCGCAGGTGGCTTGTTTCGACACGTCCTTCCACCGCACGATGCCCGAGACGGCACAAACCTACGCGCGGCCACAAGACGTGCGCGATCTCGGTGTGCGCCATTGGGGCCACCACGGCCTGTCTTATGAGTACATCGCAAGGCAACTACCCACTGTCGCACCTGAGGCCAGGCGGGTGATCGTCGTGCACCTGGGCGGCGGCGCCAGCATGTGCGCCATGCTGGATGGGCGCAGTGTCGAGAACAAGCTGGGGTTCGCGGGCTTGTCTGGCCTGCCCATGGCGACCTGCTCGGGTGACGTGTCACCCGGTGCCCTGTTCTATCTGCTGCGCGGCAAGTTCTTCGATGAAGCATCGCTTGAGAAGATGCTGTACGAGCGCAGTGGGCTGCTCGGCTCATCAGGCATCAGCGAAGACATGCGCGCCTTGCAAGCGAGCACGGCTCCGCGAGCGGTGCATGCTGTGGAGCATTTCGTTTACGCGATGACTAAATGCGTGGGTTCCCATGTGTCGATATTGGGTGGGCTAGACGCCCTCGCTCGGTACATGGCTTCGTCGGCGCTGCGCAGCATGTCTTCATAGCTGCCCTCACCCTTCTCGCGCACCGCCACCCCGATGCTGGCCGAGACTAGGAGGTTGACCCCTCCAATGCGGAAGTCTTGTGCAAGGCTTTCGACCAGCTTGGCGGCTACCACCGCCGCGCCGTGATGGTCGGCCTGCACCAGGGCGACGCCGAACTCGTCACCGCCCAAGCGCGCTGCCACGTCGCAGGCGCGGATGTTCATCTCAAGGCGCGCGGCCACCGCCTGCAGCAGCCAGTCGCCCACTTCGTGGCCTTGCGTGTCGTTGATGGCTTTGAATCCATCGAGGTCAATGTAGAGCGCGGCCAGGCTGCCGCCGGAGCGCTTAGCGACCGCCATCTGCTGCATCACGATCTGGTTGAACAAAGAGCGGTTGGCCAGCCCCGTCAACGCGCCGTGGTGGGCGACGTGCTGGGCCGAGGCGAGGATGCGCGCTGCCTTGTTGAGGGCCTGGCCGACCTCGTCGGCCTCGGTCAGCCCGAGCGCCGTCACCTCGACGGGCTCGCCGCTGCCCAGCGCCAGCGCTGGCGCGGTCAGGGCGTGCACGGCGGCCGTGATCGTGCCGCTGATTCTCCAGGCGAACGTCACGCTGATGGTCAGCAGGAGCACCAAGCCGAAAGATAACCAGCCGAGCCAGGTCAACAGTCGATTGATGAAGCTGCTGCGCGGGATGCCAATGGCCACGGCCCACTTCGAGCTCGGTGAACGGCTGAAGGCCGACAGCACCGGAATGCCTTCGAGGGAGACAGCATTGATCGCTCCTTCGTCGACCTGCTCGAGGCGTTTGAGTACGGCAGAGGCTCCCTTGGCGCCGACGAAGCGCGACATCTCGTGGCTGCGCGCGACGATGGTGCCGGTGCGGTCGTAGACGGCGACGATCCAGTCGGGCGGCAGCTTCTGGTGCACCAGCAATTCCGACAGCCGACTCGACAGCAAGGTGGCACTGACCTGAAACGCGATGCTGTCGCCTCGCCCCACGGGCACGCCGATCGTTATCAATGGTTCGTGGTTCAGCTGACCGACAAAGAAGTCGGAGATGGCCGGCTTGCCGCTGTCGAACAAGTGCTTGGCTTGAGCGGGGTTCTCGAACCAGGGCAGCGATTCGCCGAAGGGCCGACGCGTGTCGATCAGCTGCGCGCCGATGGCGTCGCTGAGGGTGATGGCATTCGCGCGCAGTTAGGGCAGCGATTCGGTCGCTTGCTTGTAGAACTCGGCGTAGTTTTCGGCCGCCAAGAGGCGTGAGGTTGACAGCACTCGATGCGAGGCTGCATCGGCATGGCTTCCATGCCGAGGTAGTGCATCGTCGTGATGCTCGTGCCCATCACCACGCCTGCCAACGCCAGGCGCCTGGCGCCCAGCCGGGGCCGGCTCACGGGGCGCCGGGCGCCTCGGCGGCATGTCCGAACGACGGACCCAACAGGGCCGAAGCCAGCAGCAGGCAGTGGCGCAGCGGCAGCAGGTTGTTGAGTTTCATCGCGGGCTCATCGATTCCCAAGGGCCGGGGTCAGGGCCCTCGCCGTGGTGGCGCGCCCCTGACGGGGCTCAGGCGCAAGGAAAGTGGGCTACTGGAGGTAACGGCGCTAGCCGGTCGAAACCAGGTGAAGGGGCAACGCAGAAGGCTCCAGCATGGCGGTGATCGTTGTTAACGGGGGGCAGATAGCGCTACGGCAGAAACCGTACGGCGATAGATATTGCGCCTTCGAGGCGAGGCCGTTCGCCGGAAAAAAGGGTAAAGCAAGAGCCAGTCGTCTGGACGTTGCGCTCGTGGCGGGCATGCATCTTTGATGCCGATGCGAAGCGAAGCAAGGAGGCGCCGAGCGCCTGCACGGCGCGGCGCCCGTAGCTCCGCATGCAGCTCCAGGATCACTGCGTAGTGCACGAGGCGGCCCCGGTTGTGAACTAGTTGGCCTACCTTTCAACCGTCGTTTAGGCGAGGCAGATAAGCTGACCGTACGACGACCCCACTTGCAAAAGTAACCTCGCGACCACCGCGGCAACCTCGCGACCGCGACCCGAACAGCTGGTCTGCCTGTTTTTCGCGCGCACATCAAAAGGATTTCCATGAAGCGATTTCAACTGAACTTTGCCTTCGCTTCAGTGGCAATTTTGCTCTCACAAACCCCCTCTTTAGTCCAAGCGCAGGGTCAGGGAGATACACATCGAAACGGAGCCACCTCGGTCGTTGCGCCCTCAGTGCTGCTAGACACGACCGAGCTCCCAAATGGACAGCTGCCGGCCAGGGGAAAAGCCGGCAGCGGCGTTCAGGGGAAATTCAATGCGGACACATTGAAAGCCAGCCACCTAAAGCTGATTCTTCCCGATGGGACCATGTTGATGGCCCGGCGGAAGAACGAAGTGCGCGGCGCTCGCGGCGAACAAACCTGGGTGGGCGAGATTGAAAACAGGCCCGGAAGCCTGTTCATCATGACGCAGTACAAGGAGCATGTCAGCGGCTTTGTCCACAACGGCGCGGAGGTCTGGGAAATCGAGTCCGCAGGGCATGGCCGCAGCAACCTGTACCTCGTCGACGAAAGCAAGCTTCCACCCGACGGCCACGTGTTGAGCGCGCGCGACTCCGCCACAACGCAAACCGGAACCGGAACACCAACTCCCACGGTAATGGCAAGCCTTGCAGAGCCGGTGGTGCAAGATCTTCTGGCCGTGTACACAGCGGCCGCGGCCAGCGCAAACGGCGGCGCGGCCGCATTGGAAGGCAAGATCACCAATGCGGTCCAGGCGGCGAATTCGGCCTACTCCAACAGTCGGGTCGGCATTGTTCTCAATATCGTTGGCATGCGGCAAGTGGACTACACCGAAACCGGTGACATGGGAACGTCCTTGGATCGACTTCAAGGTGCCACCGATGGCTTCATGGACGAAGTTCACGCTCTGCGCGATCAGCTAGGGGCGGATTTAGTTTCATTGATGACCAACGAGTCAAACTATTGCGGCATCGCCTACATGGCAGGGAATGCTGCGGCGTACGCTTTCAGTGTTGTCACGCCGAACTGTTTTTCCAACCATTCGTTAGCCCATGAAATAGGCCATAACCAAGGCAACAATCACGACCGGGTTTCCAGCGGTGGTGTGACCGGGAACGGATATTCATATGGGTACCGGACCTGTGACAACCTGGCCTTGGCCAACGGCCAGGATTTCCGCACCGTGATGGGTTATCCGTGCGCAAGCTCACCCCGTGTCAACCAGTTCTCCAACCCCGACTTGTATTACAACAACGCCGCACCGATGGGGATTTCCTACGAAGCGAACCCGGCGCAGGCCGCCGACAACGCGCGCTCGATGAACGCCACGGCTCCTTTCATTGCCGCGTATCGCGGCAGCGTTGGAGCGGTGGCAGTTCCAGTTGCAGCACCTAGCGCACTCACGGGAAGTGCCCAGTCTTTCAGCACCGTGAACTTGAACTGGACAGACAACGCCACCAATGAGACGGGCTTCCTGCTCCAAAGGTCAGTCAACGGCGACACCTTCGCCGACAGGGCGACTCTGGGCGCCGGTGTTGTCACCTTTTCCGACACCGGATTGATTGGCGGCACCTCTTATTCATATCGGATTCGGTCATTTAACAGCGCGGGGGCATCAGCATTTAGCAATTCGATCATCGTCACGACGCCTGCCGCTCCCGCACTACCAGCGGAACCTGCTCCTGCCAGCCTCTCAGGAGTGGCCAAGACCGCGACGTTGAGGTGGAACAATGTCGCCGGAGAAGCAGGTTACGAGATCACCCGATCACGGCTGTCGGCCAAGGGCGCCTGGTTGCTCGATGCCACGACGCAAACCGGCCCCGACGTCACGACTGTCAACATCACAGTGGGCAAACCGGCCACATACCGCTTCAGTATCCGGGCCTTCAACAACAGTGGAATGTCAGGCAGCGTCGTACCAACTTGCACCGGCACGAACTGCAGCGCCGACAACTCGATAAAGCTGCGTTGACGGTCCAGGAATGCGGGGTGTTGGCGCTGGTGTAAATCCGCGTTTAGTCGCTGGCGAGTACGCGGTTTTCAGCGAGTGCCGCTCCTGAGCCTGTGCTGAGGCGCAGACGTGACGATGGTCCCGTGAGGGGCCATCGGTTTGTTCGGCTTTGGAGGTGGGGTTCAGAAGGGCAAGTCAGGATCGAATTCCGGCGGCCCACGGTCAGGCAAGAGCTGATCGCGCCAGTATTGTGTGGGCCACCTCCAGTCGAAGTCGACCAGTGGTTTGAACGGCCCGATGCGGGCGTCACGCAGGCGCCGCTCCAGGCTGCGGCGATGCCGTTCGGCGGCCCTCCACCCCAACAGTTGTGCGACCCAGCGAGCGTGCTCGGACAGCACCAGCTCCACCGGCGGCGGAGTTCCGGCGGCCTCGCGCGCACGCTCCAGCGCCAGCCGCACAGTGTTGGGGTGCGGCACGCCGCGCTGCAGCGCCTCGGCGATGGCGGGCTCCAGTGCCCAAGCGCCGTAGCGATCCAGCAGGCCCGTCAGCGCTGACGCGCTCGCCCGCAGGCTCTCGCCCCGCTCGGTGGCTTGTTGCAGGAACAGGGCGCTGGCGGGGGCCGCCTGCGCCAGCTATTTGCGGCGCCGGCGTCGGCATCCGGGTCTGCGCTGCCCGTGATGTCGGTGGAGTCGCGCTCAGCGCGCGCGAAGTGTGGCGCGCTGGCGCCAGCAGGTGCGGTTGCAGTACCGGTTGCCGCGATCGCAGTGGCTGCACAAGACGACCTGAACGCGGTACCCGGCGCACAGGAACAAGCGGGCTGGGCGATCCAACGACACCACCCGACTGAGCCAATAGTGCTGGACGGAGTCGTCCCAGACGACGCAATAGCCGACCCGAGTCTCGTCGTGCAGACCTCGGGTCGTCACGACCGAAGCTGCCGCGCGGCGCGTGTCAAGCTAGTGGTCGCCTCATTCACGCAGGCAACGGCTGTATGTTGAGGGCCTGCGAGTGCGCATTGATAATGGAGTCGCGTTCGGGGTTGAGGGTGACCGGGCCAGGGCGACCAGTTGCGTGTGTCGCGTGACCAGCGGGCCGGGTTGAGCTCACGGGCCTTGCGGTACAGCGCGTGACGCGCGGCGAGGATCTCGTGGTCTTCGCGCGCCACCTGATCGCGGGCAGCGATGTGATCGTGCAGCCTTCGCGGTTCGGGCGGTGCGGCCTGACGCAGCGTGCGATGGAGCAGGACTTTCCCTAAGAGCGTGTGGCGGCGGGGTCCCTCGCCTCGTAGAACGACTGCGTCGACAGCGTCGGCGTAGGCTCGGCCTGATTCCTGTCATTCACCAGGTTTGTCAAGCCCCCCCCGTTGAACTGTGAGCGCAACGTGTGCGGTTCACCCCGCGATTGCGGGCTACAACACGCCGTTACTCGGCGTGACAATTGGCCCATGAATGCAACAAGACGCAGTTTCAAGCAGACTCAACTGATTGGCTGGGAATCCGAGCCGAGCGAACAACGCTCCAGCGAGTTTGTACCGTCGACCGGCTATTCAGCCCTGTCGGGTCGTTACACCGTGCACGAACCACGGCACAAGCCAAAAAACAAGGGGGCGTCCTCCCTGCTCGTCGTGACCGGGTTGATCGTCAGCCTGGGAGCAGTCGGCATGTACTGGTTGGCACAACTTCTACGCGGCTGACCAAACCGCGCAAGCGCGTTCCTGGGCCGGGTGGGCGAGTGCCCCGGATGATCAGCTCTATTGCAATGCTTCGTGCTGTGTGGCGTGGCGTGGTGTGGTGCGATGCACTGCAACGACAAGGAACTCGTACGGGCGCCCGTCACGCAGACCCTCTTGCCTGTGCACCAATTCGCCGTCCGCCAGTGTCGATCTACTGAACCTTCTTCCCGCCCAACACCCTCGCGGCCAAGAAACCCAACGCCACCCCAACGACGACGCCAGCGATGAACCAAGTCGGATCGCCTGGAATCTTGACGTCAACCGGAGGTGGGCAGGATGCACAAATGACGGCCGCCGATGCCTTGAGGTTCGCCGCTACCTGGGCGAAGGCTGGAAGCCCGGTCAGCAGCATCACAACCCCGGACGCGTTCTTGATTCGGATGTTCATGTTTCTCCCTTGCATTGGTCAACTGAAAAACTCTAGCGCGGATGGCGCTGGATCGCGGCTCTTGCGCTGCCTGTCTGGCTTGTCATCGATCACCGAAGGTTGAGCCACCCGCGCTTGCAATCTGCGCATGAGTGCGAGAACCACCTGATAGGTCGGCGCTTCAGCGCCAAAAGCCTGACGCAACACCGGCTCCGCATGTTGCACCACTTCCAACGCCTCCGCGACTCGGTTCAGGCCGGCCAGTGCGAGAGCGTTGTTCAGCGCGAACAGTTGCGCCGCGGGGTGTTCGGGGCCAAACGACTTGCCAAAGTCAGCCTGTGCGCGTGTCAGGCTCTTCAGCCCGTCTTCATACTGACCTCGTTGTGTGAATGCTATTCCGATCAGCATTTGACCCACGGCACCCAGCCGCAAGCCGCCACCGCGAGTCGCGGCGCTTCCGAGAACGCCTATGGCCGACTCGGCCCACCGGCGACCCTCTTCGCTGCGGCCGGCTCGCAACTCGGCCTCGGCGAGCGCGAGCAATGCGGCGGCTTTGAAGACCGGTTGCATCGCGACCTCGGGGCCGGACTGTCCGAAGGCGCGCACCCGCTCGAACATGGCCGAGAGTTCTGGCGAGTCTTTCGCGAACGAAAGCAATCGAAATTGGGTCAAGAGCGCTTCAATCTGAACGAAGGGCAAAGTAGCGTCCTTCGACATCGATTGCAACCGGGGAATGTCCTGCGCCGCCCGCTTGACCATGCCCAATCTGAGCAGCGTCTGTGCACGCTTTAAAAACATGAGCCTACAACTCTGCTCTTGCGCACCAAGCGTCTCCACGCAGCGGGGCAGCGCCTCATCCACCAAGCTGAGGGCTTGGGCAAAGCGACCAGCTCCCGACAGAAGGCTCACGGATTCCCAGTCCAGGTTTCCTGCTTCCGCCGGTTCGAGAAGGGGTAGGCGCCTCGCGCTTCGCCGCAGTTCTTCCAGCAAATGAAGCGCGTCGTCGAAGTGGTTCAGGTCGCGTTCGGCACGAAACAAGGCCTGCCCCAGCTTGAAGGTTCTGAGGTGATCGCCTCCGAGCGTCTGCAAGGCGGTTTGTCGTCCGGCCGACAGGATGTCACGCGCACGGGACACCTCACCCGAATCCAACGCGATCCATCCTTCCACTTCAGCGAACCGCGCGTTAAGTTCAGCGTCATTTTCTGGGCGCCCGGAAACGGTTTTCGCCTCGCTGAGCAATCGAGCAGCCAGCACCACATTGTTCATTTGGGACGCGTTGTAAGCATGGTCAGCGCGTGCCATAGCCTCTTCACGAGCTTGGTGCAACTCGGCATGGACGCGCACCAGTTCAGCCAACGTGCTGTCGGCCGTGACGTACTCCCCCATGTCGCTCTGAATCTTCGCAATCCCTCGGAGCAGCTCCGCCTGAAGCCGCGGCTGCCCGGCGAGCCGCGTCAACACATCGCGTCGCCCCGTTTCCAGCAGGTCACGCGCGGTGATGTCGGCGCCGCGCGATTTTTCCTGGTCGGCGCGTTGGAAAATGTTGAGCATGAAGTCTCGCGCCGCAACGGCCCGCTCCGATTCTTCGCGAGCCTGCAAGCCCAGCACAACCGCCACCGCAGCCACACCGGCGAGCGACAGCACCGCCGCCACGCCAAGCGCCACACCCAGCCGGTGGCGAACGGCGAACTTGCTGAGCCGGTAGGCCGTACTCGGCGGCGTGGCGTGCACCGGTTCGCCGGCCAGCCAACGTTCAAGGTCGGCGCGCAGTGCTTCAACCGACGAATAGCGCCGCTCGGGTTGTTTGGTCAGCGCTCGCAAGGTGATGGCGTCAAGGTCGCCGGACAGCTGCTTGCTCAAGGCGCGGGGGATGGTGCCACGCGCTGCGGCGACGCTGCCAGTCAGCAGGCGCCGGCTCGGTGCGCGCGGGTCAAGGTCGACGATGGCCTGTTCCAGCTGCGCGGCCGATTCCATCTTCAGCTCGTAGGGCCGCTGGCCGCAAAGCAGCTCGTAGAGCACCACGCCGAGCGAATACACGTCGCTTGCGGTTGTCAGCGCTTTGCCCAACAGTTGTTCGGGACTGGCGTATTGCACAGTGAGCGGCCGGCCTGCAACGCGCGTTAGTTCGGTCTCATTGAGCGTGCCGCCTTCGGCCTCGACCAGCTTGGCAATTCCGAAGTCGAGCAAGCGCACTTCGCCCTGTGCAGTGACGAGCACGTTGCCGGGCTTGAGGTCGCGGTGAATCACAAGATTCGCGTGCGCGTGCTGCACCGCAAGCAGCACCTGCAGGAACAGGCGCACCCGCCCGTCGATGCTGAGCGCGGTCTTGTCGCACCAGCTCGTGAGCGCTTCGCCTTCGACGTATTCGAGCGCGAGCCAGGGCTGCCCCGAGGGCGTGACACCGGCGTCATGCAGGCCGGCGATGTGCGGGTGGTTCAGCGAAGCCAGGATGTCGCGTTCACGGGCGAAGCGCTGCGCGAAGCTGTCGCGCTGCTTGCTCGAAGCGGTGCGGAACAGCAGCTTGATCGCGACCTGTCGCCGAAACGCGCCGTCGTCGCGCTGGGCCAGCCAGACTTCGGCCATGCCACCCTGACCCACGTGGCGGATCAGCCGGTAAGGCCCCACGCGGTTGCCCGGTGCCCACTCGTGGACCAGCGGTTCGGGCTCGACCGGCAACGCCGGCAGCGTGGCCAAAAAATCGTTTCCACGCACTTTGGAGCAGGCTCCGAGCATCTGTTGCAGTTGCCCCAGCAAGGGGTGCGACTTGGCCTGAAGCCCGGCGAGCCAGCCGTCGAGCGCAGCGCCATCGAGCGCGTCGGCCGTTTCATACAACGCCGAAAGTTCCTGCCAATCTGCTACCGGGTGCCGCTGCATGGGACTAATTGTTCGCTCAGATGTTTGTGCGCGAGCATAGAGGGCGCATCGGCAGGCCGCAATCCGACAATCTTGGGGTGCGGTGCACCGCCCTCACACATACGGATTCATGGCGTCGCACCGGACGCCCGCAGGGCCGCAAGCCCCGAGCAGGCTGCTACGCTCGCAGCATGAGCCCCGACGAACCACACAAAAAGCCCCCCGAATCCGCCCTGGAAAGCCCGCCGATAACGCGGCTTTTGCACCTGGCCGCGAGCGGCGACCGCACCGCGCTCGACCAGGTCTACGAATCTCTCTACCCTGATTTGAAACGCGTGGCCCGGGCCCGGCTGCGCGGCCAGGGACGGGCCGACAGCATGGACACGACGATGCTGGTGCACGAGAGTTTCCTGCGGCTCGTGAACACGCGCGGGCTGCGGCTCGAAGACCGGCGCCACTTCTTCGGTTACGCGGCGAAGACCATGCGCAACATCATCATCGACAGTGCGCGCGAGCAACTGGCAGAGCGGCGCGGTGGCGGTGCCGAACACGTGACGCTGGGTGCCGAAGACGCACTGGCCGTGGCTCAAACGCAGGCGAGCGAAGAGCTGATCGCGGTGAGTGAAGCGCTGGCGGAGCTGGCCGTGGTGGACCCCGAACTGGCCGCGCTGGTCGAGATGCGTTACTTTGGCGGCTACAGCGAGGCCGAGATCGCCGAGCTGCAAGGTGTCACCGAGCGCACGGTGCGGCGGCGCTGGGACAAGGCACGCGCCTGGCTGTACCTCGCGCTGGGCAAGGCCTGAAAACGCTGCACGCTCGCCATGCTCGGCGCGTTCGTCACACTTGGCACGCTCAGCACGCTCAGCACGCAAAACACGCGTGAGTCCATTCGTCCGGCGCCCAATCGCCCAGCGCGCTCTCGGTGACCTGGAGGCCACCAACCAGTTCACGGCTTGAATCGAACCAGCCTGGGCCGCTGCCTGCAGCCTCCGCTGTGCTCCTGTTGACTCGCTCGATCGGGTCGACCGCTGCGGCCGAGGTTTGGGCTGGCACGCGGGATGTCGCCATCGGCAGCTTGCCATTGAATCGCGCCATGATTTGCTCTCCTGTTCATCTTGTCGATGACAGAGAGTCTCGGGCGTGCGGCGCCTGGCGAACATCCCCGCGAAGGCGGAAGCGCTGGCCCCCTGGAGGGGCTTCCCCACGATGGGTGCACCCGCGCTCCCACCGCCCCCGGTCAGCACGGGATGACGCTCACCCACACATCCATGCGCTGATCGCCGCCACCGAAGATCACGCCGCGCAACGGCACCACGTCGGCGAAGTCAGCGCCCCACGCGAGCGTGATGTAGCGCTGGTCTGCGAGCTGGTTGTTGGTAGGGTCGAACTCGACCCACCCGTGCAGTGGCGAATACGCCGCCACCCAGGCGTGCGTGGCGTCGACGCCCATCAGGCGCTCTTCACCAGGCGGCGGATCGGTCAGCAGGTAACCCGAAACATAGCGCGCCGGCAGGCCGATGCCGCGCAAGCACGCGAGCATCAGGTGCGCGAAGTCTTGGCACACGCCGCTGCGTTGAAAGAGCACTTCATCGACGGAGGTGCTCACGGTGGTGCCTCCGGGGTCGAATTCGAAGTCGGCGTAGATGCGCTGCATCAGGTCGAAGACCGCGCCGAACCAGTTGAGCCCGCGCGCAAACGACTTGGCAGCGTAGTCGCACGCAGCGTCGCACAAGGGCACCAGCGGTGTCGGTTCGCTCATGCTCGCAGGCTCCAGATCGCCGAGCTGGGGCTCACGGCGGATCGCGTCGCGCACCGTGTCCCAGGTGATATCGGCCGCCACCGGCACCACTGGCCGCTCGCCCACTTCAACGCTGCAGCTCATGCGCACATTCAGCAGACGGTGCGCGCCGTGCAAAGCGAAATGGGTGACCGTGTTGCCGTAGCTGTCGCGCTCGTCGCGGCGTTCGTCAACACTTGGTTCAATCTGAAGTTCGTGCGAGCTGAGGCTCTGCCAGGGCAGCTTGCGCGGCGTGAGCCGCGCGAGCTGCCAAGACTGCGAAACCGGTGCGGTGTAGGCGTACCGGGTTTCGTGTTCGACGCGGTAGCGTGTCACGCTCACCTCAAGGGCTGAGAGCTTTTTAAGACGCGCCCGAGCGGCGCGTCAAAAGGCGGCCCACCCTGGCCCGCGGCGCAGCCGAAGCTCGCGCCACGGCGAGCATCTGCCCCAACGAGTGGGCGTTGCGTGACGTGTAGATCAGCCATGGGTGAACGCCTCTCAGGCCACCAACGAAAGCACGCTGCGCGAGGCCGCGTGCGAGAAGAATTTTTGGGCCAGCTCGTCCGACACCGAGCTCGCGGTCTTGAGCAGCAGTTCGAGCAGATGAGCCACCGCTTCGCTCTCGGGGTGCAGGTCTTCCGGCGTGAGGTTTGCTAGCGCGATTTGCGCTGGCAGCAGCCCATCGCTGCCAAAGCGGCCGTGGCTGAGTTCGAGCCTGTTGACGTATTCGCAAATGCCACGTAGCTGAAACGCCACGCTGCGCGGGTTGCTGTCGTCGCATAGCAGCAGGTCGAGCACCGGCAACCACTCGGGCGCCACGAGGTAACGCGAGCGGTAGGTGCCGGTCGAGTCGGTCAGATCGAGCAGCCAGTCCAGGCCGTGGGCATGGCCTTCGTTGGTGGCCACCTGCAGCGCCACGCACAGCGCATTCAGTCTTTCTATGCGCCGACCGAGCGAGAGAAAACGCCAACCAATGTTGCGCGTCATGCCTTCAAGCACAAAACCCGAGAGCGTCATCATCGACGAGACAGCGCGGTCAAGCCAGGCCAGTGCCAACGGCAGCGTGGCAATGCGCTGGAACACCGGCTCGGCGGTCAGCTGGTTGAGCGTGCGCCAATTGTCGGCCGACATGCGGTCGCGCAGGTTGAAGGCCACGCGTGAGAGCTGGCGAAGGCGCCGGCTCAGCGCTTCTTCGGGGTGGGTGGCGGCGCGCAGCAACTCGACGCTGGCGTCGTCTTCGCCTTCAATCAGCCCGAGGCGCTCGACAAGGACCAGCGACGGCGCCGCCCGATCGCCAGCTTCCGCCGTGTGGTCGAGCACCCCGGCGATCGCCACGCGCATCGCACGCGCAGCACTTTCGCAGCGCTCGCCGTAGCGGCCGTACCAAAACAGGTTCTCGGCAGTACGCGAGGGCAGGTTGGCGCTTGAGCGGACCAGGTCTTGGGGCCGCACAGTTGTTGAGAGCAGCGAGAAGGAGGAGTTGACGGGAGCACTCGACAAGACCCAGGTGTCTTTCGAGCGGCCGCCGCGCTGCATCGCGATCATGCGCGAATCGCCATCGACGGCCACGCGCGTCAGGCCGCCCGGCATCACGCGGTAACCGCTTGGCGTGGCCACAGCGAACACCCGCAGGCCGACGGTGCGCGCGGTGAGTGCGTCGGCCCGCAAGCCCGGTGTCTGCATCGTCATCTGCATTTGCGCGCCCCGCAGCGCCGCGCGCATCTGCCGGCCACCCGCGCGCTCAAGTACCGGCGCCTGGGAGACGTGCACCCATTCCTGAGCGACATAACGGTGTGGATGTGCGGCAACCCGTGCCTGCAACAAAATACGCTCTTCAGCAGAAAGATCGGCGCCAAACCGGGCCGGCTCGTTCACCGAGCGATCCAGCGGTTTGATGATGAGTTTGTCCAGGTGCGTCCAGGCGTCGTCGAACGCGGCGGGCTCGCCGAGCCACCAGGTGGCGACCGACGGCATTTTCAGCGGCTCGCCGAGCAGCTCACGGCTCAGCTTGGGCAGGTAACCGAGCAAGGCGCCGGATTCGAGCACGCCAGAGCCGAGCGCGTTGCCGAGCAGCACGTTGCCGCGGCGTGCACAGTCGGTGAGGCCGGCAACGCCGAGCGCCGAATCAGAGCGCAGCTCCAGCGGGTCGCAGTAGTCGTCGTCCTGGCGGCGCAGAATCGCGTGAACACGCTTCAGGCCGTTGACGGTCTTCATCCACACGCAACCATTGCGCACCGTGAGGTCGCTGCCTTCAACGAGCGCAAACCCGAGGTAACGCGCCAGCAGTGTGTGCTCGAAATAGGTTTCGTTGTACGGCCCCGGCGTGAGCAGCACCACCAGGGGCGGGCCGTCACCCTTGGGCGCCCAGCGCAGCAGCGAGTCGCGCAGCGCGCCAAAGAACGAGGCGAGGTGCTGAACGTTCAGGTCGAGAAACATCTGCGGAAAAACACGCGAGACAACCAGCCGATTTTCAAGCGCGTAGCCCGCCCCCGAAGGCGCCTGCGTGCGGTCGCTGACAACCCACCAGTGCCCGTCGGGCGAGCGAGCCAAGTCGGCTGCGTACTGGAACAAGTGCATGCCACCGGGCGGGCGCACGCCCTGCACCGGGGGCAAGAAGCCGCTGTGGCCAAAGATCACCGAAGGTGGAATGGCACCAGAACGCAACAAATTTTGCGGGCCGTAGATGTCGCCAAGCACGCGGTTGAGCAAGTCGGCACGCTGTGCGATCCCGATTTCGATCTCTTCCCACTCGCTGGCCGAGAGCAGCAGCGGCAGCGGGTCGACTTCCCAGGGCCGGTCGGCGCCCTTCGGATCGGCGTAGACGTTGTAGGTGATGCCGTTCTCGCGGATTTCACGCTCCATGAGCGAAAGCGTGTCACCGATCTGCGGCCCCTCGCGATCAGCCAGAGAGCGAAGGAAAGCCTCCCAGTGCGGGCGCGGCCTGCCCGGGGCGGCAAGCAACTCGTCGTAGCGCCCTTCGAGCGCCGAATAACCTGACAGCAGTGATCGGAACATGGGCAGCGCCGGGTTTCGTCAACGAGTTGGTCACAGCGTGTGTTGCCGCGCGCCTGCCAGATTCAGTCCCTCACACAGCCTGTGAATGGCTCCGGCGCGCCCGTGCGGGCGATGCAATTGAAGCCCGTCGGATGCAGTGTTTCATGTTGTGTGTGAGTTAGGGAAGTGTTTGAGCAGAGGCTCTCCGCAAGTCGAGCGTGAACGGGAAGTTGGGGTTGCGCTCTTCGTTCGGCACGCTCATCAAACCCGGTGTGTGCCCAGTACGGAAGAAGCGCGCCAGGCGGCGGGCCTCTGCTTCGAGCGCGTTAATCGGGAAGGTGTCGTAGCTGCGCCCACCGGGGTGCGCCACGTGGTACTGACAGCCGCCCATTGAGCGGCTCATCCAGGTGTCGACCAGATCGAAAACGAGCGGTGCATGAACGTCGATGCTGGGGTGCAACGCCGACGGTGGGTTCCACGCGCGGTAACGGACAGCGCCCACAAACTCGCCCACCTTGCCGGTCGGTTGCAGCGGAACCTTGCGGCCGTTGCAGGTGAGCACGTGGCGGTCGTTGATCAGGCCGCTGACCACGACCTGCAGACGCTCCAGCGAAGAATCGACAAAGCGTGCCGTGCCGCCCGGCGCACCCTCTTCGCCCATGACGTGCCATGGCTCCAGCGCAAGACGCACTTCGACGTTCACACCCTCGGCAGAAAAATCCCCCAAGCGCGGGAATCGGAAGTTCAGGTGTGGCGCGAACCATTCGGGCTCGATCGTGTAGCCACAACCGTTGAGCTCGGTGAGCACGTCGCCCAGGTCTTGCCAGATGAAGTGCGGCAGCATGAAGCGGTCGTGCAGCTCGGTGCCCCAGCGCTTGAGGCGCTCGGGCCGGTAGGGCTTCATCCAGAAGCGCGAGACCAGCGCACGCATCAGCAGCTGCTGCATGAGGCTCATGCGGGCATGCGGCGGCATCTCGAAAGCGCGCATCTCAAGCAAGCCGAGGCGGCCGGTCGGGCCGTCGGGCGAGTACATCTTGTCGATGCAAAACTCGGCGCGGTGGGTGTTGCCCGACACGTCGATCAACAGGTTGCGCATCAGCCGGTCGACCAGCCACGGGGGGCACTGCCCTTCCTGCTCGGTGATGCGCTTGAGTTCGGCGAACGCGATCTCGAGCTCGTAGACAGAATCGTTGCGCGCTTCGTCGACGCGCGGTGCTTGGCTGGTGGGACCGACGAACAGGCCCGAGAACAAATAGCTGAGCGCGGGGTGGTTGTGCCAATAGGCGACCATGCTGGTCAGAAGGTCAGGCCGGCGCAGGAACGGCGAATCAGCAACAGTCGCACCACCGAGCACGAAGTGGTTGCCCCCGCCGGTTCCAGTGTGACGGCCGTCAAGCATGAATTTTTCGGTCGACAAGCGTGTCTCAGCGGCGACCTGATACAGGTGCGTGGCCTGCTCGACCAGCTCACCCCAGCTGCTGGCAGGGTGCACGTTGACTTCGATCACGCCCGGGTCGGGGGTGACTCGCAGCAGCGCCAATCGAGGATCTTTGGGCGGCTCGTAACCTTCAAGGATCACCGGCAGCTTCATCTCGAGCGCCGTGTCTTCGATGGCGCTCACGAGCTCCAGATAGTCTTCGAGCGCGGTGGTCGGCGGCATAAAGACGTAGAGGCGACCATGGCGCGGCTCTGCACTCATGGCCGTGCGCGTGACGAACGCGGCAGACTCGAACCGCGCCGGCGCCGGCAGGCTTGGCGCGACGCCGATGGACGACGCTGCAAGGTGGCCCGACTCTGCTGCGAGCGAGGCCCGCGAGCGGCCGGCAAAGGTGCTGTTCGTGCTGTTCGTGGCCCTCGTGGCGTTACTGGCAACAGAGTCCGACGTGCCGCGGCTGTCCCCAGCGGCACCACCGGCACCCTCGCCGAAGCGCAGCCACCGGTACGCCGGCAGCGGCTCGAAAGACTGGGTCTGATCGGGCGGGTAGACCCACGGCAGGTCGCTTTCCTTTGCCCATGGCTGAGAGTCCAGCGGCAGCCGGTAGCCCATGGCAGAGTCACCGGGAATCAGGTAGCAGCGCTCGCTGCGCAGGAACCAGGCACCGCTCTGCCAGCGCGGCGTGCCGCGCGGGTTGCGGGCGACCGGCAGCACGTGGCCAACAACCTTGTCCAGGCCCTGAGTGAAGACATTGCGAATGCGGTCACGTTCAAGCTCGTCGCCGAGCCGCGTGTCGAACGGGTCGACGTTGATCGGCAGCTTGCGCTCGCGCCACAGGTAGTACCAAACGTCTTCGTGCGCCGGGAACACGAACTCCGGGTTCAGCCCCAGCCGCTTGGCCACCCCGGCCAGGAACTTTTTCGCCTCGACTTCGGTGACGCCGTAATCTTTGTGCTCATTGGCGAAAAGCTCGGGGTGGTTCCAGACCGGCTCTTTGTCTTTGCGCCAGTACAGGTTCAGCGACCAGCGCGGCAACTGCTCGCCGGGGTACCACTTGCCCTGGCCGTAGTGCAGCAAGCCGCCTTGGCCGTACTTGGCGCGCAGCTTGCCCATCAGGTCGGCGCTGAGAATGCGTTTGGTCGGGCCCATGGCCTCGGTGTTCCACTCGTCACCTTCGCGGTCGTCGACCGATACGAAAGTGGGTTCACCGCCTTGCGTGAGGCGCACGTCGTTGCGTTTGAGGTCGGCGTCGACCTGGTGGCCCAGTTTTTCAATCGCGTCCCACTGTTCTTCGGTGTAGGGCAGGGTCACCCGCGGCGCTTCCCAAACGCGCGAAACCGACATCTGGTGCTCGAACACGGTTTCGCAGTCGTCGATCACACCGCTCACGGGCGCCGCCGAACCGGGGTCTGGCGAGCAGGCGAGCGGAATATGACCTTCACCGGCCAGCAGGCCAGAGGTGGGGTCCAGACCGATCCAACCGGCGCCTGGCAGGAACACTTCGCACCAGGCGTGCAGGTCGGTGAAATCGACCTCTGTTCCGCTCGGTCCGTCGAGCGACTTTACGTCGCTCTTGAGCTGGATCAGGTAGCCCGACACGAAGCGCGCAGCGATGCCAAGGTGGCGCATCAGCTGCACCAGCAGCCAGCCGGTGTCACGGCACGAGCCTTTGGCTTTCACCAACGTTTCTTCGGGCGTCTGCACACCGGGTTCCATGCGCACCAGGTAGCCGATGTCTCGCTGCAACTGTTGGTTCAGCGACACCAGCCAGTCGTTCGTCGGCGTCTTCACACGCGACACGGCCGCGAGATACGCTTGGAACGCAGGTGCGTCTTTCAGCTCCGGCGCCTTGACCATGTAGGGGGCGAGTTCGCGTTCCGCATCGGTGTCGTAGGCGAACGGGTAGTGCTCGGCAGACGGCTCCAGGAAGAAGTCGAATGGGTTCAAGACGGCCATCTCGACGACGAGGTCAACCTCGATCCGAAACGAGGTGGTTTTTTCGGGAAACACCAAGCGCGCGAGGTAGTTCGACTGCGGGTCTTGCTGCCAGTTGATGAAGTGCGTGACGGGCTCAACGCGCATCGAGTAGCTCAGGACGCGGGTGCGAGAGTGCGGCGCCGGGCGCAGCCGCACGATCTGCGGGCCGAGGTTGATTGGCCGGTCGTAGCGGTAGTGCGTGATGTGGTTCAGCGCGACGTGGATAGACATGCAGGGCTCCAGAACTTCAGTGAAATGCGCGCGGAGGAAACGGGCACGCGGCCCGTGAGAGAGTCAAGCCGCTACGGGCACGAGGAAATCGCGACTGATGCCGGCGCCGAGCGTGGCGACACGTTCGAGGAACTGCGTCAGGTAGGCGTGCAGGCCGGTCGCCAGGATCTCGTCGATGCGGCCGTATTGAAGGTCGGCGAGAAGCCGGCCAGCGCGGCGCAGCGTTTCGGTCGACTGTTCGTTGGCCACCATGTTCAGGTTTGCCACCACTTCTTGCATGCAGGCCGCGAGCGAACGTGGCATGTCGGCGCGCAGGATCAGCAGTGCTGCGACCTTCTCAGGCCGAATCACGTTGCGGTAGACCTTGCGGTAGACCTCGAAGCCCGAGACCGAACGCAGGATGCCCGACCAGTGATAGAAATCGACCTCAATGTCGCGCCCCGGCGCTGCGCCGTTCGCGCCGCCGTGGTACTCGCTCTCGACGGCGTGAAACTTCACGTCGAGCAGGCGGGCCGTGTTGTCGGCACGCTCCAGGAAGCTGCCGATGCGCAGGAAGTGGAAGGCCTCGTCCTGCAACATCGTGCCAACAGTCACGCCGCGCGAAAGGTGCGAGCGGAACTTGACCCACTCGAACAGGTTGCTCGGGTCGCGCAAATAGGCGTCGGTAGCAACCATGCGCTGGAATTCGAGCCAAGTCTGGTTTTGCGTTTCCCAGACTTCGGTGGTGAGCGTGCCGCGCACAGCGCGGGCGTTTTCGCGTGCCGCGTGCAGGCAGTTGCGAATACTCGACCCATTCTCGGCATCGCTCACCATAAAGCGGATCACGCTGCTCGGCGTGACGTCGCCGTAGCGTTTGGCATAGTCGCCAGTGAGTTCACTGATGCCCAGCAGGCCCTTCCAGCCCATTTCGGCCGCGTCGGCCGATTGCGGCAGCAGCGTGGCTTCATAGCTCACGTCGAGCATGCGTGCGGTGTTCTCTGCACGCTCCATGTAGCGCGCCATCCAGAACAGGTGATCGGCAGTGCGTGACAACATGATCAGGCCTCCAAAATCCAAGTGTCTTTTGTACCGCCACCCTGCGAAGAGTTGACCACCAGCGAGCCTTCTTTCAACGCCACGCGCGTGAGACCACCCGGCACCATTTGCACTTCCTTGCCCGAAAGCACGAAAGGCCGAAGGTCGATGTGACGCGGCGCAATGCCGCTTTCCACGTACGTGGGGCAGGTCGACAGGCTCAATGTGGGCTGCGCGATATAGCCCGCCGGGTTGGCAAGCAGCACCCTGCGGAAGTCTTCAATCTCGGCCTTGGTGGAGGCTGGGCCGACCAGCATGCCGTAGCCGCCCGCGCCGTGAACTTCTTTCACGACGAGTTCGCCCAGGTTGTTGAGCACGTAGCCGAGCTCGTCCTTCTCACGGCAACGATAGGTCGGAACGTTGTGCAGAATGGGCTTTTCCCCTAGGTAGAACTCGATCATCTTCGGCACATAAGGGTAGATCGACTTGTCGTCGGCCACGCCGGTGCCGATGGCGTTAGAGAGTGTCACGTTGCCGGCGCGGTAGGCCTTGAGCAACCCCGCGCAACCGAGCGTCGAGTCTTTGCGGAAGACCTCGGGGTCGAGGAAGTCGTCGTCAACTCGGCGGTAGATCACGTCGACGCGCTTCGGGCCCTGCGTGGTGCGCATGTAGACGAAGTTGTCTTTCACGAACAGGTCTTGGCCTTCGACCAACTCAATGCCCATTTGCTGCGCCAAGAACGCGTGTTCGAAGTAAGCGCTGTTGTGCATGCCCGGCGTGAGCACCACGACCGTGGGTTCGTTGACTGAGGCGGGCGCGACCGAGCGCAGCGTTTCCAGCAGAAGGTCGGGGTAATGCGCGACCGGCGCCACACGGTGCTGGCTGAACAGTTCAGGGAACAGCCGCATCATCATCTTGCGGTCCTCGAGCATGTAGCTCACGCCGCTGGGCACGCGCAGGTTGTCTTCGAGCACGTAGTAGGTGCCGCTGCCGTCGGGGTTGGCGGCTCGCACGATGTCAATGCCCGAGATGTGCGAGTAGATGCCACCCGGCACATCAACGCCCATCATCTCGGGGCGGAATTGAGCGTTGTTGAGGACCTGCTCGGCCGGCACATGGCCGGCCTTGATGAATTCCTGGCCGTGATACACGTCGTGAATAAAACGGTTCAGCGCGGCCACGCGCTGGGTTAAGCCTCTTTCCATTTCCGCCCACTCGTGGGCCGGAATCACGCGAGGGATCAGATCGAACGGGATCAAGCGCTCGTTGCCTGCGTTTTGCGAGTTCGCGTCTTCATCTTTAGCGCCATAGACCGCGAAGGTGATGCCGACGCGGCGGAAGATCATCTCTGCCTCTTCGCGGCGTGACAGCATCACGTCGCTTGGCTGCTCGGCCAGCCAGCGCCCGTAGCCCTTGTAGTGCTCGCGTACCTCCCCAGCACTGGCATGCATTTCATCGAAACTTGGTCTCATCAGCACGTCTCCTTGAGTGCAGGTTAGCAAATTCCAGGCCACGACCGGCACCGATTCGGGAGTGTAAGAAAGTTACCACGCTGGGCGATGGTGCCAGTAGCGCAGCCCCGATTCACGCAGGCATTCCCCCTCAACTGATTCCCCGGCCGACCAGAGCCACGCGCCACAGGCCGGGCTGACCCGAAGCGCGATGCCACGGTCGCGGTAGCGTTGCAGCACGTCGGGCGCCGGGTGGCCAAAGCGGTTGTGGTCGCCGGCCTGGAACACGGCCGTGGCTGGCCGAACCGCGTCTAGAAAAGCCGCGGTCGACGAGGTGCGACTGCCGTGGTGCGGGGCGATCAGCACATCGCTGCGCAAGGCGTCGCGCTGGCCGGCCACGAGCGCGGCTTCCTGTTCGCGCTCGATGTCGCCTGTGAGAAGCGCGCTGCGGCCGCCGTCGCGGGTTTCGGAGACCCGCAGTACGCACGACATTGCGTTCGACTTGAGCTGGCGTTCGTAGTCGGCCTCAGGCGGGCGAAGAATGTCGAAGCGAACGCCGTCCCAGAGCCACGACTGGCCAGCGCTGCAGCGCCTGGTGTGGCGCGCTGCGGCAAGCAGCGGGTGCTGCAGTTCAAGCGAGCTGAGCAGCTCACCCACCGGAACAGCTTTCAACAAGGCGGCCGCGCCGCCCACGTGGTCGAGGTCGCGGTGGCTTAGCACCAGCGTGTCGATGCGCGGCTCGCCGCGCGCCCGCAGCAAGGGCAGCAACACACGCTGGCCGGCGTCGCTCTCGCGCGAATACTGCGGGCCGGCATCGAACAGCAGCAGGTGCTCGCGGGTGCGCACCAGCACCGCGGTACCCTGCCCGACGTCCAGCGCCAGCAAGTCGAACCGGCCCCGCTCCGGCAGTGCGGGCGTGGGCAGTAGCAAGGGCAAGGCCAGCGGCAACGCCATCGCGCGCACTCGCCAGGGCAGCGGCAGCATCGCTAAGGTCGCTGCAAGCAGGCCTGCGAGCTGCGCCCACAGCGGTGCCACCGGCACCGACCACACCGCGCCCGGCAATGCGCCCAGCAGGCCAAGCCAAGCATTGAGCTGCTGCACGGCCCATGCGCCCGCACCCCACAGCGGCACGAACACCACGCCCAGGAGCGCCAGCGGCGTGATCACCAGAGTCACAAGCGGAATCGCGACCAAGTTGGCCGCAAAGCCGACCAGCGACACCTGTTGAAAGAACACCAGCGTGAGCGGCGTGAGCCCAAGCGTTGCGACCACCTGGGTGCGCAGGCCGTTGCGCAGGGAATCCACGAAGCGGCGCAACCAGCGGCGCCAGCCGGTCGCCTCGTCGGTTGGCGTGTCGCTGGCAGGCGCCACCGCCGAGGCCATCAACAAAGCAACAGCGGCAAAGGAGAGCCAAAACCCGGCCTGGAGGAAGGCCCAAGGGTCAAGCGCGGTGACGACCACGGCGGCGAGCAGCAGCACAAGGGTCCAGGGCCAACGCAGGCCGAAGGTCTGCAGCAGCGTCACGGTGGCGAGCATCCACACCGTGCGCTGCGAAGGCACACCCCAGCCCGAGAACAGCGCGTACGCCGTGGCCATCAGCAGGCCGCCGCAGCGCGCGGCGTGGGGTGCCGGCAGCCACAGCATCAGGCGCTGGCTGCGGCGCCACAACATTGCAATCAAGCCGCCAGCCATCCACGCGAACATGGTGATGTGCAAACCACTGATCGAGACCAGGTGCGCCACGCCAGTGTTGCGGTACAGGTCCCAGTCTTCACGCTCGATCGCGCCCTGGTCGCCCACCGCCAGGGCCGCCAGAACGCCGGCCACACGGCGGTCCGGCACGCTCGCTTCGATGGCGTCACGCACGCGCTGGCGCAGCCGCTCGACCGGGTAGCCGAAGGCGGCATTCAGCAGCATCGGCGCCGGGGCATCACGCACGTGGCCCGTTGCACGAACGCCTTGCTCGAACAGCAAGAGCTCGTAGTCGAAGCCATGTGGGTTCAGGTTACCGTGCGGCCGACGCAGGCGCAGCGTGAAGGCCCAGCGCTGGCCCGCCCGCAACTCGGTTTGCGGCTGCGACAAAGCCGCGTCTTCGTGCCAGCCGCTGTACCAGCCGAGCGCGAGCAGCGACGGCAGCTGCACTGCCTGGCCGTCGAGTTGTGCCGACTCGACATCGAAGCGGAACCGCAGCCCCGACGCACTGCGCTGCGGCAGGCTCGCAACCGTGCCGGTGACGCGAATATCACGCCCGTCGAGCGCCAAGGGCAGCACCTCGGCCAACCGCAGTGAAGCGCGCCAGCCCGAAGCGCCGAAGCCAAGCGCTGCCGCTCCAATCAGGCCGGCCAGCAGTGCCAGCACAGGGGCACGCCGCCAGCAAAGCAGCACGCCCAGACCGAACGCGCCGATTGCAGCGACGCCGATCAACACACCCAAACTCGGGAGTTCATGCTGCTGCAAATGCAGCCCCACGCCAGCCAGCCACGCCAGCGCCACACCGGCCAGGCGCCAGCCAGTGTTTGCTGTTCTACGCATCGCCGCAGTGTAGGATTTAACGCTTCTCAATCGATCTCCAAGAACTCATGTCCAACGCCACCATCTCAATTTACGACCGGCTCACTGAACGTGGCATCAGCCTGCCACCGTTGGCCATTCCTGCCGCCGCCTACGTGCCCTTCGTGCGCACAGGCAACCTGGTCTTCATCTCGGGCCACATCGCCAAGCGCGATGGCAAGGCCTGGGTCGGCCAGCTCGGCCGCGACACCGACACCGCCACCGGCAAGCAAGCCGCCCGCGCCATCTGCATCGATCTGCTCGGCACGCTGCACGCGGCCATTGGCGACCTGAACAAGGTCGAACGCATCGTCAAGCTGATGAGCCTCGTGAACAGCACGCCCGACTACACCGAACAGCACCTCGTGACCAACGGCTGCTCGGAGCTGATCGGCGAGATCTTCGGCGAACGCGGTGCGCATGCGCGCAGTGCATTTGGCGTGGCGCAGATTCCGATGGGCGCGTGTGTCGAGATCGAGATGATCGTGCAGGTCGCCTGATGAACGTGAGCGCCGCTCCGTCAGCCGCTGCCAACCCGACCGTTCTCCTTGCGGGCAGCGCCCTCGCCTGCATCGGCGCGGTGGCCGCGGCACTCGTCTCACAACACGTGTTCGACATGCAGCCCTGCCCATGGTGCGTGTTGCAGCGGGTGATCTTCCTCGCCATCGCGCTGGCCTGCGGAGTCGGCTTGCTCTGGCACAACCGCATCGGCCGCCTCGTCTCGATCGCGCCGGCCTTGTTGCTGGCAGTCTCGGGCATCGCCGCAGCGTGGTGGCAACACTTTCAGGCAGCGGCATCGGCTTCGTGCAACCTGACGCTTGCCGACAAAATCGTCAGCGGCATGCTGCAACTCGACAGCCTTTTACCCGACGTGTTCTCGCCGCGCGCCAGTTGCGCCGATGCGGCCGTGAACCTGCTCGGCATTCCTTACGACTTCTGGAGCCTGGCGCTGTTCGTCGCCATCGATGGCGCGCTGACGCTGGCGTTGATCACCACGCTGCGCCGGGCCTGATGCCGGTCACCTCACGGCCACTGCCCAGCAGTGCGCCAGAAGGTGTGCGATGTGTCACGACGCGCAGGCGCCTTTTGGCGTGATGAGCTCGCATGACCGAGAGACTCTCAAGCGCTCAGGCCGCCATGACGCGCGTCGCTGTCATCGCCGCAATGCCGAGTGCCTTGCCCTTGCGCGCGCGCTTACCAAGGTAGGGCGCGAGCGCTGCGCCCTTCAGGGTTTCGACCTTCGCCTTGGCGCTGCGACCAGTGCCCTGCACCAGCAGCGCTTGTGAGAACGCGGCCACACTGACGAGCGCGTCCTTCGCTTCCAGAGCGATCAACGTGAGGCCGCGCCCACCGTTGGGCTGCAGCTTCAGTTCGTCGAGGCCAAACACCAACAGGTTGCCCGCCATCGACAAGCACGCCACGTGCGTTGCACCGTGAACGGGGCTGGGCGGCAGCGGCTTCTCTTCGGCTTCAAGCGAAAGAAAGCCCTTGCCGCCCTTTTGCCGAGCCACCAGGTCGCCCACCGTGGCCAGCAAACCGAAGCCGCCCGTGCCGGCGAGCAGCAAGGTCTGCGCCACCGGCCCGGCGAAATAGTGCGCAGCCTGTGTGCCAGATTCCAGGTCGATCAGGGTCGTGATCGGTTGACCGTCACCACGCCCGCTGGGCAGCAGGCTCACGGCCGCGGAGTACACGCGCCCGTTGCTGCCGAAGACCAGCAGCACATCGACACTGCGGCATTGGAATGTGCCGTGCAGCGAGTCACCCGCTTTGAACGCGAGCGCCGCCGATTCGACCTCGTGGCCCTTGAGCGCACGCACCCAACCCTTGAGGCTGACGACGACCGTGACCGGCTCATCGACGATCTTCACCTCGGCAACCGCGCGCTTTTCGGTCTGGATCAGCGTGCGGCGCTCGTCGCCGTGCTGCTTGGCGTCCGCCTCAATTTCCTTGATCACCGTGCGCTTGAGTGCGCTCGGGTTGTTCAAGATGTCTTCGAGCTTCATTTGGTCGACCCGCAACGCCGCCAGCTCTTGTTCGATCTTGATGGCCTCCAGCCTCGCGAGTTGCCGCAAGCGGATTTCGAGAATGTCTTCAGCCTGCCGATCGCTCAATTTGAAGCGCTCGATCAGCGCCGGCTTAGGCTCGTCGGCCGCGCGAATGATGCGGATCACCTCGTCAATGTTCAGCAGCACGAGCTGCCGGCCTTCGAGCACGTGGATGCGGTCGAGCACCTTGGCCAGCCGGTGCTGAGTGCGCCGCTGCACCGTTGCCAAGCGGAACTGCACCCACTCTGCAAGGATCTGGCGCAGGCTCTTTTGCGTCGGTCGGCCGTCGGCGCCGATCATCGTGAGGTTGATTGGCGCCGAGCTTTCGAGGCTGGTGTGCGCGAGCAGGATCGTGATGAGTTCCTGCTGGTCGATGGCGCGCGTCTTGGGTTCAAACACCAGGCGCACCGCGGCGTCTTTACTCGACTCGTCGCGCACCGCGTCGAGCACGCCGAGCACCGTGGCGCGCAGCTGCGTTTGCTCGCTCGACAAGGTCTTCTTGCCAGTCTTGACCTTCGGGTTGCTGAGTTCCTCGATCTCTTCCAGCACCTTCTGCGTGCTTGTGCCGTGCGGCAGCTCGGTGACCACGAGCTGCCACTGGCCGCGCGCGAGGTCTTCAATTTTCCAGCGCGCGCGCAACTTCAGGCTGCCGCGGCCCGATTTGTAGGCCGCGCGAATATCTTCCAGGCTGCTGATGATCTGGCCACCGCCGGGGTAGTCGGGGCCGGGGATCAGCTCGGCGAATTCGTCGTCACCGAGGTGCTCGTTTCGGATCAACGCGATCGCCGCCGCCGCCACTTCACGCAGGTTGTGGCTCGGCACTTCCGTTGCCAAGCCGACCGCGATGCCACTCGCACCGTTGAGCAGCACGAATGGCAGGCGTGCCGGCAAGAGCTTCGGCTCTTCGGTCGAACCGTCGTAGTTGGGCGCGAACTCGACCGTGCCCTCATCGAGCTCATCCAACAGCAAACGCGTGATCGGCGCCAGCCGCGCTTCGGTGTAGCGCATCGCTGCCGCACCGTCGCCGTCGCGGGAGCCGAAGTTGCCCTGGCCGTCGATCAGCGGGTAGCGCTGCGAGAAGTCTTGCGCCATGCGCACCATCGCGTCGTAGGCGGCTGCGTCGCTGTGCGGGTGGAACTTGCCGAGCACGTCGCCCACCACACGCGCGCTCTTCACGGCCTTCGGCCCGCTCGCGGTGGTGAACGCCAGGCCCATGCGCTCCATCGAGTAAAGAATGCGCCGCTGCACAGGCTTTTGGCCGTCGCACACGTCAGGCAAGGCGCGGCCCTTGACGACGCTGAGCGCGTATTCGAGGTAAGCGCGCTCGGCGTAGTTTGCGAGGCCGACGGCGTCACCACCACCACCACCGCCACCACCACCGCCACCGCCCGCGGGCACGGCGAAAAGATCAAGTTCCGGATTCATAGATAAGGATTTTTGGGGGATGCCGGATGGAGCAGCGCGCCATCACGAGTCAGAGTCATACAAAAGGGTTGCGTGCGGTCTGGCGGCTCTCGTAAAGCGCTCGCGCAGCTTCAGTTTTCAGAACTTGCCGCTCGAAGTGCGCGGCACGGCATCGGGCAGGGCGATCACCGCCGCATCGACGATTGCAGGCTGTGCCATCAGAGCACTCTCAATTTTCTTTGGGCAATCATGCTGCGCCCTGGAGCCGCTGCCGCTGCAGCGCCGAATGTTCGTGCTCCAGCATCGCCATCACGATCAGCGAGTCGTAGCCGCTGTCGGTGCGCACGCTCTCGCGCAGCCTGCCCTCTTCGACAAAGCCCTCGGCGCGGTAAAGAGCCTGGGCGCGCACGCTCCGCGCTTTCACATCGAGCCAGAAGCGGTGCGCGCCGAAATCGCGAAATGCCATCTGCGCCAGCAGCCGGATGCAGGCACGGCCGACCCCCTGGGCCTGCACGGCGGGTAGCAGCACGATGCGTTTGAGCTCCACCGAACGGTGCGGGTTGCGGCAACCCTGCAAGATCACGAACCCGGCCGACGGGTAACCCGCTCCGGCCTCGACGATGAAGTGGCGAAAGTCGGGGAAGCGTATGGCCCCTTCGTGCTGGGTGCGTTCCCAGGGCGTGATGAACGGGAGGTTGGCAGCGTCTTGCTCAACTGAAATCACGAAGTCGAGGTCGGATGTCATCGTTGGGCGCAAGCGCACCGCAGCGCCCGTCACAGCTGTGGCCTCACACGTCCACCTCAACATCGTCGCCGTGCAGTTCCATCAAGTCGCGTCGCGCCTGGGCTTCGCCCTTGCCCATCAACTTGCCCATCGACACCACGGTTTGCGTGAACCCCAAGGCGGCGAACTCAACCTTCAGGAGGCGCCGCGTGTCTGGGTTGAGCGTTGTGTCCCACAGCTGCTCGGCGTTCATCTCGCCCAGGCCCTTGAAGCGGCTGATGCTCCACGAGTTGTCGCGCGCGCCTTCCTTGCGCAGCTTGTCGAGAGTGGCATTGAGCTCACCTTCGTCGAGCGCGTAGATTTTGGCCGCGGGCTTCTTGCCTCGCGCCGGCGCGTCGATGCGAAACAGCGGCGGTTTGGCGATGCAGATGTGGCCGGCTTCAATGAGCTTCGGAAAGTGACGAAAGAACAGGGTCAACAACAGCACCTGAATGTGCGAGCCGTCAACGTCAGCATCACTGAGGATGCAGATCTTGCCGTAGCGCAGCCCGCTCAGGTCGGGCGAGTCGGTGGCGCCGTGCGGGTCGACGCCAATGGCAACCGCGATGTCGTGAATCTCGTTGTTGGCAAACAGGCGGTCGCGCTCGACCTCCCAGGCGTTGAGCACCTTGCCACGCAGAGGCAGGATCGCCTGGGTCTCCTTGTTGCGGCCCATCTTTGCGCTGCCACCGGCCGAGTCGCCTTCGACGAGGAAAATCTCGTTGAGCGAGAGGTCGCGGCTCTCGCAATCGGTGAGTTTTCCTGGCAACACGGCCACGCCCGAACCCTTGCGCTTCTCAACCTTCAGAGAAGCGCGCTGGCGCGTCTGCGCCTGCCGAATCACGAGTTCGGCCAGCTTCTTGCCGAAGTCGACGTGCTGGCTGAGCCACAGCTCAAGCGAAGGCTTCACGTAGGTCGACACGAGCCGCAGCGCATCGCGCGAGTTCAACCGCTCCTTGATCTGGCCCTGAAACTGCGGGTCCAGCACCTTCGCGCTCAGAACGAAACTGGCGCGTGAAAACACGTCTTCGGGCATCAGCTTCACGCCCTTGGGCAAGAGGCAGTGCATGTCGATGAAACCCTTGATCGCACCGAACAGGCCGTCTTTTAAACCTGACTCGTGCGTGCCGCCTGCGACTGTGGGGATCAGGTTCACGTAACTCTCGCGCATCACGGTGCCGTCTTCCGTGAAGGCCACGCACCAGGCCGCGCCTTCGCCTTCGGCGAAGTTCTCGGACTCCAAGCCGTCGGCGTAGTGCTCGCTTTCGAACAGTGGGATCACCGGGTCGCTCACGAGCGCCTGCATCAGGTAGTCGCGCAGGCCGCCTTTGTAAAGCCAGGATTGTTTTTCACCCGTCTTCTCGACGGTGAGCGTCACGGTCACGCCCGGCATCAACACCGCCTTGCTGCGCAGCAGATGAACGAGTTCGGTCCTGGGCAAGTCGCCAGTCTCGAAGTACTTCGCGTCGGGCCATGCGCGAGCGCTGGTGCCGCTTTTGCGATCGGCGTTGGTGCCTTTGCGAATCGTCAGCGGCTCCACCACGTCACCGCCGGCAAAAGTGAGCGACGCAACTTGCCCTTCGCGCCACACGCATACTTCCAGCCGCTTCGAGAGCGCGTTGGTCACGCTCACTCCCACGCCGTGCAGGCCACCGGAGAAGCTGTAGGCACCGCCCGCACCCTTATCGAACTTGCCGCCGGCATGCAGCCGGGTGAAGACAATCTCGACGACCGGCACCTTCTCTTCAGGGTGCAGGCCGAAAGGAATGCCACGGCCGTCGTCCTCCACACTGACTGAACCATCGTCATGCAGCGTCACGTCGATGCGTTTGCCAAAGCCGGCGAGCGCTTCGTCGGCGGCGTTGTCGATCACTTCCTGAATGATGTGCAGCGGGTTGTCGGTGCGCGTGTACATGCCCGGCCGCTGCTTCACGGGCTCAAGACCCTTGAGCACGCGGATGGACGCTTCGCCGTACTGGTTGTTGCCGGGTTTGCTGTTTGCCATGGGCGCGAATTCTAGGAGCCTGCAAGAATGGCCCGCTTCACACCCGCAGGGAAAACCCATGTACACGCGCGCGCTCGGCCGCTCCGGCTTGCAGGTGTCACCGATCTGCCTCGGTGGCAACGTCTTCGGCTGGACGGCCGATGAAGCCACCTCGTTCGATCTGCTCGATGCCTGGGTCGATGCCGGCATGAACTTCATCGACACCGCCGACATGTACTCGCGATGGGTGCCTGGCCACAGGGGCGGCGAATCGGAAAGCGTGATCGGTCGCTGGCTGAAGAAGAGCGGCAAGCGAGACAAGGTCGTGCTGGCCACCAAGGTCGGCAAGGACATGGGCGACGGCAAGGTGGGGCTGGCGCCGGCCTACATGCGCAGCGCAGTCGAAGCTTCGCTCAAGCGGCTGCAGACCGACGTGATTGACCTGTACCAGTCGCACGACGACGACGCGAAGACGCCACTGCTCGACACGGCGGGGGTGTACGCCGAGCTGATCAAGGCGGGCAAAGTGCGGGCTATCGGCGCTTCGAACTTCACGGCCGCGCGCTTGTCGGAAGCGCTCGCGGTGAGCGCAGCTCACGGTCTGCCGCGCTATGAATGCCTGCAGCCACTCTACAACCTCGTCGAGCGCCCGGCCTACGAGGCCGAACTCGAAGCGGTTTGCGTGACCCATGGCCTGGGCGTCATCAACTTCTTTGCGTTGGCCAGCGGCTTTCTCAGCGGCAAGTACCGCTCGGCCGCCGACGCCGCCCTGCAGAGCACGCTGCGATTGGCTACAGTCTGGTGTGAACTCTGCGACCCATTCCCCACTTTCCCTGAAGCAGGTGCTGATTTGCGGCGCCATGATCGTCACGCTGTCGATGGGAATCCGCCACGGCTTCGGCCTGTGGATGCAACCGGTCACGATGGACCGCGGCTGGACTCGTGAGAACTTCGCGCTGGCCATCGCTGTCCAGAATCTTTCGTGGGGTTTGGCCGGGCCGTTCGCCGGCGCCTTGTCTGACCGCTTCGGCGCGTTCAGGGTATTGATCGTCGGCGCGCTGTTCTACGCAGCAGGGCTGATCTTCATGGGCCTGTCGACTTCGGTGCTCGGCTTCATGGGCAGCGCCGGTCTGATGCTGGGCATGGCGCAATCGGGCACCACCTACGCGGTGGTCTACGGTGTGATCGGGCGCAACGTGCCGGCCAACAAACGCAGCTGGGCCATGGGGGTGACGGCGGCAGCCGGCTCGTTCGGGCAGTT
Organism: Burkholderiales bacterium; assembly: GCA_038227445.1. GTDB lineage: Bacteria > Pseudomonadota > Gammaproteobacteria > Burkholderiales > Burkholderiaceae_C > LMDS01. Next base: position 25,134 of record JBBRPV010000014.1, on the reverse strand, counting down.
CTTGATGGTGCCAGTTGAAAACGGCCTGATTGGCGGCGTGGGCTGGCAGAACGCCCTGTTCATTCTGGGCCTGTCGGCTCTGGCGATCGCCCCGCTGGCCTTCGGGCTGAAAGAGCCGTCGGTCGCGGCGGCCAGGGGCCCGCAGCAAAGCATGAAGGCCGCCATCAGCGAAGCCTTCGCACACCCGAGTTTTCTGCTGCTGATGGCGGGGTATTTCGTCTGCGGCTTCCAGGTGGTCTTCATCGGCGTGCACATGCCGAGCTACCTGAAAGACCAAGGCATGACACCGAACGTGGCCACCACCGCGCTGGCGCTGATCGGCTTGTTCAACGTGGTGGGCACCTACGCCGCGGGCTCGCTCGGCGAGCGCATGCCGAAGAAGTACATCCTCTCGGCCATCTACGCGCTGCGAGCACTGGCAATAACCGTCTTCCTGAACGTGCCGCTCACTCCGTGGAGTGTCTACGTCTTCTCTGCCGTGATGGGCACGCTGTGGCTTTCGACCGTGCCACCCACCAATGCGGTGATCGCGCAGATCTTCGGCGTGAAGTATCTGTCGATGCTGGGCGGCCTTGTCTTCCTGAGCCACCAGTGCGGCAGTTTTCTAGGCGCCTGGTTGGGCGGTCGCATCTACAGCGCGACGGGAAGCTACGACCTGGTGTGGTGGATCGCAGTGGGGCTCGGCGTGTTCGCGGCACTCGTGAACCTGCCGGTGAAAGAAGAAGCGATCGTGCGCGCACACCCGGTTCCGGCATGAAGCTGCGTCATGCTTTGCTGGGGGCAGCCGCAGTGGCCGCGTTGCTGCTGGTGTTCACAGCGTACCTGCGCCCTGACGTGACGGTGACACTCGCGAATCAGCTCTGGAATTGCTTCTAATGTGAATCAGCGGCCAGGCGAAGCGTCAGCACCTTCGGCCTGGCCACGCGCTACTGAACGGGCGCTACTGAAATGACCTTCTCAAATCTCGGCGGCGGCAACGCTTCAGCGTGGGTGCAACGCTGGTCTCACCTCGTCGCCCCAGGCGCAACCGTGCTCGACGTAGCCTGCGGCTCGGGCCGGCACCTGCGCTGGTTCGCGCAACGCGGGTGCCGCGTCACTGGTATTGATCGTGACGAACAGGGCCTGGCCGCGTCGGGCGACATCGCGGAAACCGTGCTCGCTGATATCGAGGCGGCGCCCTGGCCGCTGCCCGGGCGCCGCTTCGACGCCGTGGTGGTCACGAACTATCTGTGGCGCGAACTGCTGCCCACGCTGATGGGCAGCGTGGCCGAGGGCGGCGTGCTGATCTACGAGACCTTCAGCACCGGCAACGAGAGCGTCGGCAAACCCTCGAATCCAACCTTTCTACTGCGCACGGGCGAACTTTTGCAGGCCGCCCGGGGTCTGCGGGTGGTCGCGTTCGAAGACGGTTTCGAGACCAATCCTGTTCGCTACCTGCAAAGGCTCGTGGCCGTGCGCGAGCGCGCTGGCGAGGCCGGGGCATCTCGCTACCTGCTCTAGCGGGGGCCGGGCTCGCCCGGGCAGGTAAACTCGTTGGACTTATAGGAACTCGCATGAAAGCAATTGTTGGGAGCATCGTCGCGCTGGTGACGCCGATGCAAGAAGACGGCAGCGTCGATTACAACGGCCTTCGCCGACTTATCGATTGGCACGTGGCCGAAGGCACCGACTGCATCGGCGTGGTTGGCACCACCGGCGAGTCGCCGACCGTGTCGGTTGAAGAGCATTGCGAAATCATTCGCGTCTCGGTCGAGCATGCCAAGGGCCGCGTGCCCATCATGGCCGGCGCGGGTGGCAATTCCACGGCTGAGGCGATCGACCTGTCTCGCTACGCGCTGAAGGTTGGCGCCGATTGCACGCTGTCGGTGGTGCCGTACTACAACAAGCCATCGCAAGAAGGGATCTATCGCCACTTCAAGGCGATTGCCGAAGCCGTTGACATCCCAATGGTGTTGTACAACGTGCCCAGCCGCACGGTGGCCGATATGCAGGTCGAGACCACGCTGCGCCTAGCCCAGCTGCCGGGCATCGTTGGCGTGAAAGAAGCCACTGGCGAGATCGACCGCGCATCGTGGCTCATCAAGCGTGCCCCGGCCGGCTTCTCGATTTATTCAGGCGACGACGGCAGCGCTGTCGCTTTGATGCTGCTCGGCGGCCACGGCAACGTCAGCGTCACAGCCAATGTGGCGCCGAAAGCAATGCACGATTTATGCGTCGCGGCAATCGCCGGGCGCGCGAAAGAGGCCGCAGCACTTCACCTGAAGCTGATGGCGTTGCACACCCAACTGTTCATTGAGCCGAGCCCCGCGCCGACCAAATGGGCCATGGCTAGGCTGGGCCTGTGCAGCGAGGCCGTGCGCTTGCCGATAACGCCGCTCAGCTCGGCGGGGCAGGTGGCAGTCGAGCAGGCGCTGCGCGACGCCGGCCTGCTTTGAGCTGTGTGAGAGTCCCTTTACCCATGTCTGAGAGCCGCGCCAAAGCGGCTCCCTGCCCGCGCCCATTTCGGAGATACCCTTGAGCCGTTCCCCTTCTCTCATTCCCATGTGCGGCATTGCGCTGGCCGCGGCAGTTTCATCCCTCTCGGGTTGTTCGATCGTGAGCGACTCGCTCAGTGGCGACAAGGTCGACTACCGCAGTGGCGGTGAGAAGAGCGCAGGCCTGGACGTTCCGCCAGACCTGACCCAGCTCACACGCGACTCGCGCTTCCAGCAGACTCAGGGCGGTGCCGTGAGCGCGGCGTCGTACCAGTCCGGCACCGCGGCAGCAGCAGCGGCTCCAGCAGCTTCGGCTGCGGCCTTGATCGCTCCGGAATTGATCGGGGACACGCGCATCGAACGCCTGGGCAACGAACGCTGGCTGCACACCTCCCTCACACCCGAGCAACTGTGGCCACAGCTGCAGGCCTTCTGGAAAGAGCGTGGATTTCGCCTCGTGGCCGACGAGCCGACCGCGGGTGTGATGGAAACCGACTGGGCCGAAAACCGCGCCAAGCTGCCGCAAGATTTCATCCGTTCGGCGATCGGCAAGGTGTTGGACGGGTTGTACTCCACCGGAGAGCGAGACAAGTTTCGTACGCGAGTCGAGCGCGCGGGGGGTGGCAGCGAGGTCTACATCACTCACCGCGGAATGATCGAGGTGATCACCGGGCAGAACAAAGACAGCACCATTTGGCAACCGCGGGTCTCAGAGCCGCAGCTCGAAGGCGAGTTCCTATCCCGCCTGATGCTCAAACTTGGCGCCAAAGAAGAAACAGCGAAGGCCGCTGGCGCGGCACTGGCTGCACCCAGCACGCTGTCCCGCGCGCGCATCGTCGAAGGTCAGAGCGCCGCAACCTTGCAAGTCGACGATGGTTTCGACCGCGCCTGGCGGCGTGTTGGCGTGGCCCTTGATCGCGGTGGATTCACGGTGGAAGACCGTGACCGCAGCCAGGGTCTGTACTTCGTGCGCTACGTTGACCCGGCCAACGTGGGGCTTGAAGAGCCCGGCTTCTTCTCCAAGCTGTTCGGACTCGACAGAAAAGACGGCGGACCGACCAAGTACCGCGTGTCGATCAAGGGCACCGGCGACAGCAGCGTCGTGACCGTGCTCGACAACCAGGGCACGCCGGAGAACAGCGTAGTCGGCAAGCGGATCGCCGCAACGTTGCTCGAAGAACTGAAGTAAGCCGGGGCTGGGGCGAGCCCGGCCATGCGCTTTTGCAGCCTTGGAAGCGGCAGCGGCGGCAACGCCACCGTCGTTGAAACTCGCGGCAGCACGTGTACCAGCCGCGTTCTCATCGACTGCGGCTTTTCGGCCCGCGAACTTGAGAGCCGGCTGGCCCGCGCTGGACTTCAAACCTCCGATCTCGACGCCGTGTTCGTGACCCACGAGCACGGCGACCATGTGGGCTGTGCCGTTGCTATGGCCCGCCGCCACCAGCTGCCGCTGTGGATGAGCCGGGGCACCTGGCGCGCCATCGGCGAGCCCGATACCGATGGCCTACTTCACTTCGCGCGCGACGGCCAGCCAATCTGCGTCGGTGACCTGCTGCTAAGCCCCTACACCGTGGCTCACGACGCTCAGGAACCGTTGCAATTGCGGGTGTCGAATGGCTCCCATCATCTGGGTGTCCTCACCGACGCGGGCTCAATCACCCCGCACCTGCTGGCCAACCTGCGGGGGTGCAATGCACTGTTGATGGAGTGCAACCACGACCTCGGTCTGCTCGAGCAGTCGCGCTATCCCGCTTCGCTGAAAGCGCGTATTGGCGGTCGCTACGGTCACCTGTCCAACGAGACAGCGGCCGAGATACTGGTGGCTTGCATGCATGGCGGCTTACGCCATCTGGTCGCGGCGCATCTCAGCGAGCAGACCAACAGCCCGGATCTGGCCCGCACGGCGCTGGCGCGCGCGTGTGGCGGTACGCCAGAAGACATCGTGGTCGCCGGGCCCCTACAGGGCTTCGACTGGCTTGGTCTGGCTTGATTCCCTGATCGCGCGAGCGCGGGAGGCGGGCATGAAAAAGCCGCCCAAAGGCGGCTCTTTGCAAACCGGGTTAAACCGATTACTTCTTGACAGCGTCGGCGGCCTTGCCGGCAGCGTCCTTGGCAGCGTCAGCGGCCTTGCCAGCGGCGTCTTTGGCAGCGTCAGCGGCCTTGCCAGCGGCGTCTTTCATGGCATCGGCAGCCATTGCGCCGCCAGCTGAAGTGGCGGCCATTGCGCCCGAAGCGGTGTCCATCGCAGCCATTGCAGCAGTGTTCACAGCGCTGGCAGCGGCCGAAGCAGCGGCAGCAACCATCGGGGCGGCAGCGGCCGAAGCGGCTGCAGCAGCGGGAGCCTCTTCCTTCTTGCCGCAAGCGGCAAGAGCAACAGCGGCAACGAGGGAAGCGAGCAGAAGCGACTTATTCATGTGTGTCCTCAAGATCATTAGGGTCGAAAAATTACCGGCAGTTGTGGGAACCCCAGCCTTCGCAGAGCCCCAACGTCGAAAAGGCACGGAAAGCTAAAACGCCTCCAATACCCAGTCTTCGAGTATAGCCAGCTGTAGGTAAATTCCCTAGAGGCCGGTTGCCGACGCCGGGAAGGCCTCTTCCGACCGTTGCAAAATCGCATCAAACATCTCCCGGCAGCGCAAGTTGTCTGCGGCCGCGTGAGACCGCTGACCACGGTGACGCGCCGGGTCAGACAAGCGCACGCTCAGCAAGCCAGGAGCGAGCAGGATGGTCGGCATCTGACCGGCTTCGAGCTCTGTGTTGGTGCGGCAATTCACCACGTGGGCCCAGGTTTGGCGCCACTCGACCCAGCGCGGGTGGCGCCGTGACAGTTCGGCGAAGTCTTCAGCAAGCAGCGTCAGTCGCCGATGTGAGGCCGCCCATTGCGACAGGCTTTCGACCACCGCGCGCTCGCCAAGCGGCCAGTCAGAGAAGCTCGAGTCGCAGAGCATCAGCTCGCGGCAACCAACGCTGACCGCCTCGGCAAACGCCTCGCGCACAGCTGTATGGAACTCGCTGCGCGAAGCGATCACGGCGTCGCTGGAGTGGGCGGTCATTCAGCTGCTCCTTCATCGAGTTCGGCCGCAGGCGCGGGATGCAGCCAGCCATCTTCGGACCAGGCTTCCAGCAGAGCCAATGCCTCAACGCTCAATTGCAGCCGGTCCGCTGCACTCATGCGACGTTGATCGGCAAGACGGCGCATCAATTTTGCATCGCGTCCGCCGGCCCGAAAAGACTCGCCGTTGATAAAAATATGGTGCGCGTCGTAGAGCATTCGCGTGCGGCGGTCGAGCGCCACACCCGAAACGAGAGAACGCTCGGTCGGAGCGTCGAACCAGACTCCCGGCTTGGGCTCGGTGAGGATTTCGCCGAGCGTGCAATCAAGGGAACGGTCATCGGCGATCGCGCGTTGCATCGCGTTGACCGCGAACGCGCGCAGCTCAGCCGGGATGCGCGCGGGCTCGCTGGTCGCCACTTGTCTCGGGTCGCGGTACAACACATCGGCCCCGGCCGGTTCGGCGTCGTCGAGCTGACGCTGCAAGACCTCGCGGCCGATTTCGCTCCTGCCGGGCGCGCGAAAGCCAATCGACGCGGTAAGACACTCGCCCACGGCCACGCCGTCGTGGGCCCAGCCGGGAGGCAGGTAGAGCATGTCGCCAGCCTCGAGCAGCCATTCATGCTCGGGCTCGAAGTGCGCCAAGATTTTTAGCGGCACATTGGGCTTGCAGGTCCCGTCTCTCGAGCGGCCGATGCGCCAGCGTCTGCAGCCCTGCACCTGCAACAGGAACACGTCGTAGGAATCGACGTGCGGCCCGACACCACCGCCATCGCTCGCGTACGACAGCATCAGGTCGTCAAGGCGCGCGTCGGGCACGAAACGAAAGCTCTGCAGCAGTTCGTGCGCCGCGCTCACGTGCAGGTCAAGGCCCTGCACCAGCAAGGTCCAACGCGGGCGTTTCAAACTCGGGATCGCTCCACGCTTGAGAGGCCCATGGCGCAACGACCAAGTTCCTGCCTCGTGCACGATCAGGCGCGACTCCACGTCGTCGCGCGCGGCCAGTTCGAACAGCCTTGCGCGGCTGAGCAGATTCACGCCACCGGGCACGGCCTGGCGGATCAGCAAGGGCTTCTTCTGCCAATGCCGGCGCATGAAGTTCTGGGGCGAAAAACCACCCAGCAAGGGCGTGGCGCGTGTGATGTCCATGAAGTGATTGTGCGATGATCTCGCGATGCTTATCACTGTTCCATGCGTCGTCAGCTTGACCTGGCGACTTCAAGATGCCCAGGGCAATGCCATCGACGAACTCGACGATCCTGTCGAGTTTTTTGTAGGCGGCGACGATCTTTTAGCCCGCGTCGAAGAATGCCTGATCGACCAAGCCACCGGCTTCGAAGCTTCATTGCACCTCGAACCCGAACACGCTTTTGGCGACTACAAGTCTGATCTCGTCTTCTTCGAAGACCGCTCAGTCTTCCCAGACGACATCGAGGTTGGCATGCAATTCGATGGTGTGCCGCCCGGCGCCACCACCGCAGGGCTGCCGCACGACGCGATCTACACCGTGACCGAGGTCTATCCGAACCACGTCGTGCTTGACGGCAACCACCCGCTCGCGGGCATAGCGCTGCGGCTGGACCTGGTGGTGTGCGACGTGCGTGAAGCGACCCAAGCCGAGATCGAATCCAGCAGCGTAGGGCAGCCGGTCTTCACGGTGATGAACACCGCACCAGGCAGCTCGCACTTACACTGATTTTTCTTTGACGACGGCGGCTCCCTCGGGCGTCTTGAGCGGCCCGTTGCCGCTGAAACGATCAAGCGCGAGGTAGATCACTGGCGTGATGTAGAGCGTGATCGCCTGCGAGAACACCAGCCCACCCACCACCGCCAGCCCGAGCGGCTGGCGAAGTTCGGCGCCGGCGCCAAGGCCGAGCGCAATTGGCAACGCGCCCATCAGGGCGGCCAGCGTGGTCATCATGATCGGCCGAAAGCGCAGCACGCAGGCTTCGCGGATCGCCGCGGCCGGCGCCATGCCACGCGTGCGTTGTGCATCAAGGGCAAAGTCAATCATCATGATCGCGTTTTTCTTGACGATGCCAATCAGGAGAAGGATGCCGATGGTGGCGATCAGCGTCAGGTCTTGGTCGAATGCCCTCAGCAACAGCAGCGCACCCACCGCGGCCGAGGGCAGGCCGGCAAGGATCGTCAGCGGGTGCACGTAACTTTCGTACAGCGCACCAAGCAGCACGTAGATCACGAGCAAGGCGCCAATGATCAGCATCACTTGGCTGCCCTGCGAGCTTTTGAATACCGCCGCGTCGCCACCGTAGCTCGTGATCACGGAAGCCGGCAACTTGACCTGCTCGCCGTATCTCTCGATCTTCGCCGTGGCGTCGCCCAGAGCCACGCCAGGCGCAAGGTTGAAAGATAGGGTCACCGCTTGAAGCTGACCCACGTGGTTGATCGAGGTGGGGCCGACACTGCGCGCGACCGTGGTGAAACTTGACAACGGCACCAACGCGCCGTTGCTCGAACGCACGTAGATGCTGTTGAACGCACTTTCATCTTGCTTGGCGCCGGGCGCCAGCTCCATGATCACCTGGTAACTGTCGACCGGCGTGTAGATCGTTGATACCTGGCGCTCGCCGAAGGCGCTGAACAAGGCGCTGCGCACAGCGTTTATTGACACGCCGAGCGTGTTGGCGCGGTCGCGGTCAATCTTCAGCGAGGCCTGCAACCCCTTCAATTGCGAATCGCTCGTCACGTCGCGAAACATCGGGTCAGTACGCATGGGTTCTTGCAGCCTCAAGGCCCATTCGCTCAGTTCGTCGGCCTTCACACTTTGCAGGATGTACTGATATTGAGACTTGCTCTGGCGCCCGCCGATCTGCAGGTTCTGCGTAGGCCGCATGAAGACGGCTATGCCGGGCACTTCGCGCATTTTGCGGCGCAGGCCTTCGATCACTTCCTTCATCGGCTTGCGTTCGCCGCGTGGCTTGAGGTTGAGAAACAAGCGACCGGTGTTCTGCGAACCACCCCCACCGCCGCCATTGAACGAGTTCACCGTGGCCACGTTCGGGTCTTCGCGGAAAATATTGGCGACCCGCGTCTGCAACTGAACCATGGCCGGGAACGAGGTGTCTTCCGAGGCTTCGGTGTTGACGTTGATCTGGCCGATGTCTTCCTCTGGGAAGAAGCCCTTTGGGATCGTGATGAAGAGGTAAGTCGTCGCGACCAACGTGAGCAATGCCACGAGCATTACGACCGATCGCCGGCCCAGCGCCACGTCAAGCGAACGGGCGTAGGCACCGAGCAATGCGTTGAAGCCGCGTTCAAAAGACCGAACCAGCGCGCCGGGGCGCTTTTTGTGAGCGTCATCGGTCAGGAAGCGGCTGGCCAACATCGGCACCAACGTCAGCGACACGAAAGCCGAAGCAACGATGGCGAGCGACACGACGACGGCAAATTCGTGGAACAGCAACCCGATCACGCCCGGCATGAAGAAGATCGGGATGAACACCGCTACCAGTGAGGTTGAGATCGAAATGATCGTAAAGCCCACTTCGCGAGAGCCGCGCAGGGCAGCCTGAAATGGTGGCACGCCGTCTTCCACGTGGCGAATGATGTTTTCGAGCATCACGATCGCATCGTCGACCACCAGGCCCACGGCCAACGTGATGCCGAGCAGTGAGATGTTGTCGAGCGTGTAGCCGAAAGCCCAAAGCATCGCAATCGCACCCACCAACGAGATCGGGAGCGAGAGCGTGGGAATCATCGTTGCAACGAAGCGCCGCAGAAACAGGAAGATCACCAGCACCACCAGAACGATGGTGCCTACCATCGTGAGCGTTACGTCGTGCAGCGCAGCGCGGATCGACACCGAGCGATCATTCACCAGCGAGACCTTTACCGACTGCGGCAACTGCGACTGGAACCCCGGCATCGCCGCGCGCACCGCATCGACAACCTGTACGGTGTTGGCGTCGGGCTGGCGCTGCACGGCGAGCGAGATTGATTGCTCGCCGTTGAAGCTGGCGTAGGTCTTGACGGTCTCGAAGCTGTCTTCGACCGAAGCAACGTCGCGCAGGCGCACCGGGTTGCCGCCACGGTTGCTGACGATCAGGTCAGCGAATTCAGCGGCGTTGCGCAGTTGCCGATTGGCCTGCAGCGTGAGCACCTGCGACGGCCCTTCAAGCGTGCCAACTGGCGTGTTGGCGTTGGCGGCACTGAGTGCCGCACTGAGTTCGTCGAGCCCGATGTTGCGCACCGACAGTGCCTGCGGATCCACACGAACCCGCACGGCATAACGCTTCTGGCCGAAGATGCTGACCTGCGCCACGCCGCTCAGTGTGGACAGATTCGGCGAGATCAGGTGTTCGGCGTAGTCGTTCAGGTCCGACAGGTTGAGCGAGGGCGACGTGAGCGCCATGAAAAGGATCGGCGCGTCGGCGGGGTTGACCTTGCGGTACGAGGGCGGCGCGGTCATGTCCTGCGGCAGAGAGCGCTGCGCGCGCAGCAGCGCGGCCTGCACGTCGACCGAGGCCGCATCGATGTCGCGGCCCTGAGCGAACTCAAGCGTTATTGAGGTGCTGCCGAGCGTATTACTCGAACTGATGACGTTCAGGCCAGGAATGGTCGAGAACTGCTTTTCGAGCTGCAGCGCAACCGAGGTCGCCATCGTTTCCGGGCTGGCTCCGGGCAAAGAGGCCGACACGTTGATCACTGGCGTGTTGTAGCTCGGCAGCGCGGCCACAGGAATGCGGCCGTAAGCGATGACGCCGGCCGCCACGATGGCGGCATTCAGAAGCACCGTCAGCACCGGCCTGCGGATGAAGAGCTCCGACACGTTCACGTCGCACTCGCCGGCGCTGCGCCTGATGCCGCACCAGCGCCATGACTCACGCCCTCCCCGCCCGCGGCCGGCCCACGTTCGATCACCGAGGCACCGGGCCGCAGGTTCTGCCGGCCGTCGAGCACGATGCGCTCGCCAGCACGCACGCCGCTGGCGACCACGTCGGGCCCGCTCGCGTACAGCACTTCGACCGGTTTCGACACCGCCTTATTGCCGGAGTCGACCCCATAAACGACGCTGCCGCGCGGCCCCTGGATCACCGCAGCCTGCGGCACCACAACGGCGTCTTTCAGAATCCGAATGGCGAGCCGCACGACAACAAACGACCCCGGCCACAAGACCTCGTTCGCATTGCTGAACTGGGCCTTTACGCGCACCGTGCCCGAGTTGGCATCAACGGTGTTGTCGACGAACTGCAGCCGGCCGGTACTGGTACCGCGCCCTTCCGGCAAGACCGCGAGCACCTTGCCACCGCCGTTGCGCAGCGTGCGCAAAGCATCGCCGAGGTTGCGCTGCGGCAGGCTGAAGCTGACGGCAATCGGGTCGAGCTGGGTGATGGTGACGAGCGCCGCGCCGCCGGGTTGCACGGTGCTGCCGGCAAAGACGTTGATCGCACCTGCGCGGCCCGACGACGGAGCGTTGATGTGGTTGTACGAGAGCGCAACCTGCGCTGAGTCGATGGAGGCCCGGTCCGCAGCGACCACGGCCTGCTGTGCATCTACCAGCGACTGGTTCGTGTCGACCGCGCCTTGTGAGATGAAGTTCTGCGCAAGCAGGTCGCGGCTTCGCAGCAACTGGCGGCGTGCGTCGGCGAGCGAGGCCGTGTCTTTGGCCATCTGCGCGCGGGCCTTGGCGAGGTTAACGTCGTCGGCGCGGGTGTCCAGTGTAAAAAGCGGTTGGCCGGCTTTCACGAACTGCCCTTCTCGGATGTGCACTCGGGTAATGACGCTGCTGACCTGCGGGCGAATGTCGACGCTGTTCAGTGCGGTGACGGTGCCGGTGGCGTCCAACATCACTTCGACGTCACGCTGAAGCGCACGCACCGTGGTGACGCTAACCGCACCACCACCATTACCCCCTCCACCGGACCGCGACGCTGCGCCAGATGCTGCCGGCGCGGTAATGGCGGCGACCGACGTGCCGGCTGGAGGCTCTTTGGTGCAGCCCGAGACAACGCCCAAGACACCCGTTGCCAACACCCACCACGCCCAAAGATGCTTCATGACGTTCCCGTGCTGATCGAGCTGGCCCGACCCGTGACTGACCAATCAATGACCGTGTGCAATTTTTGCCCTGCCGGCGCAGGCCAGTCACAGAATGCAATCGCGCACTCAAAGTTCATGCATGGCGAGACTTCAGGCGCACCCGGTCGAGCCGAAGCCGCTCTCGCCCCGGTCGGAGGCACCGAACTCGTTGACCAACCGGAAGCGTGCCTGTACGACGGGCACGATCACCAATTGCGCAAAGCGCTCCATCGGCTGAATCGTGAAGTCACGCTGGCCGCGGTTCCAGCAGCTCACCATCAGCGGGCCCTGGTAGTCGGAATCGATCAGGCCCACGAGGTTGCCGAGCACGATGCCGTGTTTGTGCCCCAAGCCCGAGCGCGGCAGGATGATCGCCGCCAGCGCTGGGTCGCCAATGTGGATGGACAGGCCCGTCGGAATCAGCTCGGTCTGGCCGGGCTTGAGCACGAGCGCGGCGTCGAGGCAGGCCCGCAGGTCGAGCCCGGCGCTACCGCGCGTGGCGTAGGCCGGGAGGTGCGACGCCATGCGCGCGTCAAGTACTTTCAGATCGATCACCGACATGGTGGTGAGCCTCGTGTGAGCCTCTACGAGGAAGGCGGTTGGGTAAGGTTATCGGGCCGCAAGGCGCGACGCGATTTCTGCCACCAGCTGGCGCGCCAGTGTGAGCTTGTCGGCACGCGCCAGCGCGCGCGCGCCCTGGGCATCAACAAGCGTCAGCGTGTTGTCGTCTTGCCCGAAGGTGGCCGGGCCAAGGTTGGCCACGATCAGCGGCACGTTCTTGCGTTCGAGCTTCTCACGCGCGTGCTTGAGCAGATCGTGGCTCTCGGCCGCGAAGCCCACGCAGTAGGGCCGCCGGCGGCCGGCGGAATCGGGCAAACGCGCCACCGCGGCGAGGATGTCGGGGTTTTCAGAAAGCTCGAAGCTCGGTACGGTCTTGCCCGGTGCCTTCTTGATCTTCTGCTCAGACGCCACCGCCGCGCGCCAGTCGGCCACCGCGGCGGTGCCAACAAATACGTCGCTCGCCGGTGCCGCGGCCAGCACCGCATCGAACATCTGCTGCGCTGTTCCAACGTCAATGCGCCGCACACCGCGGGGCGTGTCCTGGTGCACCGGCCCCGCCACAAGAGTGACAACTGCACCGGCTTCCGCAGCAGCACGTGCGATTGCGAATCCCATCTTGCCGCTGGAGCGGTTGGTCAGGCCACGCACCGGATCGAGCGGCTCGAAGGTGGGGCCGGCCGTGATCAGCAGCGTTTTGCCCGCCAGCAGCTTGGGCTGAAAAAACGCGACCAAGTCGGCAAGGAGTTCGGCAGGCTCGAGCATGCGGCCGTCGCCAATCTCGCCGCAGGCCTGGTCGCCGCTGCCGGGGCCGAGGACGAAGGCGCCGTCGCTTTTCAGTTGCGCCACATTGCGCTGCGTTGCCGGGTGCGACCACATCTCGCGGTTCATCGCCGGCGCCACCAGCAGCGGACAACGTTCGATCGGCCGCGCCAGGCACATCAGGGTGAGCAAGTCGTCGGCGCGGCCTTGCGCGAGCTTGGCGATGAAGTCGGCACTGGCCGGCGCCACGATCACCGCATCGGCTTCGCGCGTCAGGTTGATGTGCGGCATGTTGTTCGGCTCGCGCGTGTCCCACTGGCTGGTGTGCACCACGCGGTTCGACAGCGCCTGCATCGTCACCGCGGTGATGAACTGCTCGGCCGCTTCGCTCATCTCGACCTGAACGGTGGCACCTTCCTTGACCATCTCGCGCACAAAGTCGGCAGCCTTGTAGCAGGCGATGCCGCCCGAGAGACCAAGCACGATGTGCTTGCCTGTGAGTTCGCTGGATACAGCCAGGCGACTCACAGCGCAGTCCAGGCGCGCGATAAGTCGCTCAGGTTGAACAGTACCCGCACCGCCTTACCGTAGACCTGAGCGTGCGGCAGGAAGCCCCAGACGCGCGAATCGGCCGAGTTGTCTCGGTTGTCGCCCATCATCAGGTACTGGCCTGTTGGCACCGCGCAAGACCACGTGGTCGGGCCCTGCGCCTTGCAGTGTTCGGCCATGCCGTCGGTTGGCAGACGGCCCATCACGAACGGGTTGACCTTGATCGTGCGGCTGTTGCCCGCCACGGTTTCTCGCAGCAACCACTGGCCTCGGTCCTCGGGCAACACTTGCGCGCCGGTGCCCTCGCTGAGCACCTGTGCATCGAACGGCGCGCCGTTGACCGTGACGGCGCCGTTGTGAAATTCGACCGTGTCGCCAGGCATGCCGACGAGGCGCTTCACATAAAACTCCGACACGTCGAGCGGGTACCGGAACACCACCACGTCGCCACGCTGTGGCTGGCCGAACTCAAGCGCGGTGTTGGTAAACGGCAGGCGCGGCCCATAGGCCAGGTGGTTGACGAGCAGGTAGTCGCCTACCCGCAGCGTCGGCTCCATGGAGCCAGAAGGCACCTTGGGCCAATCGGCCAAGGCCACGCGGCAAGTGAACATCAACGCAACCACGATGAACAGTTCGGCCCCGAAGCTGACCCAGAGCGGCTTCTTCTCGGGCACGCCGCCGAGGCGCTTGGTTTTGTACTTCCACGTCACCCAGCAGGTGCCGGTAGCGAGCGTGGCAAGCGCCCATATTTCATTGATGGAAAAACCGATCTGCATCTGGCAAGACTCCGCTTCAGGCGTGAAGCCAATTATCGTTGCGAAGTGAAGCGACGCGAGGCGTTCGCCGATCACGCGGTGTGTGGCTTCTGGCGTACCAACGGTTCGAGCAGATCGCGAGCTTGTGCCCCCATCCAGTCGAGCTCGCCCAGCACCGAATGGCGCGGTGTGCCGCTGGGGTCAACCAGCACGGTGGTGGGAAAGACACCCGGCGTCCAGACGGCGGTGGCGGCGCCGTCACGGTCGAGCAGGATCGGCAGCGAAAACGGCGACACCTCGAGAAAACGCTTGATGACCGGAGGCGAGTCTTTGTAGTTCACCGCCAACACGACGAGCCCGGCACGCTCGTAGCGCGTGACCACTCGTTCGAGCGACGGCATCTCGGAGCGACAGGGTTCGCACCAACTGGCCCAGAAATTCAGCATCACCGGCCGACCCTTGAGTGCAGCAAGATTCCAGGTCTTGCCGTCGAGATCGGTCAACGCAAAGTCAGGGGCCGCCTTGCCTTCAGGCCACGCCCGCACCAGGTGTGCGCCTCTGGCTGTGCGCGGCAGCGCCACCGAAGCGGCTGCGGCCAGCGACAAGCCCAGCAGCTGGCGGCGCGATGCCTTGCGGTCGGTCGGAGTTTGCATGCCCGCATTTTGAGCGATACCGATGTAAGGTAGCGTGTCCATCTGAGACATCCCTGACACGTGTCGGGCTAGACACGACAAACCCCACAAGACCAGCATGTCCCGCCACCCCCGATTCATTCAAAGCCATATCGCCGACGACCTCGCTGAACTCGCCTGTGCCAAGGCCGCACTGTTGCGCACGCCCGCGAGTGCGTCGCCCAAGTTCTTCTACGACCGGCTTGGCTCTTGCCTGTTTGAGGCGATCACCGAGTTGCCTGAGTACTACCCGACCCGCACCGAAGCCGCGATCTTCGCAGCGCATGGAGCGGTCATCGCGCGTGAAGCGGGTGTTGGTGCCACGCTGATCGACCTCGGCGCTGGCAACTGCGAAAAGGCCAAGCGCCTGTTCCCGTTGCTCGAGCCGAGCCAGTACGTGGCGGTTGACATCTCGGTTGACTTTTTGCACGACGCGCTTCGCAGCTTGCAGCGCGAACACCCAGCGCTCGACGTGGTCGGACTCGGGCTCGACTTCTCGCACTCGCTGGATTTGCCGCCGGACCTCGTCGAGCACCGGCCGGTCCTTTTCTACCCGGGTTCGAGCATCGGAAACTTCACGCCCGATGAAGCACTGGTTTTCCTGAAACGCTTGCGCGAGCAAGCCGCCGGCGGTGGCTTGCTGATCGGAATCGATTTGGTCAAGCCAGCCCGCCTTCTGGAAGCGGCCTACGACGATGCGCTTGGAGTTACCGCGGCCTTCAACCTGAACCTGCTCCGCCACCTGAACCACCTGCTCGGCGCCGACTTCGCCCCCCGCGCGTGGCGCCACATCGGCATCTACAACGCGCCCATGTCGCGCGTTGAGATGCACCTCGAAGCGCGTGCTGCACTCACCGTGCGCTGGCCCGGCGGCGAGCGCGCGTTCGCGCAAGGCGAACGCATTCACACCGAAAATTCCTGCAAGTACACGACCGACGGATTCACCTCGCTTTTGCAGCAGGCCGGTTTCGCAAAACCAAAACATTGGACCGACGAACGCGGCTGGTTCGCGGTGTTCTGGGCCAGCGCCGACTGACGCGCCTTGAGCGCTGGTCGTGCGGTGGTTCGTGCTGCGTGGCACTTTAAAAACCGGTGAATTCGGCCTTCTGGCTGGGCGCCGCAAACCAGCGGCCGTGCAGGCGCACGGGCAACCCGGCGCGCAAAACCTCAGACACGCGGCGCGGTTGCCGCGATCAACGCCGGAGCTGGGTGCAAGCGTGCCATCGAATGCGCGTCGACGTAACGCCCGTCGCGCATTGCGTAGCCCCGGAACGTGCCTTCGATCTCGAAGCCGAAGCGGCGGTACAGGCGCAGTGCCGCGTCGTTGTCGGTGTACACGGTCAGCTCAATGCGCAGCGTGTTGAGCCAATGGTCAGCGTAGTCACACAGCGCCGTCATCAACGCGGTGCCCACGCCCTGCCCCTGCGCGGCGCGGGCGACCGAGATACCCAACCCCATCACATGGCGGCGGCGCAGCGCCATGCCGGGCGCATACAAGCCGGCCGAGGCGACCAATTCGCCGTTTAGATCAGCCACCAGCCCAAGGTCGGCCTTGTCAGCAGCACCCGTGCCGGCGAGCTGTGCCGCCCAACGCTCCTCGGTCGGGTAGGGCAACTGCAGCAGTCCACCGAAGACAGCTGGGTCACTCATCAACGTGGCGAGTGCGGCCGCGTCTTTCGTGGTGACGCGCCGGATCGTGATCGTCATGGCGCGCCTTTTTGTTGCCGTTCAGGCCCGCTCGGCGACCCAGCCCTGCACCGACGCGAGCGCTTCAGCGACCTTGCCGGGCTCGGTGCCTCCGGCCATCGCCATGTCGGCCTTGCCGCCGCCCTTGCCACCGACCTGCTGCGCGACAAAGTTGACGAGCTCACCGGCCTTGAGCTTGCCCACACGGTCGTTTGTCACGCCGGCTGCGAGCTGCACCTTGCTACCCTCGACCGCAGCCAGCACGATCACGGCGCTCTTGAGCTTGTCTTTGAGCTTGTCGAGCGTGTCTCGCAGTGTTTTCGCATCAGCGCCTTCGAGCTGCGCGGCCAGCACTTTGAGGCCGCCTACATCGACCGCCTGCGCGAGCAGTTCGTCGCCCTGTGCCGAAGCCAGCTTGCCTTTGATCGACGCGAGTTCCTTCTCGAGGGCACGCAGGTGCTCAAGCACCTGCGAAAGGCGCACCGGCACTTCATGCGGCGCGGCCTTCAGCACCCCAGCGAGATGCGCGACCGTGCCTTCGAGCGACTGCAGGTAAGCCAGCGCGTTCTGGCCGGTGACCGCTTCAACGCGCCGAACACCGGCAGCCACGCCGCTTTCGGCGACGATCTTGAACAGCCCAATGTCGCCAGTGCGCTGCACGTGCGTGCCGCCGCAAAACTCGCGGCTGCTGCCGATGTCGAGCACGCGAACTTCGTCGCCGTACTTCTCACCGAACAGCATCGTCGCGCCGGTTTTCTGCGCTGCCTCGATCGTCATCACACGCGCCTGCGTCGCGGCATTTGCGAGGATCTCGGCGTTCACCGACGCTTCGACCTGCGCGATCTGCCCGATCGTCATTGGCGTGTTGTGGGCGAAGTCGAAGCGCGTGCGTTCGGCGTTGACCAGCGAACCCTTCTGTTGCACGTGCTCACCCAGCACCTCGCGCAGGGCCTTGTGCATCAGGTGCGTGGCCGAGTGGTTGCGCACGGTCTTCATGCGGCGCTCGGCATCGACGCGAGCGCCGAGCACATCGCCGACCTTGATCTCTCCTTCGAGCACACGCCCGTGGTGACCAAACACCGAGGCCTGCACCTTGACAGTGTCTTCAACCAGCAAACGCGACGTGGCATTGCGCAGCTCGCCCGTGTCACCTGCCTGACCACCCGACTCGGCGTAGAACGGCGTGTGGTCGAGCACGATCACCGCGTCGTCGCCGGCTTTCGCGCTTTGCACCGGGCTGCCGTCGATGTAGACGGCGGTGACCGTCGCACCTTCGTGCATGAGCCGGTCATAGCCGTGGAATTGGGTCGCGCCGCCGGTGTATTCGAGCCCGGCGGCCATCTTGAACTTGCCCGCCGCTCGAGCCTGCTCGCGCTGGCGGGTCATGGCGGCGTCGAATCCAGCGCTGTCGACCGTGACACCACGCTCTCGGCACACGTCGGCCGTGAGATCGAGCGGGAAGCCGTAGGTGTCGTGCAGCTTGAAGGCGGTTTCGCCGTCGATGGTCTCCGCGCCACTGGCGAGCGCTGCTTCAAGAATCTCCATACCGTTGGCGATGGTGCGGAAGAAACCTTCTTCTTCCTGCTTGAGCACTTCGGTCACGCGCATCTCGCCGGCCCGCAGCTCGGAATACGCGTCGCCCATTTCTTTGACCAGCGCCGCCACGAGCAGGTGAAAGAACGGCAAGCGGGCGCCGAGCTTGTAGCCGTGGCGGATCGCGCGGCGCGCGATGCGGCGCAGCACGTAGCCGCGGCCGGCGTTGCCCGGGATCACGCCATCGACCACCGTGAACGTGCAGGCGCGAATGTGATCGACGATCACCTTCAGCGATGGAGAGTGAATGTCGCAGCCGACAAAATCAACACCTCGCGTCCCCGCCCCTGACCCGCCTGCGGCATCCACCACCTTCTTGGCAGCGGCGAGCAGATTCACGAACGTGTCGATCTCATAGTTCGAGTGCACATGCTGCATCACCGCAGTTAGCCGCTCCAGCCCCATGCCCGTGTCCACGCTCGGCTTGGGCAGCTTGTGCATCACCCCAGCTTCGTCACGGTTGAACTGCATGAACACGTTGTTCCAAATCTCGATGTAGCGGTCGCCGTCTTCCTCGGGTGTGCCCGGCAGGCCACCGGGAATCTCGGCGCCGTGGTTATAGAAGATCTCGGTGCATGGGCCGCAGGGGCCGGTGTCGCCCATCATCCAGAAGTTGTCAGACGCATAACGCGCGCCTTTGTTGTCGCCGATGCGAATCACACGATCAGCATCGAGACCAATCACCTTTGTCCAGATGTCGAAGGCCTCATCGTCTTCGGCGTAGATCGTGACGTAGAGCTTTTCTTTCGGCAGCTTGTAGACCTGGGTCAGCAGTTCCCACGCGTAGCTGATCGCGTCTTTCTTGAAGTAGTCGCCGAAGCTGAAGTTGCCCAGCATCTCGAAGAAGGTGTGGTGGCGCGCGGTGTAGCCCACGTTTTCCAGATCGTTGTGCTTGCCGCCAGCGCGAATGCATTTCTGCGACGTGGTGGCGCGGCTGTAGGGCCGTTTGTCGAAGCCGAGGAACACGTCCTTGAACTGGTTCATGCCGGCGTTCGTGAACAGCAGCGTCGGGTCGTCGCCGGGAACGACGGGGCTTGAAGCAACGACTGTGTGCCCTTTCGATTCGAAGAACTTCAGGAAGGTCTGGCGGATTTCCGAGGCTTTCATTCCGTGGCTTTCTGGCGGCGACATGGCTCGCATGAGCGGCACGTAACTGCTTGATTTATCGAGGTTTTCAATTATAGGTCGGGGGTTTGTGCCAAGGCCTCTGCGCTGCCCGGAGCGCAGCCACGCGCCGTATGATCATTCGCGTGCGCACCACGTCTGCGCCGAAGCGCCCTTCCACCCGGAGATAGACCCATGGATATGAAGAACTCGCCTCTTGCCACGCTCGCTGATCCAAGCCTGCTGAAGACGCACGGACTGATCAACGGCGAATGGGTTGCTGGCAGCGCCCGCTTCGACGTGACCGACCCGGCCACCGGGATGAAGCTTGTCGATGTGGCCGACCTTGGCATTGCCCAAACGCAAGCCGCGATCGACGCGGCACAACGCGCCCTGCCCGCGTGGCGCGGCAAGACCGCAAAGGAACGCGGCGCAGTGCTGATGAAGTGGTTCAACCTGATGCTTGAACATGCCGACGACCTGGCCCGAATCATGACCGCCGAACAAGGCAAGCCGCTCGCCGAGGCGCGCGCTGAAGTGGTCTATGGCGCGAGCTTCATCGAGTGGTTCGCCGAGGAAGGCAAGCGGGTCTATGGCGAGACCATTCCGACCACCGACAACAACAAGCGCTACCTCGTCATCAAGCAGGCGATGGGCGTGTGCGCGGCGATCACGCCCTGGAATTTCCCCATCGCGATGATCACGCGCAAGGTCGGCCCGGCGCTGGCAGCGGGCTGCCCGGTAATCGTCAAGCCCGCGGGGCAGACGCCGCTGTCGGCCCTGGCAATCGCCGAACTCGGCCAGCGAGCGGGGCTGCCGCCGGGGGTGCTGAACATCATCACGGCGGCGAAGTCGGCCGAGATCGGCCAGCTTTTGTGCGAAAGCGAGGCAGTGCGTCACCTCTCGTTCACGGGTTCGACCGAAGTTGGCCGCATCCTCGCGCGCCAGTGCGCGCCCACGATCAAAAAACTCTCGCTCGAACTCGGTGGCAACGCGCCCTTCATCGTCTTTGACGACGCCGACCTGGACAGCGCCACAGACGGCGCACTCGCCAGCAAGTACCGCAACGCGGGCCAGACCTGCGTCTGCGCGAACCGGCTGTACGTGCAGGACAGCGTCTACGACGCCTTTGTGGCGAAACTCATCACGAAGGTCAAGGCGATTAAGGTCGGCAACGGCTTCGAAGCCGGTGTCAACCAGGGCCCGATGATCGACGACAACGCGGTCACCAAGATCGAGAGCCACGTGGCCGACGCGCTGGCCAAGGGCGCGAAACTCGTGGCCGGCGGCAAGAAGTTCGGTGCGCGCTTTTTCGAGCCGACCGTGTTGACCGGCGCCACCGCCGACATGCTTTGTGCACGCGAAGAAACTTTCGGCCCCATGGCGCCGGTGTTCCGCTTCAAGACCGAAGCCGAGGCGATCGCGCTCGCCAACGACACCGAGTTCGGGTTGGCAGCGTACTTCTACAGCCGCGACGTGGGCCGCATCTTCCGGGTCGCCGAAGCGCTGGAATCGGGCATGGTCGGCGTCAACACCGGGATCATCTCGACCGCCGAGGTGCCATTCGGCGGCGTTAAACAGTCAGGCCTCGGACGCGAAGGGTCGCGCCACGGCATCGACGACTACGTCGAGATCAAATACCTTTGCATTGGTGACATCTCGAAGTGACGCTGCTCCGCGCCGGCGAAGCGACATCAATCATCGTTCGCTGCCGGCGCCACGCGTCTGCCGACATCTGACACGACCACCAGGCCGGCACGGCCATGTGCAGAGGCCGAAGCCGCAAGGCCGAGCGCGCGGCGCAGCAAAGCGTCGGGTTGCGCGCCGTCTTGCGGGTATTGGCCGATGCCCAGCGCCACCGACACGGTCAGCTTTTCGCCGGCCACCGTCAACGGTTCGAGCAAGGCCTTCAGCAGCTTGGCCGCCACACGCTCCGAATCGGCGGGCACAAGGATCGAACCAAGCAACACGCCGAACGAAGCCTCGCCAAGCGCGGCCACCACGTCGCTGGCGCGCACGCCAGCGCGCAAACGCACAGCAATCTTGCGGCGCAGAACCTGCGCCGCTTCAATGCCTAGGCGAGCCTGTGCCGTGGACAGGCCTTCGATGCGAAACGCCAGCAGCGCCATCGGCGAAGGTTCGCGCTCGCGCAAGGCCAGAAGGTGGCTCATGTGTTCGATGAGCTGCTGCTGGTGTGGCAGCCCGGTCGCCAGGTCGGTCGCGTACGACTTGCGCGAGTCGCGCTCGACGAGCCTGCGCTCGATGGCGGCGCGAATGCGTTGCGGCAAGGACGCGGCTTCGAGGTCGGCATGGCCAAGCACGTCCTGTGCGCCGCGCTGCAGCCACGCGAGCACGGCCTCGGTGCCCAGGTCGTGGCCGACGACGAGCGTGGCCGGCGCCATCGCGTCAACTTGAGCGAGCTCTGCCGTACTCGCCACCGCGTCGGCGTCGAGCAGCAGCACGTCGCAGGGTCGCGCGGCCAAGCGTGCCAGGGCTTCGGCTGGGTCGGTGCAAACCTGCACGGCAAACGGGCCGAATGCCGAGGTTTCGAGCCCGAGCACCGTCAACCTCGACAGGTTCACAAGGGACAGAAGGCTCATTGGGTTCGAAGGCATGAGGCGCAAGCGTGCGGAGGAAGCGGACTGAGGATTGTGAGGCGGGACCCGCTGGCCACGCCATCGGCACTTCCCTGAGATGTTGCAGACGACATCCCCTGCGTTGTCAGTCTTGCGGCGACGATGCGCACCTGGGCCAACCAGACCCACGCCACATGCGCCCAAGCTCATGGGGCATGGTGCGCCATGAAGCGACGCTGCTGGTGCGCCATCAGGTGGAGAGCGCGGTAGGTCCAGGCATGAATACGCTCAGCGACCCGGCGCTTGACTCGGGCGAAGACGCCGTTGGCAACCAACTTTGACCGCAGGGCTTGCCGCGCATTCCGCACGGCGCTCACCCGCGCGTCGAATCGGCTTGGGCGGCTCGACGCCAGCCGCGCGCACGGTGAACGTTCTAACCCCGATGCCAGAGCGCCGAAACAGTGCGCGTGTGACCTCACCCAAGGAGCAGGCGGCAAAGGAAGTGCGTGTACTGGATCGGCGCCCTGGAGCGAGCCCGTTACAAGAGGCTCTCCGTGACCGCGCGCTGTGGCTGAAAAGACTAGGTGGCGACCTCGTCACGAAGTGGCGCCGCGACGCCTGCCAAGCGTCTGAAGGTCGCGAGATCTTGTTCGATCTGGTCAAGCTCGCTGAGCAGGAGGGCAAGTTTGGCTTCGCTGCGTTCACGGGCGCCACCCACCGAATTGATTTCAATGCGCAGCCGCGCGCAGTTGTTTATAAGTTCATTCAGGCCCATGACTCAATCCTCGTCGCCGCACGCCGTGTGGCGCACCGCGCGGGAGTTTCGCCCTGCCCCCGAACACGCGCCACCACTCGGGTGAGGGGGTCGCTGGGCCTGAAAATTTCCGCCGAGGGTGAAGCGGCATTCGCGGGCACCGGCGCATGCTGCGCAGCAATGCCCCACGTTGGAGCGGGCGAGGGGAATCGAACCCCTGTATGAAGCTTGGGAAGCTGCCGTTCTACCATTGAACTACACCCGCAGACCTCGGTCAATTCTAGTGCAGTGTTTCGTGCTGGCAGGAGTTCAAGAAACGCCGCGCCACAGCGCAATCGGCTACAGGGACTGCGTGGCTGTGGCCTCACACACGGCCACCGTTGGCCGAGCACCGAGCTCGGCGGCGGCGACCCGGCGGAAAAGGAACGAAGCGGCTCAATGCGCGTCCTAGAAGCAAGAGGTCGACCAGCCAGCGGCGTGAAGGGCAGGTAATCGGCTGGGTTTCTACAGCTGCGGTAGGGCGGCCGGGTCTATCTGGAAATTCGGACTGCGTCGAGGCCAGGTTCGGCCACGCTGGTGCAGCGCCGTTTCCGGACACCTCGCGTTTGATGAGTGGTAGAACGCCAGCCTTGCCCAACCCCTTCGACACCTGCCCCATGCCCGAGCCAACCGACGACCCGACCGCCCTTCCCGACCAGCGCCCTGCACGACCGATTCGCAGCTATGTGCTGCGCACCGGGCGGATGGGCAGTGGCCAGAAGCGGGCGCTGGTGGAACTGGCGCCGCGATTCGTACTGCCGTTTGAAGCCCGCCCACTGGATGCTGCCGCCCTGTTCGGCCGCCAGGCGCCATTGGTGCTCGAAATCGGCTTCGGCATGGGTGACGCCACCGCGCAGATCGCCACGGCCGTGCCGGGCACCGACTTCCTAGGTGTCGAGGTGCACGAGCCGGGCGTTGGCGCGTTGCTTCAACGCATCGAAGAAGCTGCCCTGGGCAACGTTCGCATCGTGCAGTTCGACGCCGTGCTGGTGCTCGAACACATGATCGCCGCCGGCTCCTTGGCCGGTGTCCACGTGTTCTTCCCCGACCCGTGGCACAAAAAAAAGCACAACAAGCGACGCCTGATCCAGCCGCCACTCGTGAACCTGCTGCAAAGCCGACTCACACCCGGCGGCTACCTGCATTGCGCTACGGACTGGCAGCCGTATGCCGAGCAGATGCTGCAGGTGCTGTCGGCCGAGCCAGGCTTGCGCAACAGCGCAGCCGCATTCGCGCCCAAACCCGACTATCGGCCGTTGACGAAGTTCGAGAACCGCGGCATCAAGCTTGGCCACGGGGTCTGGGATCTCGTGTTCGTCAAACGCTGAGCGTGCCGGCCCGTTAGCCCGTTAGTTAGCCCGTTAATCAGCCCAAGTCACGACACCGGTGTAGGCCGTGACCAGCACGACAAGACCGAACACGATGCGGTACCACGCGAACGCCACGAAGCTGTGGGTCGAGATGTAGCGAAGCAGCCAGCGAACACAAAGCCAAGCGGCGATGAAAGAGGACAGCAGGCCGACCCCAAACATCGGAATGTCGGCCACTGACAGCAGCGCTCGCTCCTTGTAAAGGCTGTAGGCGCCAGCGCCAATAAGCGTGGGGATCGCGAGGAAGAAGCTGAAGTCGGTCGCGCATTTTCGACTCAGGCCGAGCAACATGCCACCGATGATGGTCGCACCCGAGCGACTGGTGCCGGGGATCATCGCCAAGCATTGCACGAGACCGATCTTGAGCGCGTCGAGCGGCGTCATGTCGTCGACCGTTTCCACACGCGCAACGCTGGTGCGGCGCTCGGCCCAGAGAATGATGAATCCACCAATGATGAAGGTGCTTGCCACGACCACGGGCGTGAACAGATGAGCCTTGATCGCCTTGCCGAACAGCAGACCGAGAACCACCGCGGGCACAAAAGCAATCGCCACGTTGATCGCGAAAGCTCGCGCTTTGGCGTCGTTGCCCAGACCGAGCATGGTGTCGCGCACCCGTTGCCAGTAGACGATCAGCACCGCAAAGATCGCGCCGGTCTGGATCGCGATGTCGAACACCTTGCTCTTGGCGTCGTTGAACCCAAGCAACGATCCGGTGAGGATGAGGTGGCCTGTGCTCGACACCGGCAAAAACTCCGTCAGACCCTCGACGATGCCCATGACCGCGGCCTTGACCAATATGATGAAATCCAAAAAAAGCTCCGCTTGAAAAGAGCCGGCATCTTAGCGACGCCGGCCTTCGCCGCCTTGTGCGTCGGTCAGCGGCCCTCGTCCGGCAGCAGCGTCACGAGCAAACCACGCGACGTGACGCGCAGTTCGCCCAGTCGATAGCCACGGCTATGCACAGCTTGCACGTCGTTTGGGCGCAGCGTGTGGATGACCTGATCGTTCAGCCTAGAAACGGCAGTTCCCCGGCGCCAACACTAAGGAAATCCAGCACTGGCGGGGAGTTGCGCTTGTTTGGCAGACTCACCCGATGGGTGAATCGAGACGCAAGCGACAAGGGGCCCTGGTCCAGGGCGATGAACAGGT
>JBBRPV010000013.1:0-59211 GCA_038227445.1 Burkholderiales bacterium | reverse complement strand
GCAACTGGGCGATGCGGTTGTTCGAATGGTCGAGCAGGCGCTCCAGCGCGTCCTTGAGCTAGGCCCACGGGTCGTGCCCGTGCAGCCTGGCCGACTGCACCAGGCCCATCACCGTCGCCGTGCATTTGCCGGCGAGTTCAATGCCCGTGAGCAGTCACGCTTTGCGACCAAGGCGCCAGGGCCACTTCAGGAACTCTATTTGGTTGTCACCCGCACTCACAGCCAGTTGAGTGTAGTGAACATAGCGTCAAAAACGTAGTGAACTTGCCACCTTCATAAAGTTCGACGCTTTCCCCGACTCTGAGCAAATCCGGCAACAGCACGACGCCGCGCCCGCTACGTGCTGACATGTCCAAATTTCGCAGCATGAGTGCGTTCGCAAAGCGGTCGATACGCTGCTCCTCTAACGTGTGTTCGCTACGGCCAAATTCCTATTTTTCGACAGAGAAGGCTGTTTCCTGACGCCGAGACGCGTTCTCACTGTGCGCTGGAGCGAGCGGCGCTGCGCCACATCGTCGAACCCATACGGGCCTCTCCACACCAGCGCGCGACGCGGGTGATGTTCGGTTCGGTAGCTGTGGCGGCGGATGGATCGCGCGTGCTGGAAGCAACTTCCACCACGGTGGCTGGCAAAGTCAAGGCGCCGATTGCGGCGGCCTTCCGATTGGCAACGCGGTCGTGTTCTTCACTTCTTCCATCACCGCGTAGGTGCGTGTCTCGCGCACGCCCGGCAAGCCCCAGATCACGGAGCCGACGAAGCCGCGGTAGGCCTGCATGTCGGCCACACGGGTCTTGATGAGGTAGTCGAATCCGCCCGCCACCAGGTGGCATTCGAGGATCTCGGGCCGCACTTGCACCGCCGCTTTGAAGATGCTCATGGCGTCGTGCGTGGTGCGGTCGAGCACGACCTCGATGAAAACCATCAGGCCGGCGCCGAGCTTGACGGGGTTGAGCCTGGCCTCGTAACCCAGGATGAAGCCGTCGCGTGTGAGCCGCTTCACGCGTTCGAGCACCGCGGTGGGCGAGAGATGCACTTCTTCGGCAAGCTTGAGGTTCGAGATGCGCCCGTCGCTTTGCAATATGCGCAGGATGCGGACGTCTGTCTTGTCGAGCGGGGGGGTGTCAGGGTCGGCGGAAGACATGATGAACAATTCTCTATTGAACGCCATGATTTAGGCAATTAACTCTGAAGAAATGAACATAACCTAGCCATTAGTTCTACACAAGAGGTCCACCATGTTCGCTGCCCCCCCCGTCTCTGCCCGCTTGCCCTACCCCTACCGCCCTGAGGCCGACGTGCTGGCCTCTCTGATGCAGGGCCTTGCCGCATCGGTTGACTGGCCCGCCGCAATTCGAAGCGCGCGGCCGTGGGTGCAGTCGGTGCGAAACAACCCGGCGCCGTTCTGGGCCATGGAGTCACTCTTGCGCGAGTACCCGATCTCCAGCGCCGAAGGCCTGGCGCTGATGCGTCTGGCCGAAGCGCTGTTGCGTGTGCCCGATGCCGAGACCGCGATTGCCCTCACCGCCGACCAGCTCGGCAAGGCCGATTTCGACACCGCTTCCGGCGGCCCCCACAAGCTGCTTGCCAACCTGTCGGCAAGCGCCATCGCCTTGTCGAAGAAGTTCTTGCCCGAGAACGACATCGAGCCCGGCGTGTTCAAGCGCTTGGGTGCACAAACGGTCGTGGCCGCCACGGTGCGTGCGATTCAACTGCTCGGCCGCCAGTTCGTGCTCGGCCGCTCGATCAAGGAAGCGATGGGCGAGGCGGCTTCGGCACGCAAGGCCTTGAGTGGACTGCGCTTCAGCTACGACATGCTCGGCGAAGGGGCTCGCACCGAAGCCGATGCGCAGCGCTATCTGGCTTCCTACCTGAATGCGATTCACGCAATCGCCCATGGCTCGTCGGGCCAAGGCCCTGAAGTGGCTGACGGCATCTCGATCAAGCTCAGCGCCCTGTTCTCGCGCTATGAAGACGCCCAGCGCGAGCGCGTGTTCGCGGAGCTGCTGCCGCGTGTCTGGCAACTCATCGAGCCGGCCGCGCGGGCCGATATCAACCTCACGATAGATGCCGAAGAGAGCGACCGCCTGGAACTCTCCCTCGACGTGCTCGACGCGCTGGCGCAACGCATTGCGCGCGAGTTCCCGAAGTGGCGCGGCTTCGGTTTGGCGGTGCAGTCTTATCAGACGCGGGCATTGCAGGTCGTCGAGGAAGTCGCCCGCATTGCCCGCGCCCGTGGCCTGCGTTTCATGGTGCGGCTCGTCAAGGGCGCGTACTGGGACGGCGAGATCAAGCGCGCGCAAGAGCAGGGCCTGAGTGGCTACCCAGTGTTCACCCACAAGCACCACACCGACATCTCTTACCTCGCCTGCGCTCGCGCCCTGATCGACAACAACGACGTGATCTACCCGCAGTTCGCCACCCACAACGCCGGCACCATCGCCGCGATCATCGGCATGGCCAAGGCGCGCGGCGCGCGCTACGAAATGCAGCGCCTGCATGGCATGGGCGAGGGTGTCTACCGCGAAGTGATGCGCGACGACGCGATCCCGGTGCGGGTGTATGCCCCCGTCGGCGAACACCGCGACCTGCTCGCTTACCTGGTGCGCCGGCTGCTTGAGAACGGCGCGAATTCGTCGTTCGTGCACCAGTTGACCAATGAGGCGGTCGAGGTGGAAGCGCTGCTCGCTTCGCCGCTCGCGCCGGCCGCGAGCGTGGGCATTGCGCCGCCGGTCGAGCTGTACGGCTGGCAGGCCGGCGCACAAGGAGGCCGCGCCAATTCCACCGGCGTCGATTTGGCGTGCCTGGCCGAGCGCGCGCCGCTTGACCGTGCGCTCGCCGCCACCACTGTGCCAGTGGTCGTTGAGTCGATGCGGGCTGATGTGGCCGCCACGATGGCGCGTCTGCACGCCGGCTTCAACGCCTGGAACACCACACCGCTGGCGCAGCGAGCGGCCGTATTGCGCCGCGCCGCCGATTCACTCGACGCACGGCTGCCCGAGTTCTGCGGCCTGCTCGTGAAAGAAGCGCATAAAACGCTCGGTGACTGCGTGGCCGAGGTGCGTGAAGCGGTCGACTTCTGCCGCTACTACGCCGACCAGGCTGAAGCGCGCCTGGCCTCGCAGGTGCTGCCCGGCCCCACCGGCGAGAGCAACGAACTGCACTTGCACGGTCGCGGTGTGTTCGTCTGCATCAGCCCGTGGAATTTTCCGCTTGCCATCTTTGCGGGCCAGGTCGTTGCCGCGCTCGTCGCCGGAAATGCTGTCGCTGCCAAACCCGCCGAACAAACGCCGGCGGTCGCACAACGTTTTGTCGATCTACTGATCGGCGCTGGTGTTCCGAAAGACGCCCTGGAGCTGTTGCACGGCCCGGGCGAAACCGTGGGCGCCGCGCTCGTTGCCGACCCGCGCGCAGCCGGCGTGTGTTTCACCGGTTCCACCGCGGTGGCGAAGATCATCAACCGCAGTCTCGCGGCGCGCGACGGCGCGATGGTGCCGCTGATTGCAGAGACTGGCGGCATCAACGCGATGATTGTTGACAGCACCGCCTTGCCCGAGCAGGTGGTTGACGCCGTGGTGCAAAGCGCGTTCCGCTCCGCCGGCCAGCGCTGCTCGGCTCTGCGCCTGTTGTGTGTGCACGAAGGTGTGGCAGACAGCGTGATCGAGATGATCCGCGGGGCGCTCAAAGAGCTCAGCGTCGCCGACCCGGCCTTGCTCGCCACTGATGTGGGCCCGGTGATCGACGCCGAAGCCTTCGGCGGCATCGTCGCGCACATCACGCGGCTGCGCGAGCAGGCCATGCTGATCGGCGAGGCGCAGGTTGCATCGAACTTCCCGCGCTTGATCGCGCCGATCGCCTTCGAGTTGAAAAGCATTGCCGAAGTGAAGCAGGAAATCTTTGGCCCGGTGTTGCACGTGGTGCGCTGGAGTGGCGACGTGGATTCGGTCATCGCGCAGATCAACGCGCTCGGCTATGGCCTGACGCTCGGCATTCAGACCCGCATTGACTCGCGTGCGCTGCGCTTGGCGGCGGCGGCGCGCATTGGCAACGTCTACGTCAACCGCAACATGATCGGCGCCGTCGTGGGTGTGCAGCCCTTCGGCGGCGAAGGCCTGAGCGGCACCGGCCCGAAAGCCGGCGGCCCACACTACCTGTACCGCTTTTGCGCCGAGCAAACGGTCACCATCAACACCGCCGCGGCCGGTGGCAACGCGGCTTTGCTTGCCGGCTTGCACTGAAAGTTGGCGGCGCCGGCGGCTCGGCGCCAAGCACACTCACGCCTGCGGCATCTCACCCAGACCATGACAGCAACATCCACGATCATTTTCATTGGCGGCGGCAACATGGCCAGCGCCATCGTCGGCGGCCTGCTCAAGAGCGGGCTTGACGCCACCTCGATCATCGTTGTCGAACCGGAGGCGGTGCGGCGCGACAAGCTGCATGTCGATTTCGGCGTGCACACGCTCGCCGCGGCCGATGCCACGCTCGCGGGCGGGGCGCTCGTTGTATGGGCAGTCAAGCCGCAGTATTTCGCCGCCGCTGCCGCGCCCTGCGCGCCCTTCGTGGGTCAGGCGCTGCACCTGAGCGTGATGGCCGGCATCCGCAGCGACACCATCGCGCGCGCTGCGGGCACGGAGCGCGTCGTGCGCTCAATGCCCAACACGCCCGCGTTGATCGGCCAGGGCATCTCTGGGCTGTTCGCACGCGGCGCGGTCACTGCGGCGGACCGGGCGAAGGTAGAGGCCGTGCTCGCGCCGACCGGCCAGACCTTGTGGCTCGACAAGGAAGAAGACCTCGACGCCGTGACGGCGCTCTCGGGTTCCGGCCCGGCCTACGTGTTCTATTTTGTAGAAGCCATGATGCAGGCCGCACGCGACATGGGCCTGACCGATGCGCAGGGCAAACAACTCGCGCTGGCCACCTTTGCCGGCGCCACGTCGCTTGCCCAGGCGTCGAGCGAAGCCCCCGAGGTGCTGCGCGAACGTGTCACCTCAAGAGGCGGCACGACTCACGCGGCGCTCGCCTCGCTTGAGGCCAGCGGCGTGAAGCCCGCGATCATCAAGGCGCTGCGCGCCGCGCAACAACGTGCGGGCGAGCTGGGCGTCGAATTCGGCGCGTAGCAGCATGCTGCGTGCCTCATGCCAATGCTGCATGTGCTTCACTTCATGCAAAGCCTGCATGGTGGCGGCGCAAATTGTCGACACGCGCTCGCCTACAGTCTCGCTTTATGCCGGGCACTCTCCGTGAGGGGGTTGCACCCGAGCATGAACCACACATTAACGAGACAACGTCATGAGCTACCTCTCCTACGTCAGCCAAAAAGGCGACACCGCCTGGGACACCTATATCTCGCAGGTCGACCGTGTTTTGCCTTATCTGGGCACCCTCGCGCGCTGGTCTGAAACGCTGAAGCGGCCAAAACGCGCGCTGATCGTCGACGTTCCGATTGAGCTCGACAACGGCAACGTCGCGCACTTCGAGGGTTACCGCGTGCAGCACAACCTGAGCCGCGGGCCGGGCAAAGGGGGCGTTCGCTACCACCCCGACGTGACGCTCGAAGAAGTGATGGCGTTGAGCGCGTGGATGACGGTGAAATGCGCTGCCGTGAACCTGCCCTATGGCGGCGCCAAGGGCGGTATTCGCGTTGACCCGAAGCTGCTGTCGCTGAAGGAACTCGAACGCATGACGCGCCGCTACACCAGCGAGATCGGAATCATCATCGGCCCGCAGCGTGATATCCCGGCGCCTGACGTGAACACCAACGGCCAGATCATGGCTTGGATGATGGACACGTATTCCATGAACACCGGCACCACTGCCACCGGCGTCGTCACCGGCAAGCCGCTGCACCTGGGCGGCTCGCTCGGGCGTGTGAAGGCCACCGGCCGTGGCGTGTTTGTGACCGGCCGTGAGGCAGCGCGGCGCATTGGTTTGGACTTGAACGGCGCACGCGTCGCCGTCCAGGGCATGGGCAACGTGGGTGGGTCGGCGGCCGAGTTGTTCGTGCAGGCCGGCGCCAAACTCGTGGCCGTGCAAGACCACACCGGAACGCTTGCGAACCCCAAAGGCTTCGACATCGCCGACACGATGGACGTGCTCAAGCGCGACGGCGGCATTGCGCAATACAAGGGCGCCGAGCGCATCGACAACGAAGCGTTTTGGGATGTTGATTGCGACATCCTGATTCCTGCTGCGCTCGAATCGCAAATCACCGCGGCGCGCGCCAACCGCATCAAGGCCAAGCTGATCCTCGAAGGCGCGAACGGCCCGACCCTGCCCGATGCCGACGATGTGCTCAGCTCGCGTGGCGTGCTCGTGGTGCCCGATGTGATCTGCAATGCCGGCGGCGTGACCGTGAGCTACTTCGAATGGGTGCAAGACTTCAGCAGCTTCTTCTGGAGCGAAGACGAGATCAACCTGCGGCTGGACAAGATCATGGTCGACGCGTTGAAGAAGATCTGGGACACCGCTGATCGCCACAAGATCAGCCTGCGCACCGCCACTTTCGCGGTGGCCTGCGAGCGCATCTTGATCGCACGGGAAGAGCGCGGCCTCTATCCCTGAGCTTGTGCAGTTCGAGGGGTGTGACCGCGAGCCAGAATTGAAACTCGCGGTGGTGCGGGGGGCACGGCCTCTTTGTTGAGCAGCCTGCCCTGCGCCCGGTACCGCCACATCTCGGCGCGCACGGCCGCAGCGTTGTCGGGCTGACGCTATTGCTCAACCGCTAAGGCCAGCACCACGCCCACAAACACCACGAAGCCGACCCAGTGGTTGAGTCGGAACGCGCGAAAGCAGCCTTCGCGCGAGCGCTCGCGGATCAGCGTGTAGTGCCAGCCGGCAAGGCCTGCGGCAGCCGCCAGCCCTGCCAAGTAGGGCCAGTGCAGGCCGATTTGCACGCCCACTGCGGCCCAGATCGCGAGGTAGGCGGCGTAACTTGCCATCACCGCTGGCACGTCGAACCGGCCGAGGGTGATGGCCGAGGTCTGGATGCCAATCTTCAGGTCGTCGTCACGGTCGACCATCGCGTACTCGGTGTCGTAGGCCAGCACCCAGAACAAGTTGCCAAGCAGCAGCCACCACGCGAGCGCGGGCACGTCGCCGCGCACCGCGGCGAATGCCATCGGGATGCCGAAGCTGAACGCCACGCCGAGCACCGCCTGCGGCATTGAGAAGAAGCGCTTAGTGAACGGGTACAAGATGCTCACCGCCAGAGCACCGATGCTCCACAGCACCGTGGTGGTGTTGGTCGTCAGAACCAGGGCGAAGGCCAGCCCTGCCAGCACGGCGCCGAGCAGCAAAGCCTCTTTCGCACTGAGTGCACCGCTCGTCACTGGCCGCTTCGCGGTGCGTTTCACGTGCTTGTCGAAGTTGCGGTCGGCCACGTCGTTCAACGCGCAGCCGGCGCTGCGCATCAGGAAAGTGCCGAGCGTGAACACCACCAGCAGGTGCCAGCCGGGGAAGCCACGCGCTGAGATCCACAGCGCCGCGAGCGTGGGCCACAACAAAAGGTAGCTGCCCGCGGGCCGGCTCCAGCGCACCAGGTCGAGGTACAAAGACAGGCGAGAGCGTGGCGGCGTGTCAGACAGCATGACGTCATTGTCGCGGCGGCGGCGTACACCGATTCGGCCCCAGCCGCGTTACGCTCAAGGCGACTGCCGCCTGACCCCAATCAACTCACTGGAGCACATGATGCCCATCGCCCGACGCAAGATCATCGGATTGTTCGCCGCCGGTGCGGCCACCACGCTCGCTGGCTGCGGCGGTGGGGGCGACGTTTATGTCGATGCTCCCTACGTGGCGCCAACACGTTCGATGTCGCTGCTGAATTTGAACCCGGAGTTTGCGTCGAGCGACGTGACGTTTGGCGCCGCTACGGTGGCTTCGGGACTTGGCTTCCCGGGGATTACCACGCCGTTCGTCGCAGAGTACGGCCTCTATACCCTCGGCATCAGCAACCGGGCGCCCGTCGTGACGCAGAACTTCGACAACCTGCCCGTTGACGGCAGCTCGCCTTCGTTGTTCGTGTTCTACCGGCGGTTCTCAACCACACGCCTCGGTTCATCGCCCCTTGTGCCTGGCATCACCAACTACTTTGACTCGACCGTGCCGCTCGATGTGGATCTGTTCGACGAGACGGGCGGTGTGCAACTGGTCGATGCGCTTGGGTTCGAAGGCAGCGCTGCTCAGACTTCAGCAAGTGGCAGCTGCAGACTGCGGATTTACGCAGCCGGCAGCCCGGTGTTGATTTATGACTCTGGCCCGCAGCTGCAGGCCAGGCCGGACGCCATCATCATTTTCCCGCGCGTCCCCGCGGCGTCGAGCCGCAGCGGCGAGGTTGCTGTGGTCGGGGTGAATTACAACGTCAACGGCGCAAGCGTGGTGGTCTGGCCCAACGATCTTGGCTGAGCCTCACCCCTGAAGCTGCTTCTGGAATACGAGCCCTGCGTGCTCGCGCAACGCGTGGAATCTGATCTTCGGCCAGTTCGCTTCGATCGCGCGCAACTCGGGCGCGTATTCCACCAGCACCGTGGGCGCGTCGACCGCATCAAAGGCAACGCGGTGCGCGTTGCCGTCGATGAAGCGCTGCAACTCCTTCGCGCCGCCGTCGTCGGGTGCGCAGGTGACCCAGCGAGCCACCTGGTAGCGGCTCGGCATGATGCGCGCCTTGACGCCATATTCGTGTTCGAGCCGGTGCGCCACCACCTCGAACTGCAACTGGCCCACAGCACCCAGCAAGAGCAGTGAGCTCGAGACCGGGCGAAACACCTGGATCGCGCCCTCTTCGCCAAGTTGAGTCAAGCCCGCCTTGAGCTGCTTGGTGCGCAAGGGGTCGGCCACCTCGACCGAGCGGAACATCTCAGGCGCGAAGAAAGGCAGTCCCGTGTACTGCAACGATTCGCCCTCGGTGAGCGTGTCGCCGAGCTGCAGCACGCCATGGTTTGGAATGCCGATGATGTCGCCGGCAAATGCTTCGTCGAGCAGCTCACGGCGCTGGCTGAGGAAGCTCACCACCGTGTTCGGCCGCATCTCCTTGCCCGAGCGCGTGACCTTGATGCGCATGCCGCGCTTGAAGTGACCACTGGCCACGCGCACGAACGCGATGCGGTCGCGGTGCGCCGGGTCCATGTTGGCCTGGATCTTGAACACGACGCCGGTCAGCTTGGGCTCCTCAGGCTGTACGACGCGCTGGATCGCGGCGCGCTCACCGGGCGGGGGTGCCAGATCGACCAGCGCGTCCAGCACTTCTTGCACACCGAAGTTGTTGACGGCCGAGCCGAAGAACATTGGCGTCTGGTGCCCGCCGAGAAATGCTGTGCGGTCGAACGCTGGCGCGGCATCGGTCAGCAGCTCGATCTCGCCCTTCGACTGCTCGTACTGCATGCCGAAACGCTCGCGGTAGACCGGGTTGTCGAGCCCGTCGAGGAACTCGGCGCCGCCTTCTTCTCCGCCGAACACGCGCATGCGCTTTTCGCGCAGGTCCATCACGCCGTGAAAGGCCTTGCCCATGCCGACCGGCCAGGTGAACGGCACCACTTCCATTCCGAGCTCTCGCTCGATCTCGTCCATCAGCGCCATGGGCTCCTGCACCTCGCGGTCCATCTTGTTCACGAAGGTCAGGATCGGCGTGTTGCGGGCGCGGCAGACCTGCAGCAAACGGCGCGTTTGAGGCTCGACGCCGTTGGCGGCGTCGATCACCATCAAGGCCGCGTCGACTGCCGTCAGCACGCGGTAGGTGTCTTCTGAAAAGTCCTGGTGGCCGGGGGTGTCCAGCAGGTTGATCACGCAGTCGCGGTACTCCATCTGCATGACGCTGGAGGCGACCGAAATGCCACGCTGCTTCTCGATCTCCATCCAGTCGCTGGTGGCGTGGCGCGTGGCCTTGCGCGCTTTGACCGAGCCGGCGATCTGGATCGCGCCCGAAAACAGCAGCAGTTTTTCCGTCAGCGTGGTCTTGCCAGCGTCGGGGTGCGAAATGATGGCAAACGTTCTTCTGCGCCTTACCTGCTCTGCGATTGAAGCGTCTGCCATCAGAACTCTTTCCCCGATATGTACACAGCTGTGTACGCATTCCCGAATGTGCTCATGGCTCCCGCACATCAGCCTCTTTGTTGCCGTTGGCGACCCCGAGGGCTACCAATAGATCGGAGTCTAGCACAAATACGCTCTCAAGAGCATTTTATGCAAGTTAGAATGCCCTTGAGGGCGGTTTTATACGCTCGCCCCGCCAACATGGTCTCTGTTGGGGAGTGCCCATTTTCATCGGTGACCCATGACCGCCCGGAACAAGCTGCTAACTGCACCGCCCTACGCCGTAGAACAGTCGCTCAAGCGGCTGGGCGCGAACCTGCGCACAGCACGCCTGCGCCGGAACCTGACGATTGAGGACATGGGGGAAAAGATCGGCACCGGAGAGCGCGCTGTCGCCGACGCCGAAAAGGGCAAGCCCTCCACGGGCATCGCCGTGTACGCGGCGATGCTGTGGGCGCTTGACCTTATCGACCAGATAGCCGACGTTGCAGCGCCGGAAAGGGACGAGGAAGGCCAGACCCTTGCATTGTCCCGCGAACGGGCAAGGGCGCGGCCAAAGACAGGGCTGGACAATGATTTCTGAAGCTCCAGCCGAGTGCTTTGTCTACATCACGCTGCCGGGGCAGACCGAGCCTGTGACAGCGGGCCGGTTCGCGCTCTCGGTGGACCGCAGGGGCGCGCCGGAAGGCCGCTTCGTCTATGGGCGCAGCTACCTTGAGCGCGCGAACGCCGTCGCGCTCGACCCTGTCGAGCTGAAGCTCGCGCCGCGCACGTACTCAACCCCTGCGCTGAACGGCGTCTTCGGTGCGCTGCGCGATGCCAGCCCCGACTATTGGGGCCGCCGCGTGATTCAGCGCCATCTCGGCAAGGCGCGCCTCAGTGAGATGGAATACCTGCTGTACTCGCCGGATGACCGCGCGGGCGCGCTGGGGTTCGGCCTCAACCAGACCCCGCCTGCCCCCAAGCGAGCATTCAACCAGACGCTCGACCTTGCGAAGGTGCAGTCCATCGCGGATTCCATCGTCGCCGACGATGATCGGCCAAATGGTGATCTTGCTGCTGGTCATGGTGATGATCGCGATCAGGTCGAGAAGCTGATGGTGATCGGCACGTCGATGGGCGGCGCGCGGCCCAAGGCCGTCGTCGAAGACGAGGCAGGCCTGTGGATCGCCAAGTTCAACCGCCCCGACGACACCTGGAACAGCGCAAGGGTCGAGCACGCGATGCTGATGCTTGCGCGGGCCTGCGGCCTGACCACGGCAGAAAGCCGCGTGGTCGAGGTTGCAGGGCGCGACGTTCTGCTGGTCAAACGATTCGACCGCGAGCAGACGCAGGCCGGATACCTGCGGACCCGCATGATCTCCTCGCTGACCTTGCTGCGCACAGAAGACACCTATCAGTCGCGCGACAAGTGGTCTTATGTGCTGCTGGCCGAAGAAGTCAGGCGCGTCTGCGCTGATCCCGCGCAAAACGCAGCCGAGCTGTTCCGGCGCATGTGCTTCAACGCGCTGATCTCGAACATTGACGATCACCCACGCAACCATGCGCTGATTGCCAAGGAGGCGGACTGGAAGCTCTCACCGGCCTATGACCTGACGCCCGCCGTCCCTGTCAGCATGGAGAGGCGCGATCTGGCAATGGAGTGCGGCGATGCTGGCCGATTCGCCAGTGCGGCCAACCTCCTTTCGCAAAGCGCACGCTTTCTGCTTGGGCCCGACGAGGCGAAAGCCAGGATCCACGCCATGGAACAACAGGTGACAAGAACTTGGTACGCCACCGCCCGAGCTGCTGGCGTGTCTGAGCGCGATTGCGAGCAAATTGCGAGTGCCTTTGCGTATCCGGGATTCCGTCAGGCGGAGAGCGGGCAGTGATGATCGATCAGGTCTTCCCGCATGTCGTCGGGGACAAAGGCGGGCTGAAGGACCAACTCATTGAGCAGGCAAAGGGGCGCCCGACGTGATGCCGCCTGACTCAGAGGCTGATGTGGGGTGGGAATTGGTGGCAAAGGCGCGGCGGCGGCGCACTTCTTTGGCCAGGGACGCGGCGGTCAGGTCTGACATGTGGGTGCGGCCGCAGCGTGCGGGCCGCCTCTGAGAAACAACCTGCGATTGTCGCGGCCGTGCCCGGCGCCTGTGGAAACGGTGCCTACGGCTAAACGACAAAGGGCCGCACGACGGCGAGCAGCCGCTCGACATACGCGTCTTTTTCGCCGACAGGCGCGGCGTTGTGCAGCGCCTGTTTGGCCGCCGCTTCGCCAGCACCGAGCAGCATCATCCACGCGGCAAGGTATTGCGAGGCCAAACAACCGCCCGCCGTGGCGATCGGGCCACGCGCATGGAAGGGCGCGTCTTCGACCCGCACGCCGGCCTCAACAAGCCAGGGTTTGGTCGTGAGATCGGTGCAGGCCGGCATGTCGGCCAGCAGGCCGAGCCGCGCCAACAGCAAGGCGCCTGAACACTGCGCACCGATCAGTTGGCGCAGCGGGTCGAGCTGCAGCTGATCGAGCAGCGCGCCTACCTTGCCGAGGTCTTCGGCAATCGCGCGCGTGTAGATGCCACTGCCGAAGATCACTGCATCGGCCTCGTTGGCGAATGCCAGCGGCTGCTGCGCCTGCACGGTCACGCCGTTCATCGAGGTCACTTGCCGGGTCGGGCTCGTGATTTGCGCTTTCCAGCCCTGCGCGCCGAGGTGGTTCAGCAGGCCGAGCGCGATGAAAGAGTCGAGTTCGTTGAACCCGTCGAAGGTGAGGATGGCGATACGCATGGGCGCTGCCGGCTCAAGGTTCGAGCAGCGACCGCAGCATCCATGCGGTTTGTTCGTGCACCGTCAGGCGCTGCGTCAGCAGGTCGGCGGTGGGCTCGTCACCGGCCTTGTCCACCAGCGGGAAAATGCTGCGGGCGGTACGCGCCACGGCCTCGTGCCCGGCCACCAAGATCGCGACCATCTGGAGCGCCTTCGGCGGCACGGCCGGCGCGTCCTTGATCGAGCTGAGTTTGCCGAACTGCGCGTAGGAGCCTGGCGCGGGGTGGCCGAGCGAGCGGATGCGCTCTGCCACCGGGTCGACCGCGTTCCACAGCTCGGTGTACTGCGCCATGAACATCAGGTGCAGCGTGTTGAACATCGGCCCGGTCACGTTCCAGTGGAAGTTGTGCGTGGTCAGGTAGAGCGTGTAGGTATCGGCCAGCAATTTCGACAGACCGCCGGCAATCGCCGCGCGGTCTTTGTCGCTGATGCCAATGTTGATGCTCATACCAATCGGGGCTTTGATCTTGGCCATGCTCGAACGCTCCAGGGTGACGGCGGTTGAGACCACTTTAACAAAGCCGGCCTCAACCCTGAGGGGTCAGCCCAGGTCGAATCGGTCGAGGTTCATCACCTTGTTCCAGGCAGCCACGAAGTCCCGCACGAACACCTTCTGCGAGTCGCTGCTGGCATACACCTCGGCAAGTGCTCGCAGTTGAGAGTTGGAGCCGAACAGCAAATCCACGACCGTGCCGGTGAGCTTGAGTTTGTCGGTCTGCCGGTCGCGGCCTTCTAGAACGAACTCGGCATCGGCAGACTTCTGCCATTTCGTGTTCATGTCCAGCAGGTTGACGAAGAAGTCGTTGCTCAGCTCGTCGCTGCGCTGGGTGAACACACCGTGCTTGGCCTGCCCCACGTTCGCGCCCAGCGAGCGCAGGCCGCCGACCAGCACCGTCATCTCGGGGGCGGTCAGCGTCAACAGATTCGCCTTGTCGACGAGCAACTCGGCCACTGCGGCTTCGTGCCCCTTGCGCGCGTAGTTGCGGAACCCATCGGCCACAGGCTCCAGCGGCTCGAATGAGGCCACGTCGGTCTGCGCCTGCGAGGCGTCGGTGCGGCCTGGCGTGAACGCAACGCTCACCTCGTGGCCGGCCTTCTTCGCGGCGGCTTCGACGGCAGCGCAACCACCCAACACGATCAGATCAGCCAGCGAAACCTGCCTGCCGCCGGGCTGCGCGCCGTTGAAGTCTTTTTGGATCGATTCCAGCTTTGCGAGCACCTTGGCCAGTTCGGGCGGCTGGTTGACCTCCCAGTCTTTCTGCGGCGCAAGGCGGATTCGCGCACCGTTGGCGCCACCGCGCTTGTCGCTGCCACGGAAGGTCGAGGCAGACGCCCAAGCGGTCGTGACCAATTGCGATGTGGTCAGCCCAGACGCGACGAGCTTTGCCTTCAGCGCGGCCACGTCCTGCGTGTTGATGAGCGGGTGGTCGAGGGCCGGCACCGGGTCTTGCCAGATCAACTCTTCCTTGGGCACCAGCGGGCCGAGGTAACGGGTGATCGGGCCCATGTCACGGTGCGTCAGCTTGAACCAGGCGCGGGCGAAGGCGTCTGCGAACTCCTGCGGGTTCTGCATGAAGCGCCGCGAGATTTTCTCGTAGGCCGGGTCCATGCGCATGGCCATGTCGGCCGTCGTCATCATCGGCGCGTGGCGCTTGCTGGGGTCGTGTGCGTCGGGCACAGTGCCGTCGCCGGTGGTGCCCACTGGCTTCCACTGGTGCGCACCGGCCGGGCTCTTCGTCAGCTCCCATTCGTAGCCAAACAGGTTCTCGAAGTAGCCGTTGTCCCAACGTGTCGGGTTCTTGGTCCAGGCACCTTCAATGCCGCTGGTGGTCGTGTGAACGCCGTGGCCCGTTTCGAAGCTGTTGATCCAGCCCAGGCCCATGTGCTCGATGCCAGCCCGCTCGGGCTCGACGTCGAGGTGCTTCGTGTCGACCGCGCCGTGGGCCTTGCCGAAGGTGTGGCCGCCCGCGGTGAGCGCCACGGTCTCTTCGTCGTTCATCGCCATGCGGGCGAAGGTTTCACGAATGTCGCGGGCCGAGCCGAGCGGGTCGGGCGTGCCGTTCGGGCCCTCGGGGTTGACGTAGATCAGGCCCATCTGCACGGCGGCCAGGGGGTGCGCAAGCTCACGGTCGCCGCTGTAACGCTCGTCACCCAGCCACGTGGTTTCTGATCCCCAGTTGATGTCCTGCGGTTCCCAGACATCGGGGCGTCCGCCTCCGAAGCCGAAGGTCTTGAAGCCCATCGACTCCATCGCGACGTTGCCGGTCAGGATGAACAGGTCGGCCCACGACAACTTTCGGCCGTACTTGGCCTTGATCGGCCAAAGTAGGCGGCGTGCCTTGTCGAGGTTGCCGTTGTCGGGCCAGCTGTTGAGCGGCGCGAAGCGCTGCTCGCCGCTGCCGCTGCCGCCACGCCCGTCGGCGATGCGGTATGTTCCCGCCGAGTGCCAGGCCATGCGCACGAACATCGGCCCGTAGTGGCCGTAGTCCGCTGGCCACCAGGCCTGCGAATCGGTCATCAGGGCGTGCAGGTCTGCGATCACCGCGTGCAGGTCGAGCGTCTTGAACTCTGCTGCATAGTTGAAGTCCGGATCCATCGGGTTCGACAGGGCAGACTGCTGGTGAAGCACCTTGAGGTTGAGCTGTTCGGGCCACCATGACGTGTTGTTTGTGCCTCGCGCCGCTGGCTTCTTGCTGAGACCGCCTGTTACCGGGCATTGGGATTCGCTGGACATGGCTGTCTCCTCAGGTGGGTTGTGCTGGACGCATCGCCTCGCAATCAGGCGTGAGGCGAGCGCGCAGTGTACGAAGGGCCAATAGCGTATTCCAATAGATGTAGCCTATTCAATAGATTAGATCAAATCAACCTGGGCGCCGCTCCATGGTCTGCCAAGCGGCTCAGTACTGGACCGCTGAATGTGAGTGCGTGCAGGCGGCGAATTGGCGGCGTGTTCGCCTAACGCTGGCTCCCTGTCGGCCCAATCGTCTCCGATACTTCACTCATGAGCCCCTTCATCCAACGCCGGATCAGCCGTCGATGAACCTGCGCTTCGTTGAAGCCTTCTACTGGGTCGTCACGCTGCGCAGCGTGACGCGCGCCGCCGAGAAGCTGCACTTGACCCAGTCGGCCATGTCGAGCCGCATCGCGGCGCTCGAGCAAGAGCTCGGCACCCTCCTGCTGGACCGGCGCGACCGCCAGTTCCGGGTCACGCTGGCCGGCCAGCGGTTCTTCGGCCATGCCGAGCGCCTGCTGGCGCTGCAGCGCGAGATCCGTGCCGAATTGGGTGCCTCCGTCGCACATCCGGTGCTGCTGCGCGTTGGCGCCTTCGAGTCGGCGCTGCATTCGTGGCTGATGGACTGG
Organism: Burkholderiales bacterium; assembly: GCA_038227445.1. Taxonomy (GTDB): domain Bacteria; phylum Pseudomonadota; class Gammaproteobacteria; order Burkholderiales; family Burkholderiaceae_C; genus LMDS01. Next base: position 43,022 of record JBBRPV010000013.1, on the reverse strand, counting down.
GTGAGAAAGCTGCACGCGGCACAGCCGGGCATGGCACTGGAGCTGACGGTGGAAACCTCGCCGGTGCTCGTTGACCAGCTCGCGCGCGGCACCGTGGACCTGGCGATCGCCGCGCTGCCGGCCGACGGCAGTGGCGTGCGCGCGATGGCGCTGCCGCCGATGCCGATGGTGTTCGCTGGCCATGCCCAGCGCCACCGGCGGCGCCAATGGCAGCTTGCCGATCTCGTCGGGCAAGACCTCCTGACTTTCCAGCGCGGTTCGCAACCGCACGTGGCGCTGCTCGACCTGCTGAGCCGGGCGGGCCTGGAGCCACCGCGCATTCACACCGTGTCGTCGATCAGCGCGTTGGCGCAGCTGGTGGAAGACGGCCTGGGAATCGCGACGCTGCCCGCCGCGGTTGTCCAGCGCCTGAGCCAGCGCATGCCGCTTCGCGCACTCGCCTGCAACGCGACCTTGCCACCGCTGCCGGTGCACCTGAGTTGGCGCATCGACCCGAGTTCCGCAGCGCAGAAGCCAGTCATCGACAGCCTGCTGGCTCATCTTGGGGTAAGCACCAAAGCATCGAAAAAATCGATGATTTGAGAGAGAAAATTCTCGCTTGTCGGATGTCGCCCCGAGTAGCACCATGCGCCCATGGTTAATTCGCTTTCGTCTCATGTGTTCGCCGCCGGTGCCTCTGCGCGCGGTGCTGAAGTCCGCCACCGCTTCCGCGCCGGCGGCCTCGCCGCCCACACGAGCGGCCTGGCCGACGACCTGGTGCAGGCCAACCTGGTGATCCTGCCCAGCGTGGCGGCACACGACTTCCTGCTGTATTGCCAGCGCAATCCGCGCCCGTGCCCGGTGCTCGCGGTGGGCGACGTGGGCAGCCCGGCGCTTGCGTCGCTGGCCGCCGACCTCGACCTGCGCACCGACCTGCCGCGCTACCGCGTCTGGCGCGACGGCGAACTGGTGGACGAGCCCGGCGACGTCACCGCGCTGTGGCGCGACGACCTCGTGGCGTTCGCCATCGGGTGCTCCTTCTCTTTCGAGTGGGCCATGCAGTCTGAAGGCATCCCCATCCGTCACATCGAGCAGGGCTGCAACGTGCCGATGTACCGCACCAACGTGCCCACCCGGGCCGCCGGCGTGTTCAGCGGCCCGATGGTCGTGTCGATGCGGCCGCTGGCTGCGGCCGACGCGATCCGTGCGGTGCAGATCACGTCTCGGTTCCCGGCCGTGCACGGCGCGCCGGTGCACTTGGGCGACTCGTCTCAGATTGGCATTGCCGACCTCGGGCGGCCCGACTACGGCGACCCGGTGCGCGTGGCGCCCGGCGAGATCCCTGTCTTCTGGGCCTGCGGTGTCACGCCGCAGGCGGCGCTTCAACAGGCGCGCCCCACGTTTTGCATCACGCATGCTCCGGGTGCAATGCTGATCACCGACCTTCTCAACCACCAGCTGGCAAGCAGCTGATTCACTCCCGAAGAGGACACCCCAATGAAATCCTTTGTGTTTGCCCTGACCGCCATCGCCTTCGCCACTGTGGTCTGCGCCCAGACCAAATGGGACCTGCCCAGCGGGTACGGCGCCAACACCTTCCAGACGAAGAACTTGGAACAGTTCGCCGCCGACGTGAAGACTGCCACTGGCGACAAGCTCCTGATCACCGTGCACTCGGGCAGCTCGCTGTTCAAGCAGCCGGAGATCAAGCGCGCGATCCAGACCGGCCTGGCGCCGATGGGCGAATTCATCATCTCGGGGCTGGCCAACGAGAACCCGCTCTTCGGCGCCGACTCGATCCCGTTCCTCGCGACGAGTTATGCCGATGCCAAGCGCCTGTACGAGGCAGCCAAGCCAGTGCAGACCAAGGTGCTGGCGGGGCAGGGCATCAAGATGCTTTTCTCGGTGCCCTGGCCCGGTCAATCGCTGTACTCGGTCAAGCCGATCGAGAAGGCCGAAGACTTCAAGGGCTCGAAGATGCGGGCCTACAACCCGGCAACCACCAAGATCGCGCAAATGCTCGGCGCCGCGCCGGTCACGATTCAGCTGCCCGAACTCGGTCAGGCACTGGCCACGGGTGCGGCCAGCAACTTCCTGACTTCCAGCGCCAGCGGCGCCGACGGCAAGTTGTACGAGCAGGTGAAGTTCTTCTATCCGGTCAACGGCTGGCTGCCGCGCAACGTGACGGCGGTGGGTCAAAAGGCCTTCGACGCGCTCGACAAGGCGACACAAGACGCCGTGCTGAAGGCTGCGGCCGCTGCTGAGCTGCGGGGCTGGAAGGCGAGCGAGCAGGTGGACATCGACTCCATCAAGATCCTGGCCGACAACGGCGTGAAAGTGGCGCCGCCTTCTGCCAGTGTGAAAGCCGCGCTGGAAAGGATCGGTGAGCAGATGACGGCCGACTGGCTGGCCTCGGCCGGGCCCGACGGCCAGACCATCATCGACGCCTACCGCAAGAAGTAGGGCGCAGCGTGGTGCGAGTCGTGAGAACAGATGCCGTGGCGGCACCCGCGGGTGCCTGCATCCTTGGGCACCGCCCATTTCCTGAAATGTGTGCGCAATGCTGAACCAACTGGCCAACGGCTTCTACAAGGTCCTGCTCGTGATGTCCGGGGTGGCGATGATCAGCGCCTTCGTTTCGATCATGCTGAACATCCTTGCGCGCAGCTTGGCGTGGAATCTGCCGGGGCTTGACGGTTATGCCGGCTATGCGATCGCGGCGGCGCTGTTCCTGGCGCTGCCTGCCACGCTGCAGAACAACGAGCACATCCGCGCCACGCTGCTGCTCGACCACGTGCGGCCGGGCGTCAAGGGCGCGCTCGAGATGGTGGCCTTGCTTTTGGGCTTCGGCATTTCGGGCTACCTCGCCTGGTTCGCGGTGCGTCTTGTCTGGATCTCATACACGCTGCACGATGTGGCGCCCACGGGAGATGCCACGCCGCTGTGGATTCCGCAGTTGAGCATGGCGCTGGGCTGCGTCGGCTTCGCGCTGGCGTTCATCCAGGCGCTGTGGTCGCGCTGGAGCGGCCGCCCGTTCTTTGCCGAAGCCTCGGCCGAAGTCCTGCACGCCGACTGACGCGCGCATCCCGCGCTAGAACAACGAGAACCCACCATGGACGTCCTTGTCGCCACCGGTTTGATCGTGCTGCTTTTCGTCGCGCTGGCTTCGGGTCTGTGGATCGGTCTGGCGCTGACCGCGGTCGGCCTGGTCGCGATGGGCCTTGCCACCAGCCGCCCAGTGGGCGACAGCATGGTGCTGACGATCTGGGGCTCGACCTCAAGCTGGACGCTGACCGCGCTGCCGCTTTTCCTTTGGATGGGCGAGATCTTGGTTCGCACCAAGCTCAGCGAAGACATGTTCAAGGGCCTGGCCCCCTGGCTGAACCGGCTGCCGGGCCGGCTGCTGCACGTCAACGTTATCGGCAGCACGATCTTCGCTGCGGTGTCGGGCTCGTCGGCAGCCACCTGCGCCACGATCGGCCGCATATCGCTGCCCGAGCTGCGCCAGCGAGGCTACCCCGAGTCGCTGGCTGTGGGCTCGCTCGCTGGTGCTGCCACCTTGGGGCTGCTGATCCCGCCGTCGATCATCATGATCGTCTACGGCGTGGCGGCCGACGTGTCGATCGCCAAGTTGTTCATCGCTGGCGTCTTGCCGGGCATCGTGCTGGCCACCCTGTTCATGGGCTACATCGTCGTCTGGTCGCTGCTGCACCCCGATCAGATCCCGGCGGCCGAGCCGCCGTCGACGCTGGCGGCCAAGCTGTACGCCTCGCGCCACCTGATCCCGGTTGTGCTGCTGATCGGCGCCGTGCTGGGGTCGATCTACTCTGGCGTGGCCACCGCCACCGAGGCTGCTGCGATCGGCGTGCTCGGCTCTCTTGTGGTCGCCGCCGTGGAAGGCAGCCTGAGCTGGAAGCGTTTCGTCGAAGGCGTCGGTGCCGCCTGTCGCGTCTACTGCATGATCGGCTTGATCCTGGCGGGCGCCGCCTTCCTGACCTTGGCGATGGGCTTCGTCGGCCTGCCGCGCCACTTGGCCGAGTTCATCGCGGCGCAGCACCTCTCACCGTTCTCGCTGGTGCTGGCGCTGACCGTGCTCTACCTCGTGCTGGGCTGCTTCCTGGACGGCATCTCGATGGTTGTGCTGACCATTGGCGTGCTGTTGCCCACGGTGCAGGCCGCGGGCTTCGACCTCATCTGGTTCGGCATCTTCACGGTTCTCCTGGTGGAGATGGCGCAGATCACGCCCCCGGTCGGCCTGAACCTGTTCGTGCTGCAGGGCCTGACCAAGCTCGACCTGACCTACGTGGCGCGCACCGCGTTGCCGATGTTTTTCATCATGCTCGTGGCCGCGGTGCTGTCGTATTTCGGTCAGTCATTGATCCTGTGGTTGCCGAACCGCATGTGACCCCATGGGCCACCCCGCATCCGGCGTGCGCGTGCTCGATGCTGGAGACGCGGCCTTCACCATCGAGTTCGGCGACCGCATTGACCCTGCGTTGCTGACCGCCGTGACCACGCTCGACCGCGCCATCGCCCGCGAACATTCTGCCGGGCGCCTGCGCGGGTTGATCGAGACGATGCCCACCTTCCGTTCATTGACCGTGTTTTTCGACCCGCTGGTGACCGGCCGCGTGACCCTGATCGAGCTGCTACAGCCGCTGATCGACGGCGACGGTCATGCCGCGCCCGTGTCCACGCGTGGCTGGCACCTGCCGGTGTGCTACGAGGCCGACGCGGGCCCCGATTTGGCCGACACCGCGCGCGCCATCGGCGCCACGGTGGACGAGCTGGTGGCCTTGCACAGCGGGGCCGAGTACCGCGTCCACATGCTCGGATTTTTGCCCGGGTTCCCGTTCATGGGCGGTGTGCCCGAGCGGCTGCGCTTGCCGCGCCGCAGCCAGCCGCGCGTTCGCGTGCCGGCCGGCAGCGTGGCCGTGGCCGGCGAGCTGGCGGCGATCTACCCCTGTGAAAGCCCGGGCGGCTGGCATCTGCTGGGCCGTTGCCCGGTGCCGTTGTTCGACGCTGCCCGCGAGGCGCCTGCGCTGCTGGCCGCCGGGGACCGGGTCCGCTTCGCCGCCGTGGGCATGGCCGAATACCGCCGCCTTGAGCAAGCTCTGCACGCCGGCGAGATCGACCCGACGCACTGGCTGTTGATCGAGGCGACCAGCGAAAGCCCGCAATGACGACCGCGTCGGTGGAAATCGTTGCGGTCGGCGTGTACGCGTCCGTTCAGGACGGTGGGCGACGCGGCTTTCGCCGCATCGGCGTGCCTTGGTCTGGCGTGCTCTGCCCGCAGCTGATGAGCATTGCCAACGCCCTGGTGGGCAATCCCGAAGGTGCCCCGGTGCTCGAATGCGTAGGTGGCGGACTGCAGCTGGCGGCGCGCGGCGCGACCGTGCGCATCGCGGTGGCCGGCGATGCGGTGATCGAGCAAGAAAGCGCCGGCGAGCGCCGCGTGCTCGCGGCCTGGCGTTCGATCAGCCTGGCCGATGGCGACCTGCTGCGCATCCGCCGCATGACCCGGGGTCGCATCGCCGTCGTCGCCATCGAGCGCCTTGAAGTTCCGCGGGTGCTTGGAAGTGCATCGACCTACGCGCGCGCTGTGCTCGGCGGGCTGGACGGTCGCGCGTTGCGTTCGGGGCAGCACCTCCCGGTGCCGCCGGCCAGCGCGCGCCGCGAACTGATGCTCGCCGAACCGCCTGAGCCCACGCGCGAGCCGGTCCGCGTGATCGCCGGGCCGCAGGCCGACCACTTCACCGAGGCTGCTCTCGCTGAATTTGTGGCGGCCGACTACCTCGTCACCGCAGAAGCCGACCGCATGGGTGTTCGGCTGCAGGGCGCCGCGCTGGCGCATGTCGGCGCGCCCGAGATCGTCTCCGACGCGACCGTGCCCGGCTCGATCCAGGTGCCAGGCAGCGGCCAGCCCATTGTGTTGCTGGCCGACGCCCAGACCGCTGGCGGCTACCCCAAGATCGGCACCGTCATCAGTGCCGACCTGCCCCGATTGGCAGCAGCGCGGCCCGGTGACAGCCTGCGCTTTGCTTGGGTGGACGCGGCCGCGGGCGAAGCCTTGGCACGCGCCGCCGATGCCCAGACCCGCACCCTCCTGGCATCGCTGCGGCCGCTGCTGTCCGACGGCATCGACGAATCTGCGCTTTATGCGGCCAACCTCGTGACCGGATTCGTCCACGCGTTGGCCCCGGAGTACGCTCACGACGTGAATGCCGCCGCGGCGCTGCCCTCACTTCCTCACGCCTGACCGTACGATGAATATCAACCTCAACGCTGACCTCGGCGAAGCCTACGGTGCCTGGCGCATGGGCGACGATGCGGGCCTCTTGAGCGTTGTGCGCGCGGCGAACATCGCCTGTGGCTTCCATGCCGGCGACCCGCTCGTGATGCGCAACACGGTTCGCACGGCGCTCGCTGCGGGCGTCGAACTCGGCGCCCATCCGGCGTACCCCGACCTGCAGGGCTTCGGCAGGCGGCCGATGCAGATGGCGCCAGCCGAACTCGAGGCGGCGGTGATCTATCAGGTCGGCGCGCTCGTCGGCATGGCCATGGCCGAGGGCGGCCGTGTGACGCACGTCAAACCACACGGTGCCCTGAACAACCAGGCCTGCGAAGACCCGGCACTGGCCGACTGCGTGGCGCGCGCCGTGCGCGCTGTCGACCGCGAACTGATCCTGCTGGCGCCGGCGCTGTCCGAACTGTCGTTGGCCGGCGCGCGCGCTGGCTTGCGTGTGGCCAACGAAGTTTTCGCAGACCGCATCTACACCGATGCCGGCGCGCTCGCTCCGCGCAGCCGGCCCAACGCCGTGCTGCACGACGAAGCGGCCGTGGTCGCGCATGTCATGCGCATGCTCGACTCCGGTGGCATCGTCGCGGAGAGCGGCAAAGTGCTGCCGGCCACGATGCACAGCATCTGTGTCCACGGCGACACGCCGGGTGCGGTTGGCAACGCGATGCGGCTGCGTTCTGCGCTCGAAGACGCAGGTTGGCGCTTGACAGGGCTGGTCGAGGTGCTGACCGGCTGAACCCGAGGAACGGCCTGCTAGCCAGCGCAGCATCACGCCTCTGCCGGCGCCGGGAGCTGCCGCACAAGGGTTGGCTTGCCCGACCCGCAGGCCGATGAGCCATTCAGGTCGGCGAGGTTTGCGCAGGGCTGCATGCGTTTGCAGGACCGTATGCCTGAGCTTGTGGGGTGAGCCGCGCTTGGGGGCGAGCTTGTCGACGGAAGCCGGGTCGTCCGCGACGAGCACACCTCCGACCCGTGACTTATGACCAAAGAAGCTTCTTTACCCAAGCCAGGATCTGCCGTTATCGCAGGGGCGTTCATTTTTCCCAACGTTCAGACAAGGACCCGTATGCCACTGCGACCGGAACAATTTCGCTTGACCCTGTGCAGCGCCGTGCTGCTCGCCATCGCCGGTTGCGGCGGCGGTGGTGGTGCTGGAGTCGCTGACAGCGCCGTCGTGCCGACAACGCTTCCCTCGACGACCAACGTCAGCACCACCGTCGTCGACGGTGCGCTGAACAATGCGCTGGTCTGCATGGACACCAACGGAAACGGAAAGTGCGATGCCGATGAGGTTCAGGGCCGCACCGACGTGGCGGGCAAAGTCACGCTGGCGGTGCCGAACGCCGACGTGAACAAGTACCCGATCATTGCCGTCGTGGGCACTGATGCAGTCGACGCCGATCACGGCCCGGTGACAGTGGCCTACACGATGTCGACACCGGCGGATCAGCCGGGCGTCGTCAGTCCGCTGACCACGCTGGTTCAGCAGACTGTCGCGAGCAACGGTTTCAGTACCGCGGATGCCGCAAAGGCAGTTCAGGATGCGACCAGCATCAACACCTCGTTGTTCCAGGACTTCACCAAGGTCACCGCACCGACCGACGGATCGATCAGTGCGGCGACCGTTGCGCGCATGCTGGTCGTGACGACGCAGCAGCAATCTTCCGCGATCAAGGACACGGTTGGCACCTCCGCGATGGACGGCAAAACGATCACGCGGGAGGATCTCGATAAGGCGATTCAGAAGAAACTGCTGGAGCTGCTGCCCTCGATTCTCAGCAAGTTGAGCGACCCCACAGTAAGGGAAGCCATCACGCCAGCGGACAAGGAAACCGCGTTACTGGCCGCGGCCACTGCGCTGGTCACCGCCTCCGGCCTGACCCCCGATGCGCTCCCAACCCTGGTGGCCGTTAACACCCAAATCGCGACCGCCCCGACAGCGACGCCCGAGCCAGCGCCGGTCGCACTCGTCTCTCTCGCCGCCCTGACCTTTACCGACGCTTCCAACTTCTACGCGCGCCATTTCACCCGCTCGATTGCGCAATCAACGCTGGACGTCAACAAGACCTACCGCTTCGTTGATCGACGCATGCAAAACATTGCGGGCAACTTGGCCAAATGGGGCTCCGGTGGCTCGCCGGCGCGCAATTCCGATCTGCATTGGAACGGCGCCGCCTGGGTCAACTGCCCGATCAACTTCGAGAGCGTGGCCACGGTGGACGATGCGCTGGGCAACGGTGGCTCCGACTACTGCGACAAGCTCAGCGTCGACACGCGAACCCGCGCAAGTTTCAGCATCGCCGACAAAACGATGGCCGAGGTATACGCGCAGGCCCGAGCTGCGGGTTACACGAATCTCTCAATCGCCGACCCGGTGACCGCTCTCGGCAGCGCCGTCTTTCCGGCCGGTTCGTTGATCACTTACCACAGGAACACGCCGGTGGCGACTGCGATCAGCTATTACCCTGCGGGTACCCTGAGCCCTGCCGGCATCAGCAACGTCGCGTCGCAGTACAGCGCCGAAGTGGCGGCCGGCGGTGTTGCCAGCACCCAGGCCGCAGGCATTGGCTGCAACGCGCCCGACACCTCGACGAACGGAAGCCTCGCCACGACGCTGGAGGGCTGGATCGCGACCAAGACGGGAACCCCATGCGTTTATATGCAAGGGAGCATCACCCTGGGCGGCGTCACTTATCCCAGCGAACTGGCGAACGAATGGTGGGGCAACAGCACGGCGGGGATTGACCGGGTCGGCGCTTCCTCCGTGCCCGGCTTCTACACAGGCAGGTCGTGGCTCCGCATCTCCTTCACTGGCAGTGGCACCAACCCAGTGACCTACTACGCGTGCAAAGAACGCTACAGCGATGGGTCGGCGCGCAACTGCAGCGCGATCGGCACTGGCAGCTACACAATCACAACGCTTGGTGATGCCCGCGTGCTTAGCCTCAACAACCCGCCCGCACAGTTCGCCGCGCTCAGCTACGACAAGGTGTGGGTCGAGCGTGGTGGGTTCGTTTACGCAGGCTATCAAAGCAAGAAGACGCCAAACAATTCGGCTCGACTGAACACGGCAGCAGCGACGGCTTTATTAACCCAGCTTGGCATGCCTGTCGAAGATCCGTCTGTGCCTCTCGCGTTGACCCTGGCGTCCTACGCAGGAATCTGGGACGGGCATGACACCTCAAAAACTGCAGGCACAAACACCGTCCGAATGACGGTCAGCCGCGACGGCTCATGCGGCACGGACTGCCTGCTGGAGCTCAATCCACTCACCGGCGCGTACACGATGACGACTAGTCTCACGACTTGTCTAGTCACTGCTTGCACGTACTCTGGAACCTTGAACTTCCTGACGGGAACGGGTACTGGCGTGTATGCGGCCTCGCCGCTGAATCCAGAGGTGTTGGCTCGACGGTGAGGAACAATCGATTGCCATAAAAAAGGGCCTGCCGCGCGGCAGGCCCTTTGCATTCCGGCTGACGCAAGACCTGCTGCTTCATTCGTTGGGGCGTTGGCGCGTTGGCCACGAGCTGCACGCATCCCGGCCTGGCTGCAGCAAGCACGGCGAGGCGCGGCGCCTGGCAGGCGCCGTCGAGTTAGAGCGCACCCCCTATGGAAAACCCACGAATTGGGGTGTGCCCTCTACGCTGAGCCGGCATCGTAGGACCTCGCTGGCTTGCAACGGGTTCGCTACACGGCGACGTCGTCAATCAGGTCGATACCCCACCCCACTCTAGGATCCCGTCATGTCTAACAAGAACCTGTCCACCGTTGCTGCCGACGTCATTCAGACCTACGGCATCACCGCCACCAACATCATCAATGCCTACCGATTTGGCGGCGAGCGCGTCATTGGTTTCGTGGACACCCGCATCGCCTCGGCCGTGTCCGACGTGCCTTCCGCCTTTGTCAAGAGCGTGCGAAGCACGCTGCGAGACGGTCATGAACGCGTCAGCAGCTTTTCGGTCAAGGGCTTGCATCTTGGCACTGACAGCGCGCAGCGCGCCGTTGGCGCAGCCGTCGATCTGGCCGCCAAAGGCGTCAGCGTGATCGCTACCAACGCAGTGCGCGTCGAGCGCGTCGCCAACATCAATGCATTGGACACGCTGAACCGCGTCGCGATGCCGGCGGCTGAATTGGTCAGCCAAGTGGCGGAGAAACTGGAACGCGGCAGCAGCAAGCTGGTCGGGCGTGTGTCGGGCACAGCGCTGCCCGCAAAGGCCTTGGCCACGCGCAAGCTCAATGCCAGCACGCGCGATGCTGCCGTTGTTCGCAAGCAGGCCACGCGCAGCGCCAGGAAGCAGGTCCGTGAAGTCGCGGTCGCGGTCCAAGAGCAGGTCGATCAGGTCGCGGCAACCCGCAAGCGCATCGCCCGCAAGGCCACCACGCAGGTGAATCAAGCCGTGGCGGCGGGCCAGAAGATCAAGCGCAGCGCCACGCGACGCGTCAGCATCGCCATGCAAGAGGCAGCCACTGAAACTTCAAATGCTGCACGCCGCGTGGCCCGCAAGGCCAAGGCGACCGCAGAAGCAGCCTGACAGGCCTTGCCTTGACCCTGGCGCACCGTGCCAGGTGTTGAGAAGGCGCTGCGCCCAACACTTGACGCATGCCATGACCCAGTGAGCACTGAAGGCCGTGCCTTCAGTGCTCCACAGGAAGTGGCTGCCACCGTTCCACCACCTGCTGTGTGAAAGGCGTCTGGCTGCTCTGATGCCTGCCCTCCGATGGCCTGTCCTGGACCTTTCCGGCGGTTTGGGCGCCGCCCGATCACGACAGCCTTTTCACACCTTCGAGCGGGCAGGCGTAGATCGCGTTGCGCAGCGCTGCAATCGCTTCGTAGCGTGTGAATGTGCGGCGCCACACCAGCACCACGCGGCGCGTGGGCGCCGGCTTCGAGAATGGGATGTACTTGATGTGAGGCTGGGCGCCTTTGGGCACGCTGAGTTGCGGCACGACCGTGACACCCATGCCCGAGGCGACCATGTACTTGATGGTCTCCAGCGACGAGCCCTCAAAGCTCTTGCGAATGCCGTCGGCCTCGCTGCTGGCGAAGCGTGCGTACTCGGGGCAGACCTCGAGCACGTGGTCGCGAAAGCAGTGGCCGGTGCCGAGCAGCAACATCGTTTCCCTCTTCAGCTCATCGGTGCTGATGCTCTTGCGCTTGGCCAGTGCGTGTGCCTTTGGCATCGCCGCCATGAAGGGCTCGTCGTAAAGCGGCGCCACCGCCAGACCAGTGTCGGGGAAGGGCTCGGCCATGATTGCGCAGTCGAGTTCGCCAACACGCAGCATCTCCAGCAGCTTGGCGGTGAAGTTCTCCTGCAGCATCAGCGGCATCTGAGGCAGGTGCTCGATCGTCTGGCGCACCAGGTCGGGCAGCAGATAGGGCCCGATCGTGTAGATCACGCCCAGGCGAAGCGGGCCCGAGACCGGGTCTTTGCCGCGTTTGGCGATTTCTTTGATCGCCGCGGCCTGCTCGATCACGGTCTGCGCCTGCCGCACGATTTCTTCGCCCAGCTTGGTCACGCTGACTTCGTTTGCGCCGCGCTCGAAGAGCTTCACGTCGAGCTCTGCTTCGAGCTTTTTGATCGACACACTCAACGTCGGCTGTGAAACGAAGCAGGCTTCGGCGGCGCGGCCGAAGTGGCGCTCGCGAGCCACGGCAACGACGTAGCGGAGTTCGGTGAGGGTCATGTCCAGTTTCTGGCGAGGGGGGTGTTGTGCATGGCGACCATGCTGTTCGGCGAGGCAAGCGCGCGCGAACAGTCTTTGACTTGCGCTCGGCGAGCTTTGATCAGCACAGGCGGGTTCATGCCGTCAGCGGCTGCGCCGCGTGTCTGCCCTTCGGCTGCTGGCGAACCCGGTGTAAGCGCTCGACTCCAAGCGGCTCGCTTCCCAGCCACTGTCGCGCAACATGCGCGTTAGCTTGATGCCCGACACAACTTCGATGTTCTTCTCGGCCGCCAGCGTCAATGCGCCGCGCGTGAGGCGTCCGAAGGTCAACAGCACCCCGCCCTGGGCTGAGCGCGCCGAGATTTCGTTCACAAACGCGTTCACGATCTCATAGCCGACTTCCTCAGACTTCCACTGCGTGCAGTGAATCACCAGAGTTTCTCCGCCGCTGTCGATCATGGCCAGTCGTATCGGGCAACCCGGCAGCTTGCTCAGCAGCGCGGTTCGAGAGCCGCGGTGGGTGAAATGGTTCTCGACGAGTTGCTCAAATTGCAACCAACCGAGGCGGCGAATCCAGTTGGCCTCTTCGGCGCTTCGAGCCGCTGCTGGCGCGCCCGACGCAGCTCGTACCTTGGCAACTTGCCTGGCGGCCATCAAGGCGCAGACGCCCGCCAGCACCAGCGGCACAGCTGCCAATAACCAGCGCTGCAGCTGAACCCGCACGGTCACGAACCTGGCATGCGGGCGCAGCACGTCGACAAGTTCGGCTCGTGCCTGGTAAACCATCACGGCGAGCACGAGCCAAACCAGCGCGAAGGCAGCATGGCGTAGCTGACGCCAGATCGGGCCGGACGGGAGACTCATCGGGGTGGGGCGCGGTTAATGCTGACGAAGAGCATCGGGTGTTTGACGTCGTGCCCCATGACCCGCGGGGCGAGGCAGCCAGTCTAGTGCAGTGTTTTGTGCTCGACGGCACCTTTAAAGCCGTCTCTGGCGGGGCGCTGCCAAGCCCGACGCGCCCGCGCGGGTGTGCCGGATTTGCTCACAGCCGTTCAGCCCTTCAGGCCTTTAGGTATTCCGCCCGCCCGCCGAGCCAGCGCGACACGACCGCCAGCGCTGCCTGAGGGTGTTGATCGAGCAGCAGCGTCGCCGCAGCGCGGGCCTGGTGCACCAGCGCTTCGTCAGTCGCAAGATCGGCAAACCGCAACAAAGGCGCGCCCGACTGCCGCGCGCCCAGAAACTCGCCGGGGCCGCGAATGTCGAGGTCGCGCCTGGCAATCTCGAAGCCGTCGTTCGTTTCCAGCATGGCCTTCAGCCGCGCTTTCGCCGTGAGCGAAAGTGGCGCGGTGAAGAGCAATACACACACGCTCGCCGTCACGCCGCGCCCAACCCGGCCACGCAACTGGTGCAGCTGCGAAAGGCCGAAGCGCTCTGCATGCTCAATCACCATCAGCGACGCGTTGGGTACGTCGACCCCCACCTCGATCACGGTGGTGGACACCAGCACCGCCATCTCGCCGGCGTTGAACAGCGCCATCACCGCCGCCTTCTCGGCCGCCGGCATGCGGCCGTGCAGCAGGCCGACCGCGCGCCTGGGCAGGGCCTCGCTCAGGTGCGCGTGCGCTGCGGTGGCGTTTTGCAGATCGAGTGTTTCGCTCTCTTCGATCAGCGGGCAGACCCAGTAGACCTGCTGCCCCTGCGCGGTGGCATCGCGGATGCGCCCGATCACCTCTTCGCGCTTTGCGTCGGAGAAGAGCTTGGTGACGATCGGCGTGCGCCCTGGAGGCAGCTCGTCGATGGTGCTCACGTCGAGGTCAGCGAAAAGCGTCATCGCCAGCGTGCGCGGGATCGGCGTGGCGCTCATCATCAGCGTGTGCGGCTCAATGCCCGAGGCAGCGAGCTTGGCGCGCAAGGCCAGCCGCTGCTGCACGCCGAAGCGGTGCTGCTCGTCGATCACAGCCAAGCCGAGCCGCTTGAACTGCACCTGATCCTGAATCACCGCGTGCGTGCCAACCACGAGCGCTGCTTCGCCCGACGCCACCTGCTCCAACATCATCTGGCGAGCCTTGCCCTTGCGGCTGCCGGTCAACCACGCCACGGTGACGCCCAGCGGCGCGAGCCAGCCGACCAGCTTGCGCAGGTGCTGCTCGGCGAGGATCTCGGTCGGCGCCATCAGAGCGCACTGCCAGCCGGCGTGGATCGTGATGGCCGCCGCGAGCGCCGCCACCACGGTCTTGCCCGAGCCCACGTCGCCTTGAAGCAGCCGGTGCATGGGCACTTCGCGTTGCAGGTCGGTCGCGATCTCTTGGCCGACCCGGCGTTGCGCTTCGGTGAGTGAAAAAGGCAGCGCCGCAAGCAGCTTGTCTTGCAGCCCGTTGGCCTGCAATTCGAAGCCCGGTGCGCGTTGCAACTCGCGGTCGCGTTTGGCCTGCAGCTGCGAAAGCTGCTGTGCCAGCAACTCCTCAAACTTGAGCCGCTGCCACGCCGGGTGGCTGCGATCTTCGAGCGTGGCCAGGCTCACTTTGGGGGCCGGGTGGTGCAAAAACTCGAGCGCGCTGCGCAAGCTTGTCATCCCGTGCGGCGCGGTCTCGGGTGGCAGCAGCTCGGCCAGGTCAGCGCGCCCGAGACCGGCCGCCACGGCCTTTCGCAGGTAAGCCTGCGGGAGCTGCGCGCTGGTCGAATAGACCGGCGTGAGCGCTGTCGGCAACGGTGTGCCTTCAATCACCACCTTGACCACCGGGTGCACCATCTCCAGCCCGAAGAAGCCGCCATGCGCTTCACCGCGCACACGCAAACGGGTACCGACCGCCATCGTCTTCTGCTGCGACGGGTAGAAGTTCAAGAAACGCAGCACCAGGTCGTTGCTGCCGTCGTGAATGTGCACCAACAGTTGGTGCCGACCGCGTTGTTGCACTTCGTTGTGGCTCACCACACCTTCGACCTGCGCCAGGCTGCCGTCGCGAAGCTCGGCGATCGGCACGATGCGGGTTTCGTCTTCGTAGCGGATCGGCAGGTGCAGTGCGAGGTCAATGGCGCGCACCAGTCCGAGCTTCTCGAGCGCACGCTGCGGGCCTGATTTCGGCCTTGCGGCAAAGCTCGTCGAGGCAGTGGGGGGTGCGGTCACCATGGGAGAATTCTGCCCTCCCTTGTTGGCACGGGCCGGTCCAGCCCTCAACCCATGACCTCAATGCTTCCGCGCTCGCACACCCTGAGCGATTTCGACTTCGATCTTCCCTCTGATCTGATCGCCCAGCAGCCCGCACCCGAGCGCAGCGGCTCACGCTTGCTCGACGGCTCCGGCGCCATGCCGGTGGACCGCGTGTTCCGCGACTTGGCCGGCCTGCTGCAGCGCGGTGACTTGCTGGTGTTCAACGACACACGCGTGATCAAGGCGCGCTTGCTTGGTGTGAAAGCGAGCGGCGGCTCGGTCGAAGCGCTGGTCGAACGTGTGTTGCCCGGGTTCGAGGTGCTGGCGCATCTGCGCGCAAGCAAGTCGCCGAAGACCGGGGGCCGCGTGCGCTTTGCCGATGCCTTCGACGCCGAGGTGCTCGGCCGCAGCGGGCCGCAGGAATCGCTGTTCCACCTCCGATTTCCGAGCGACCCGTTCGCGCTGCTTGAACAACACGGCCACGTGCCGCTGCCGCCCTACATCACGCACGCCGACACGGCCTACGACGAAAGCCGCTACCAGACCGTGTTTGCGGCGAAGCCAGGCGCCGTGGCCGCACCGACGGCAGCACTGCATTTCGACGCAGCGCTGCTCGCGCAATTGCAGGAGCGTGGCGTGGCGTCAGCCAACGTCACGCTGCATGTAGGGGCGGGCACCTTCCAGCCGGTGCGCACCGAGAACCTTGCCGAGCACCAGATGCACAGCGAGTGGTTCGAGGTGAGCCAAGCCACGGTGCAGGCCGTCGCGCGCACACGCGCCGCCGGCGGGCGCATCGTGGCGGTCGGCACCACCACCTTGCGTGCGCTCGAGTCGGCCGCGCTTGGTGGCGTTTTGCAAAGCGGCAGCCGCGACACCGACATCTTCATCACGCCGGGATTCCCGTTCCGCGTGGTCGACGTGCTGGTCACCAACTTCCACCTGCCCAAGAGCACGCTGATGATGCTGGTGAGCGCGTTCGCCGGCTTCGACCACATGCGCGCGCTCTACGCGCATGCGATCACCGAGCGCTACCGTTTTTTCAGCTACGGCGACGCGATGCTGCTGGCGCTGCAAGCCGAGCCGCGCTCCTAAGAAGCCGCGCGCCGTGGGGTTCGGCGTTGCCGCGCGCATGCTCAAAACCAAGGCTTTCCTTTTGCGCCATTCGCTGGCGTTACCGCCTTTTCGCCATCGCCTCGCGCAAGCGCTCGCTCGGCCATTTGGCCGAGACCTAAAGACGGGGCAGTGTCCAGAACGTTTGGACTTGAGTGCAAGTTGCCTGCGGTGAGCCTTGCAGTGCGGACGTTTTGTGCGGGCGGCTTGACGTGCCTGCGACAATTCCGCGCATGCTCAAGTTCGAACTGCTGAAGGCCGATGGCCACGCGCGGCGTGGCCGCCTCACGCTCAACCACGGCGTGGTCGAAACGCCGGTGTTCATGCCGGTGGGCACCTATGGCACGGTCAAGGGTGTGATGCCGTCTTCACTCGAAAACATGGGCGCGCAGATCATTCTCGGCAACACCTTCCACCTTTGGCTGCGGCCGGGCATCGAGGTGCTGAAGCAGTTCGGCGGGCTGCATCGCTTCGAAGCCTGGAACAAGCCGATCCTCACCGACAGTGGCGGCTTTCAGGTGTGGTCGCTCGGCGAGATGCGCAAGATCAGCGAAGAGGGTGTGAGGTTCGCGTCGCCTGTCAACGGCGACAAGCTCTTCCTCACGCCCGAGATCAGCATGCAGATCCAGCACGTGCTGAACAGCGACATCGTGATGCAGTTCGACGAGTGCACGCCCTACGACGTGCAAGGCCACATCACGACCGAAAAGGAAGCGCGTATCTCGATGGAACTGAGCTTGCGCTGGGCTTCGCGCTGCCTGGCCGAGCACACACGGCTTGCGAACCCGAACGCACTCTTTGGCATCGTTCAGGGCGGGATGTTCGAGAACCTGCGCCAGCAGTCGCTCGACGCACTGGTCGCGCTCGACCTGCCGGGTTACGCGGTCGGCGGCGTCAGTGTGGGCGAGCCCAAAGCCGAGATGCAGCGCATCGTGGCGCACACGCCGCACCGCCTGCCCGCGAATAAGCCGCGTTACCTGATGGGCGTGGGCACGCCTGAAGACCTGGTCGAGGGCGTGACCGCGGGCGTCGACATGTTCGACTGCGTGATGCCCACGCGCAACGCGCGCAACGGCCATCTGTTCACGCGCTTCGGCGACCTGAAGATTCGCAACGCGCGCCACAAGACCGACGACCAGCCGCTCGATTCGACCTGCAGCTGCTACACCTGCAAGGGAACGACGCCGTCAGGCGGCGGCTTCTCACGCGCCTACCTGCACCACCTCGACCGCTGCGGCGAAATGCTCGGACCGATGCTGGCGAGCATCCACAACCTGCACTACTACGTGAACCTGATGCGCGAGGTGCGCGAGGCACTCGATGCGGGAACGTTCGCCGAGTTCGTGCGCCAGTTCGTGGAGGATCGGGCGCGCGGGGTTTAGCCTCAACGAGGCACGCTGTTGGCGCGAATCCAGCGCGCAAAGGCCAGCTCGTCGATGTCACCGGACGCGACCGACATCACGGTCAAGGTGGCGTCAGCCTGCGCAGCGTTGAGGCGAAAGCCGTTCAGCGCGAGGAACAGGCCGACGGCCAAGAATGCAGCGCGTTTGTTGCCGTCCACGAACGCGTGATTCTTGGCTAGACCGAAGCCATAGGAGGCAGCCAGATCCGCGGTGTCCGGGCTGCCGTAGGCCAGCAGATTCAAGGGCCGGGCGAGCGCCGAGTCGAGCAAGCCCTCGTCTCGAAGGCCGGAAGCACCGCCGTGTTCGGCCAGGCTTTCGTCGTGCAGGATGAGCAGCAGGCGCTTGTCGATCCAGCGCCAAGCTTTTTTCATTTGGCCAGCGCGCGGAACGTGTCCTTGTACTCGCGCATGAACTCGCGACCGAGCTCGAGCTGCTCATCGAAGCTGGGATCGTAAGGCGTGAGCGCAACGCCGCCCGGCGTGTCGGTCACGTAGACGGTGTCGCCCTTCGCGAGCTTCAGCCGTGCCAACACTTCCTTGGGCAGGATCACGCCGACGGAATTGCCGATCTGGGTGAGTTTGAGCGTTTGCATGGGCTTGTCCAAATGTTATAACTTTTGTTATCTTATCGGGCTTCCAACGTCAAGGCAAGCTGCCGCCCCGGCGCTCACGAAGCCAGCAAGTCACCCACCTTGTCGCGCAACACTCTCGTCGTCACTGTCGCCGGCGTGAGCGGGTCGCCTGCAACGAGCCCGACACGGCTGAACATACCGCGCCGGAACGGCTTGCTCATCGCCGCGCCCCCGGCGCGCGAAAAGTACGAGCCCCAAAGGTTCTGCAAAGCGAGCGGCACGACGGGCACCGGGTTGGTTTCGAGCAGCTTCATCACGCCGCCCTTGAACTCGCCGAGCTGGCCGTCGCGCGTGATGGCGCCTTCGGGGAAGATGCACAGCAGTTCGCCATCGGCCAGCACCGCACGCGCCTTTTCAAAGGCCAGCTCGTAGGTGCCGGCATCTTCGCGCTGTGGCGCGATCGGGATCGCTTTCGCGAGCCTGAAGAACCAGCCGAGCAGCGGCATCTTGAAGATGTTGTGGTCCATGATGAACCGGATGGGCCGCGGGCTGGCCGCCATCAACAAGATGGGGTCGACGAAGCTCACGTGGTTGCACACCAGCAGGGCAGCACCTTGTGTGGGAATGTGCTCGTCGCCACGCACCTTGAAGCGGTACACGAGTCGCGTGACGATGAAGGCCACGAAGCGCAGCAGGTACTCGGGCACCAGCATGAAGATGTAGAAAGCCACCACCGCATTGAGCAAACCCGTGATCAAAAACACTTGCGCAATCGTGAAGTTCGCGCTCAGCAACACGCCCACGCCGAGCGAGCTGACGATCAAGAACAGAGCGTTCAAGATGTTGTTGGCCGCGATGATGCGGGCTCGGTGGCTCGGCTGCGAGCGCAGCTGGATCAACGCGTACATCGGCACGCTGTAGAGGCCGGCGAAGAGTGAGAGCAGCGCCAGATCGGCCATCACGCGCCAGTGCGCCGGTGCCGCAAGAAACGCGCTCAGTGTGTACCCAGCCGATGGAGCCAATCCACGAGACGCGAAGTACAAATCGACTGAGAACACGCTCATGCCGAGTGCGCCCATGGGCACCAGGCCGATCTCGACATGGCGCTTGCTCAGCATCTCGCACAGCAGCGAGCCGGTGCCAATGCCGATTGAGAACACCACCAGCAGCAGAGACGCCACCTGCTCGTTGCCGTGCAGCACGTCTTTGGCGAAGGCCGGGAACAGCGACAGGAACACGGCGCCAAAAAACCACATCCAGGAGATGCCGAGCAAGGAGCGGAACACGACGATGTTTTCGCGCGCGAGCAGCAGGTTGCGCCAGGTTTCGGTGATCGGGTTCCAGTTGATGCGCAAGGCCGGGTCGCTCGAAGGCGAAGCCGGCACGGCTTGCGCGGTGGCGCGCCCGATCAGTGCCACCACGACACAGCCAATCGCCACATAGTGCCGGCCAACATCGGGGATCGCAACGAGCAATCCGCCCGCAACCTGCCCGAGCAGAATGGCCACGAAGGTGCCCATCTCGACCATGCCGTTGCCACCTGTCAGCTCGCGCTCGCTCAGGTGCTGCGGCAAATAAGCGAACTTGACCGGGCCGAAGATCGTTGAGTGCAGGCCCATCAGCAGCACGCAGGCCAGCAGGATGAACACGTTGCTGGTCCAGAACCCGAACGCTGCCAGAAGCATGATCGCGATCTCCAGGTTCTTCACGAAGCGGATCACGCGGGTCTTGTCGTACTTGTCGGTCGCCTGGCCGGCCGTGGCCGAGAAAAGCAGGAACGGCAAGATGAACAGCGCGCCAATCACCAGGCCCGCCAGCTTCGACGGTAGCCAGCTGATCTGCAGCTGGTAGGTGATCATGACTGTGAACGCGAACTTGAACAGGTTGTCGTTGCCGGCCCCGAGAAACTGGGTCCAGAAAAACGGCGCGAAACGGCGCTGCTTCAACAAGGCGAACTGGTTCGGATGAGCTTGCTCTTTCATGTCGTCCCTTGATGGATGTTGTATCAGCCGAGGCGCAATTTAGCGGATCACTTGAACCGAGCCGGCCAGCCCGCTGCGATTCAACCACGCGAACACGGAATCGACGGTGACGGTTTCGATCCGGTCGCTGAACCGTTTCTCGTTCGGGTGGTCGTCAAAGGCAACGTTGGCTGCGGTCATGCGTGCGCCCAGGCGTTTGAATGCCGTGATGTGCAGGGTGGTCGGCTGGTAGCCGCGCAGCTTCAGCCAAGCTTGCGCCAGCTCGCGCGTTGATGCGGCAGGGTCCTGCGTCATCGCCAGCGTTTCAATTGCCCACTGGTTGGACTGCTGGTAGGTCACCGCCCACGGGTACGCAACCACGCTGTAGGCCGGAGTGTCGAGCCGTGCCATGCGCGTGTTGTCGGCAAGCGCCGGGCGGAGTAGCGCCTGGACAGTTTCGGTGGGAATCACGAGCGCCGCCTCGTAGAGGTACAGGTCGTCCATGAAAAACTCGCCCAGCCCTTGGCGGTAGACCGAGGCGCGCCCACTGCCGCACTGGTTGAGCTTGTGCACCACGCGCCAGCCGTTCGTCTCACGGTAGGCCAAGCCGAGGTGCGAATAGCGCAGACCGTATTCGCTCAGGTTCTGACCGGCGCGCGCCAGCACCACCACCTGCGCGCCGGTAGCGTCGAGCTTCTTTGCCGTGCGGTGAGCCAGCGCCATGGAGCGCTCGACCGCGTCAACGGTGGGCGGTTTGCGCTCGCAACTGCGGCCGGCGTGCGCCGCAAGGCTGGCCGCCGCGAGCGCCGCACACACCACCCCGCCGAGCAGCAAGCGCAGCGGCTTCACCGTGTCACCCTCTCGTTGTAGAGCAGCGCGGCTCCGATCTCATTCGGAATGAAGGCAATCGCGTTGCCGGCGGCCGACAAGACCCAGCCGGCGCTGAGCACGGTCACCACGACAGCGGTGCCTGCAAGCACCGACACACCGCCCGCTGCCTGTGCGCTCAAGCGAAGGGTGCTGCGCGCACCATCGGAGGCGCGCTCAAGCACCCACACCGCACCGGTGGCCGAGGCCTCGACGGCCACGACCGTGAGCACCGCACCGGCCGACAACACGGCCGGGGCAGCGATCGACACCGCCACCGGCAGCGCCGACAGCATGCTGGCTTCGAGCGACTGCGCTTGAGCTGCAGCGAGGGTCAGCGCCAGCCATGCGGCCACCGTGGCTTTGGCAAAACGACGACGAACAAAGTTCGATTCCATTTCACAGGTCCCCTTGGGAAAGTTGCAGTGCTTCGTGGGCGTCACGCAGCGTTTTGGCCAGCGTGAACACGCTCGAAATCAGGAACAACCAGCTTGCGCCGAGAAAAGCCTTGTAGGCCGGGTTCACGTCCATGCGCCACAGGCCCCAGGCGGTGAGCGCCATGGCCAGCGCGAAGCCGCCCCACACCACCAGGCCCCACATCGGTGTGTCGGTCTTTCGAACTTCGTTGTCGCGCACGTACTTGGCCAGTGCGAACGCGGTCGACAGGCAAAACATGTAGCCCATCACCATGAACGCGCGGTCCAAGTCCTGCCCTGGCAGCCAGGCCAAGCCACTGCCGCACAACGTGACAGCGGCGCCGAATGAAATCCAGACCTGCAGCTTCCAGGCGCGGGTGTCTTGGCGGATCGGGGTGTTTTGCATGAATTCCTCGGACCTTGGTTGGTTGAACACGGTTGAATTTTCGGTGCTGCCAGCGCGCAGCACCATCGCCCTGAGGAGCGTGGCAGCGCATGCTGCCGGCGGTATCTCCTGGCAGTACCGCTCCGCGCAAGACCGTTTGCGATACTTTGGCCGCGCTCCGGGGAGACAAGATGAGCACCACACAAGACCTGATCACCGCACTGAAGGCCGAGCTCAAAGCGGCCGACATCACCTATGCCGACTTGGCCCAAGCGCTTGGCATGTCTGAGTCGAGCATCAAGCGAATCCTGGCCAAAGGCGACATGCCCTTGTCGCGCATCGACGAGATACTGCGGGTGCTAAAGATGGACTTCGCCGAACTCGCGCGCAGGGTCGCCGACACGCAGCCGCTGCGCCGCGAACTCAGCGCCGAACAGGAAGTTGCGGTCGTGGCAGACCGCAAGCTGCTGCTGCTTGCGATCTGCGCCTTCAGCCAGTGGAGCTTCGAGCAGATGACGAACACCTACGCCATCTCGGAAGCCGAGTGCGTAAGGTATCTGCTTCAGCTTGACCGGCTCGGCATCATCGAACTGCGGCCCTTGAACCGCTACCGGCTCAAGGTGGCTAAGGGCTTTCGCTGGCGGCCCGACGGGCCGGTGATGCGGTACTTTCGCGACAACGTCGTCAGCGACTACTACAGCGGCAGCTTCGACGGTGAGGGCGAGCTGCTCATGCTGGTGCACGGCCAGGTCAGCAGCGCGCAGGCGGCGAGTTTTGTCGAGCGGCTGCAGCGCGTGGGGCAAGACTTCGCGCAGCAACACCTCTCCGAACAAAAGCTCAGCGCCGAGCACAAACGCTCTTACACGTTGGTGGTCGGCATGCGTTCTTGGTTCTTTGGTGCGTTCCTCGACCTCAAGCGCACGCCGGGCTGAGCGCGCGGCCGGTGCTCAGGACGTGCGCTGTTCCAGCAGGTAGTTCGCCTCGTCGTACTGGCCCAGCACCTCGGTGAGATAGGGCAGAAGCGTCAGCAACTCATCGTGCAGCGAGAACGGCGGGTTGAAGATGAACACACCGCTGCCAGCCAGACCGAAGCCTTGGCTTGAAGGCTGCTGCACCGTGAGCCGCGCGTGCAACCAGCCCTTGGGCGCCAGCGCTTCGAGCCGCTTGGGCAGTTGCGCCGCTTCAAGCTTGCTGACCTGCGGGTACCAGACCATGTAGACCCCTTCGGGGAAGCGCAGGAACGCTTCGCGCAGCGAGGTGATCACGCGGCCGTAGTCTTTGTGGCCTTCATAGCTGGGGTCCATCAGCACCAGCGCGCGGCGGGTCGATGGCGGAACCTGGCCTTTTAGTCCATCGAAGCCGTCGGTATCAAAAACCTCAGCGCCCTTTACGGCGCCGATGTAGGAGGCGAGGATGCGGTGGTCGGTCGGGTGCAGCTCGAACATGCGCAGCTGGTCTTGTGCGCGCAGCAGCATCTGTGCGAACGCAGGTGAGCCGGGGTACTGCTCCAGTCGGCCGTCGGGGTTGAACTGGCGCACCAGCGCCACGTAGTCGGCCACCGCCGGCGGCAGGTCGGTGCGATCCCACAGGCGAAGAATGCCCTGCTCGAACTCGCCCTTCTTCTGCGCAAAACGGCCTTCGAGCGAATAACCGCCGGCGCCAGCATGGGTGTCGATCACGCGGTAGGGCTTGTCCTTGGCGTTCATGTAGCGCAGCACGAGCGTGAGCACCGTGTGCTTGAGCACATCGGCATGGTTGCCCGCGTGAAAGGCGTGTCGGTAGGCGAGCATGGTGTTTCCGGAAATCGTGGGCAGACTGTATCGCGCTCGTCGGCGCGCTGGCCTTCGGCAAGCCCTTCATCAGCAACCCCGACCTCGTGCGCCGACTGCGTGAGGACGCGCCACTCGCACCGCTGAACCGCGACAGGGTGTACGGCGGCAGCGCAGCTGGATACATTGACCGCCCGCCGCTGGATACGGCGCCCGTCGTCGGGCATTTACGTCAAGCGGTCCCCCGGGCCGATGCGGGCCGCCTCACGGCGGCCGTGCTGGTGGGCCGGAATGGTTCCTGCCGTCTTAGGCCGGAATGCGCAACAGCTGGCCGGGGTAGATCTTGTCAGGGTGGCTCAGCATCGGCTTGTTGGCTTCGAAGATTTTCGGGTACTGGTTGGCGTTGCCGTACATCGCTTTTGAGATGGCCGAGAGTGTGTCGCCGCGCACCACGGTGTAGTAGCGCGATTCTTCGGCCGGCTCGCGCACCACCAGCATGTCGTTGACCTGGGCCACGCCGTGCACATTGCCACAGCACAACACGACCTTCTCTTTGGTTGCCTGGTCGGCGGTTTCTCCGGCCACGGTCACCGCCCCGCTGGCACCATCGAAGCTCACGTCGAGCCCGTTAACGCTCAGACCTTGCGCGTTGATGTATCCCGTGATCGCGGTGGCCGCGACCTGGTTGGCAGCATCGGCTTGCGCCTGCAGCGCGGCAGTATCGGGGGCTGCTGCAGTCGGCTTGGTGCCGAACAGTTTTTCGCCGGCGTCCTTGATGAAACTGATGAGGCTCATGGCTTGCTTTCGTGGTGAGGTGATCGAAGCGAGAAACGCCGGCCCGGTCGAGAGCCCGGCGGCGCTGACCGCAATGTAATGCTGGTTTGCGCCGGGCTGTCTTTCACGGGCTGGGTGCGTGCGGCCAGTTGCCCGGATGACGGCTTCAGCGTCGCCCGCCCGAGACGCGCGAGCGGAACAGTTCGGTGATGCCGATTTCGCGCGGGCCGGGAATCAGCTCGAAGCTCTCTCCGGCATGCAGCCTGCCGGGTGTGCGCACCGCCAGATAGAAGCCGCACCACGCGTTCGCGACCATCAGCTTCGAGGCTTGCTTGAAGCCCATCGCGGCGTTGAACTTGAAGCACGGAAAACGCGGCTCGCTCACGGCCAGCTCGCAATCGGCAAATTTGAGCACGTCGCCGATCCAGGCTTCAGTCTCGAGCAATCCTTGCAGCGTGAGGTTTTCGCCCAACAAGCCCATTGGCGGCGCATCTTCCCAAGCCGCCACATTGGCCTGCGCCCGCACTGTCTGCCAGAAGCCGTAGTGTTCGATCGGGTAGGCGTAGACCGCCTTGCTCAAGCCGCCGTGAACCGACATGTCGGCCTGCTCGTCGCCCGCGAGGCCCAGCGGGCCGACGTCGACCGCACCTTCGACGGCACGTTTGCAAATGCCGCTCATCACCTCGCGTCCATCGATCACGAGCACTCTGGCGCGGGCCGTGTTCAGGCTGATGAGGTTTTGGTGCATCGCCGGTTCACCCTGCCGCGGTCCTGTACCCGCGATGCCCGCCCGCCACGCGGCGGCCCTTCGGCCCCGCGACCCAGTCCACGAACAGCTTGCCGGCGGGGTGGCTGGCACGGAAGGGGCGCATCACGTGCACTTGTTCCAGCAGCAGCGGGTCCGCGTCGACCAGCACGGCCAGCGGCGCACCGCCGTAAGCGGCCCATGTGCCACGCTCGACCAGGGCGTAGGCGTTGAGCGCGCGCGCCTGGGCAGCAAGGCCAATCGACGGCTCGGCTTGCGCATACCAGGGCCCTGCAGGTGTGACCTTGGCTGCTCGCCACAGGGCCTGCTCGGCCAGGTGGGTGCCCGAGCCGTCGTTTGCCGACAGGAAGGCCAGGGCGCCGGCCGCGGCGTTGACCGCTTCGTGCAGCCTTGCCAGCGCAAGCACCAGGTCTTTGCCGCCAGCGATGCCGGCGGGGTCTCGGATCTTGCCGCGCGCGGCCGGGCCGACCATCACGTATTCACCCTGCGCCACGAGGCGCCGGTCGTGAATCAGGGTCTGTTTTTCGAGCTTGGCCTCGGCCTCTGGGGCGTTGCACAGGGCCGCATCGAGCTCGCCGCGTTCCATGCTGGCCAGCAGCCTGAGCGCGGGGCTGCGGACGAGCTGAACCACCACGCCGGTGTCACGTCCGAAGCCCTGTTGCAGCGCCAGTGCCAAGCCAGAATCGACGAGCGCGTTCTCCGCGCCCAGACGCAACGGGTCTTCCAGCGAGCGACGTTGTTGAGCCCATGCGGCCGGCATTGGCATGGCAAGGCTGCCGAGCAGGAAGTGGCGGCGGGTGGTCGTCATCGTGCAGATTATTGCGTCGCACCCGGTCGGCCGGAATTGCCACGCGCTTGCATGGGAATATGCGCGACTTGCATGATCCCCCGAATTGCGGTGGTTACGACGACATTACACTCGTCTTAGAGTCGTTCTAGTGATCTGGCGCGGGCGCGCGCAAGCCCCCGCCGAGCGTTCACGTGAAACCCGCCGTAACCTACCGGTTTTTATCGGGGGGCGGCTCAGCTTCCCGTGCCCCGCGCGGCATTGGGCAAGACGTTTGAGGCCTGTGCTGCAGGCTGCGCCGGTTTGCCCAATCCCGCTTTTTGACTTTGATGATTGGAAACCCGATGAACTGTCCCGTGCTGGAAGGATTACGTCTGAACATCCCAGCTTACGTGCAACACGCCAGGTTGATCGACTGGGTGGCGCGCATTGCCTCGCTGACCGAAGCGAAAGAGGTCTACTGGTGCGACGGCAGCAGTGCTGAGTACGAGCGCCTGTGCGCCAAGCTGGAGGCTGCGGGCACCTTCAAGAAGCTGAACCCCGACCTGCGCCCGAACAGCTACCTGGCTTGCAGCGACCCCAGCGACGTGGCGCGTGTCGAAGACCGCACCTTCATCTGCTCGGCCCAACAGGAAGACGCCGGTCCGACCAACAACTGGATGGCGCCCGAGCAGATGCGAGCGCTGTTGCAGACCGGCCAGCCCGACGGCACGCCGGCTCTGTTCGCCGGCAGCATGCGTGGCCGAACGATGTACGTGGTGCCGTTCTCGATGGGCCCGCTGGGTTCGCCAATTGCGCACATCGGCGTTGAACTCTCTGACAGCGCCTACGTCGCCGTCAACATGCGGATCATGACGCGCATGGGCCGCAAGGTGCTGGACGTGCTCGGTGCCGACGGGCACTTCGTGCCCTGCATCCACACCGTCGGAGCGCCGCTCGCGGCCGGTCAGAAAGACGTGGCCTGGCCTTGCAACGACACGAAGTACATCGTGCACTACCCGCAAACGCAGGAAATCTGGAGCTACGGCTCGGGTTACGGCGGCAACGCGCTGCTGGGCAAGAAGTGCTTCGCGTTGCGCATTGCGTCGACCATGGGCCGCGAGCAGGGCTGGCTTGCCGAGCACATGCTGATCCTGGGCGTGACCTCGCCCGAAGGCAAGAAGCACCACGTGGCGGCCGCCTTCCCCAGCGCTTGCGGCAAGACCAACTTCGCGATGCTGATCCCACCCGAGGGCCTGGCGGGCTGGAAGGTCACGACCATCGGCGACGACATCGCCTGGATCAAGCCCAACGCCGACGGCCGCCTTTATGCCATCAACCCAGAGGCGGGTTACTTTGGTGTTGCCCCGGGCACCAACGACAAGACCAACTTCAACTGCATGGCCAGTTTGAAGCGCGACGTGATCTTCACCAACGTGGCACTGACCGACGACGGCGACGTGTGGTGGGAAGGCATGACCGACGTCGCTCCTGCGCACCTGATCGATTGGCAAGGCCAATCCTGGACGCCAGCCTTGGCCAAGGAAACCGGCGCCAAAGCCGCCCACCCGAACGCCCGCTTCACCGTGGCCGCCGCCAACAACCCGGCGCTCGACCCGGAATGGGACAACCCGGCGGGTGTGGCTATTGATGCCTTCATATTTGGCGGTCGGCGCTCGACCACCGTGCCTCTCGTGACCGAATCACGCAACTGGAGCGAAGGTGTTTACATGGCCGCGACCATGGGCTCCGAGACAACCGCGGCCATGGCGGGCGGCAACGGCGCGGTGCGCCGCGACCCGTTCGCGATGCTGCCCTTCATCGGCTACAACATGAGCGACTACTTTCAGCACTGGCTCGACATCGGCGCGAAGCTCGCAGCATCAGGTGCCAAGTTGCCCCGCATTTACTGCGTAAATTGGTTCCGCAAGGGTGAAGACGGCAAGTTCGTGTGGCCGGGCTACGGTGAGAACATGCGCGTGCTGCAATGGGTCATTGAGCGCGTGTCGGGCAGCGCCTCAGGCGTTGAGAACGCTTT
Organism: Burkholderiales bacterium; assembly: GCA_038227445.1. Lineage (GTDB taxonomy): Bacteria > Pseudomonadota > Gammaproteobacteria > Burkholderiales > Burkholderiaceae_C > LMDS01. Next base: position 15,098 of record JBBRPV010000013.1, on the reverse strand, counting down.
CGGCACCACGCCGACTTATGCCGACCTCAACTGGACCGGGCTCGACTTCACCCGCGCGCAGTACGACGCCATCTGCAGCGTCGACCCGGTCGCGTGGAAGGCCGAACTCGGCCTGCTCGACACGCTGTTTAAGCAGCTCGCGCACCACCTACCCGCAGAGATCGTGGCGACCAAGGCCAACATCGAGAAGCGCCTGGCGGCCTGACTGCCGCTGCCGGGCCGTTCTGTCGCGGTACATCGACACCCGCGCCGGGACAACGCGACCGCCTCTGGCAGAGGTGTCGGCATGGTTCATGGCGACACCTGTCAGTGGACCTCGGGCGAGATCTGATCAGCCGTGCAAATTTTCATGGTGTGCGGCCGCAGCGTATAAGTCGGAAGAAAAGCCGGGTTCGGTCGTCGAATACGAAAAGGCCATGTCACGCACCTTCTGGGCTTCCAGTGAAGCCATTTCGGAGGCGGTCCGTGCCGTTAGGGCCGAGGTGAACCAGCTTCGCAGGGCGGCCGGCGCCATGCCGGCCAAGGTGGTGAGAGCGTGGCGGCGGAAGCGGTGGCGTTGAACTTTCAGGTGCAAAACGGTGGTGTTCATTGTGAATTTCTGTCAGGTTGTGTTCGACCAGCGCTCGATGTCTGCGCACTTACATCTAAATCTGGCGGGCTCTTAAGTGTTAGCAAGTACTCGCTTAATAGGCGTGCCCAGAGGCCGACACTTGGGGCTACACGACTGCAGCGGCCTCATCCGCACGGGGCGTCCGTGCCCAACGCCGAATATTAGGGTTAACCCGCAATTTTCGCCAGTCAAAGTTGTAAACCCTTGGTATTCACGCCCCTTATGCCCTCGACCGGCAATCTCAACGTACGCACGGTCGATCTGAGTCTGCCTCGTGTTTTCGATGTGCGGATGGCCGAGCGCAACCTCACGCGGCGTGCAAAACGCTTGTCGCTCAATGCGCGAGCAGGGCGATGCCGACGCAGCGGTGGGCTCCTTGGCCCATGCGTTGTCCGACCAAAACGTCGGTTTCTTGCCCACCGCGCTGCGGTTGACTGTGCGGCCGACTTCTAGCATGCTCATGTAAAGTGGTCTAGACCACTTTTCCACAGCCTGCCTGAAAGCCGCCGCCATGAACACCCGTGCCAGCCCGAATTCCTTCGCCGACGCCGCTGCGCGCGATGCCCGCTCTGCGCCCGGCCGGGTGGAGCGTGCGCCGCGCGGAAACAAGCTCACCTGCAAGTCGTGGCTTACCGAAGCGGCCTACCGCATGCTTCAGAACAACCTTGACCCCGACGTGGCCGAGCGTCCCGAAGACCTTGTGGTGTACGGCGGCATTGGCCGCGCAGCGCGCAACTGGGCCTGCTTCGACAAGATTCTCGAGTGCCTGCGCTCGCTCGAAGACGACGAGACTTTGCTGATCCAGTCGGGCAAGCCGGTCGGCATCTTCAAGACCCACACGGACGCGCCGCGGGTGCTGCTGGCCAACTCGAATCTGGTGCCGAAGTGGGCCACGTGGGAACACTTCCACGAGCTCGACCGCCAGGGCCTGTTCATGTACGGCCAGATGACCGCTGGCTCGTGGATCTACATTGGCACACAGGGCATCGTGCAGGGCACTTACGAAACCTTCGCCGAAGCCGGCCGACAGCACTTCGGCGGCGACATGGCGGGGCGCTGGATTCTCACCGCGGGCTTGGGCGGCATGGGCGGCGCGCAGCCGCTGGCAGCCAGCTTCGCCGGAGCCGCCTCGCTCAACATTGAGTGCCAGCAGGCCAGTATCGACTTCCGCTTGCGCACGCGCTACATCGACAAGCAGGCGCGCGACCTCGATGACGCGCTCGCGCTGGTGCGCCACCACACGGCGCGCCGAGAAGCGGTGTCGATTGGCCTGCTTGGCAACGCCGCCGAGTTGCTGCCCGAACTGGTGAAGCGCGCCAGGTTGGACAAGAACGCCGGTGGCATCAGGCCCGACCTCGTCACCGACCAGACCTCGGCCCACGACCTGATCCACGGGTACCTGCCGGCGGGCTGGAGTGTTGCGCAATGGCGCGCCGCACAAGGCGACTCATCGCAGCACGCGCGACTGAAGGCGGCCGCCGCCGCGTCGTGCAAGCTGCACGTGCAAGCCATGCTCGACTTTCATGCAATGGGTGTGCACACCTTCGACTACGGCAACAACATCCGCCAGGTGGCATTCGACGAAGGCTTGAAGAACGCATTCGACTTCCCCGGCTTCGTGCCTGCCTACATTCGTCCGTTGTTCTGCGAAGGCAAGGGTCCCTTCCGCTGGGTGGCACTGTCGGGCGACCCTGAAGACATCCACAAGACCGACCGCAAGCTCAAGGAGCTGTTTCCGCACAACCACCACGTTCACCGCTGGCTCGACATGGCGGCCGAGCGCATTTCGTTCCAGGGCTTGCCGGCGCGCATCTGTTGGTTGGGTTTGGGCGAACGCCATCTGGCCGGCCTGGCCTTCAATGACATGGTGAAGAGCGGCGAACTCAAGGCGCCGATCGTGATCGGCCGCGACCACCTCGACACCGGCTCGGTTGCCAGCCCAAACCGCGAAACCGAATCGATGAAAGACGGCACCGACGCCGTCTCCGACTGGCCACTGCTGAATGCGATGCTGAACGTGGCCGGCGGCGCCACTTGGGTGTCGCTGCACCACGGCGGCGGGGTCGGCATGGGTTACTCGCAGCATGCCGGCATGGTGATCGTGGCCGATGGCAGCGAGGCCGCGGCGAGGCGCCTCGCGCGCGTGCTCGTCAACGACAGCGGCTCGGGAGTGATGCGCCACGCCGACGCCGGCTACGAGCTGGCGGCGCAGACAGCGCAAGCCCAGGGCCTGAACCTGCCGATGCTCGGAGCGTGAGCGCCACACTCGAACGTTTCGACTTGCACAGCATTGCGCCGCAAGCGTGGAAAAACGGCGCCGGCCTGACGCGCGAGATCGCCGTCGGCCCGCGGTGCGGCGGCGCAGATGCTGGCTCGCCCGATTTCGACTGGCGATTCAGCCTGGCAAGCGTCGATTGTGACCTTCTGTTCTCGGCTTTCCCGGGCATCAACCGCTGCATCGTGCTGTTGCATGGCGCGGGCATGCGCTTGCGCTCCCCGCAAGGCGAGGTCGATCACCGGCTCGATCAGGCGCTCGTGCCTTTTCACTTCAGTGGCGACACGCCGATTTCAGCCGCCCTCGTGGGCGGCCCGAACAGCGACTTCAACGTGATGACCCGGCGCGGCGCGTGGGCCGCTGAAGTGACGGTGCAGCGCAGCACCGTCGCGCCGGCCCCAGCAGATGTCATGCTGCTGTTGTGCTGCGAAGGCGAGTGGCTGGTCGACACCTCGTCATCCGGACCACCGCCGCAAACACTCCGGCCGCTGCAAGCACTGCTGTGGCGCACTCCGCCGCCGCGCACCATCGCTTCACCGCGGCCTGCCGGCGCGCTGCTGCTCGTGCGTTTGTGCCACGATCAAACGCCATGATCCTGCCTACCAACCCGCACCGCGCGCTCTTTGCCGCGCACGCCTTGCTGCCCAATGGCTGGGCAAGCAACGTGCTGCTCGTCTGGAACGAAGCCGGCGCCCTGACCGAGGTGCAGTGCGTCGATGCGGCGGTGGCCAAGCACACCATGCACGCTGCCGGCCCATTGGTCGCGGGGATGCCGAACCTGCACTCGCATGCCTTCCAGCGCGCGTTCGCGGGCCTGACGGAATACCGCACTGCGGGAACTGACAACGACAGCTTCTGGACCTGGCGCAACCTGATGTACCGCTTCGCTCTCGCGGTCTCGCCCGAGCAGCTCGAAGATATAGCCACCCACTTGTACATCGAAATGTTGCAGGCCGGCTACACCTCGGTCTGCGAGTTCCACTACCTGCACCACGATGTGCCGGGCCGTCCCTATGCCGATCCGGCGGAGATGTCATTGCGCCTGATCGCTGCGGCGCGGCGTGCCGGCATCGGCATCACGCTCTTGCCGGTGCTGTATCAACACGCCGGCTTTGGTGCGCAGCCGTCGCGCGCCGACCAGCGGCGGTTCATCCACAGCGTTGACGGCCTGCTGCGCATCGTTGAGCGCGTTCGTGCGCAGGGCATTCGCGCCGGCGTCGCGCCACACTCATTGCGCGCTGTGGCGCCGGCGGCGTTGACGGAGCTGCTCGCCGGCTTGAAGCGCCTGGACCCCACGGCGCCGATCCATGTGCACATCTCCGAGCAGGCACAAGAGGTGGACGAGTGCGTCGCTTGGTGCCGTCTGCGCCCGGTGCAGTGGCTCCTTGAGAACGCCGAAGTCGACGCTCATTGGTGCCTCGTGCACGCCACCCACATGGACGCTGGCGAAACCCGCGCTGCCGCCGCCACCGGCGCCACGGCCGGCCTGTGCCCAAGCACCGAAGCAGACCTCGGCGACGGCGTGTTCGACGCCGTCGGCTGGGCCGCAGCCAGCGGCCACTGGGGCATCGGCTCCGACAGCCACGTGAGCGTCAACGCGGCCGAGGAGCTGCGTTTGCTCGAATACTCGCAACGCCTGACCCGCCAACAACGCAACGTGCTCGCCAGCGCCCGCCACCCGCAGGTGGCCGAGCACCTCTGGCTCGCCGCTGCGAACGGTGGCGCACGCGCCAGCGGGCGGGCGATCGGTGCGCTCGCTGTCGGCGCGCAGGCCGACTTCGTCGTGCTCGATGTGGCGCAAGCACTCGCCGGCTTGAGTCCTCCGCAGGTCCTCGCGAACCATGTGTTCGGCAGCCATGGGCGCAACACCGTGCGTGACGTGTGGGTTGGCGGGCGGCAGCGCATCGCTTGCGGCCGGCACACCCTTGAAGGTCTCGCATGCGAAGGGTTTGTTGTCGCACGAAGCCAACTGCTGTGTGGGGTCTAGGGGGGCTGTGAACACAGCCACCACAGCCGCAGGGCGGCCCGACACGTCGCCATCCGTCGTTGCAGATGCTCGCCGTAGGCCGAACTGCGTATGGGCCTTGCGCCCAAATCGGACGCGCCCAAAAACCTCTCACACTCTGATCCGCCATGCCGAACACCCAGCCGCCGCAGATCGACCTGCTCATCCGCAACGCGCGCGTTGTTACCTGCGCCGACGACACCTGCAGCGTCTCGGCCGCCCGTATCGTGGCCATCACGAACGGCCGCATCGTGGGGGTTGGCCGCACCGACCCGTTGAACGGTGCGGTTCATGCGCGGGCTGAACTCGACGCCGCGGGCGCGCTGCTCACGCCCGGCCTGATCGATTGCCACACCCACCTGGTCTACGCCGGCAACCGCGCGCACGAGTTCGAAATGCGGCTGCAAGGCGCAAGCTACGAAGAAATTGCCAAGGCTGGCGGTGGCATTCTCTCCACGCTGCGCCAGACCCGCGAGGCGCACAGCGCTGACCTGCTGGCGCAATCGGCACGCCGCCTGCGCAACCTGATGCAGCATGGGGTGACCACGGTTGAGATCAAGTCGGGATACGGACTGTCGCAGAAGGCCGAGCTGAAGTGCCTGCGCGTGGCCCGCGAACTCGGCGAGCACTTTCCTGTCAACGTGAGCACCACGCTGCTTGCGGCGCACGCCGTGCCACCTGAATTCGCAGGCCGACCCGATGCCTACATTGACGAAGTCGTCCAACACATCCTGCCCGAAGCGGCGCGGCTGAAACTCGCCGATGCCGTGGACGCTTTCTGCGACAACATCGGCTTCACGCCAGAACAAACGCGGCGCGTCTTCGAAGCGGCGCGTGCACACGGCCTGCCGGTCAAACTGCACGCCGAGCAACTGTCGAACCAGGGCGGCGCAGCGCTCGCGGCCGAGTTCGGTGCCTTGTCGGCTGACCACCTTGAGCACCTCGACGAAGCCGGTGTGGTCGCGATGGCGCGCGCCGGCACGGTCGCCGTGATGTTGCCCGGCGCGTTCTACTTCCTGCGCGACACGAAGCTACCGCCGATTGCACTGCTTCGCCAGCACGGCGTGCCGATGGCCGTTTCAACCGACTGCAACCCGGGCACCAGCCCCGGAACGCACCTGCCGCTGATGATGAACATGGCGTGCACGCTGTTCCGCCTGACCCCCGCCGAGGCTTTGCTCGGCGTCACCCGTCACGCGGCGCGCGCGCTTGGCCTGTTGGGCACGCACGGCACGGTCGAGGTGGGCAAGCAGGCCGACCTGTGCCTTTGGGACGTCGACCACCCGGCCGAGCTGTCGTATGGGATCGGCACAAGCCCCTTGCGGGCTCGGCTGCACCGTGGCGTGCAGACGGCGCTGCCCTGAGATGCTGCGTGGGCTCCCGAAGGTCGGTGATTTCGGTCGTCTCGTTCGGTTTGCCCGCATCACCTCAGAGATTGAGCCGAGCGGCGGCAGGACAGAGGAACGCAAGAACCGCAGCGATAAGGAAGAGAGCCAAGACATCACCGTACAGGTGACCGATGTGTTCAGGGCTGCTGACCGATTGCGCCGCCATGATGAGGCCATGAACGATGCTGGACCAGATTGCAAATGAGATGAGACTCAGGTGCTTCATTGGGTTCTTTGCTGCGAGAAACAGGAAGACGCCGAGCGTTGCATAGATGCCAATGATCATCTGAAGGTAGTGAGATTGCCCCGCGTGCCATGCCCAACCAGAAGGCCAGAGTACGGTCAGTGGGTAAACGCCGACAACGAACGCGACACCGAGAATGCGCATCGCGAGTTGCAAGTGGCTGATGCGTGACCCAGCGTTCATGCAGATCTCCTTGTAGTGAGGCGGCCATGTTGCTCGCCTTGTGGAAGTCAGAAATAACGTTTCACATCAGCGAAATGGGCGGTCGTCAAGGCGACCTGCTCCGCGAACTTGACTTGGTTCGAGGGCGCTGAGTCGGAAGGTCACTTCGGTGCGGCAATGCCTTCTTCCACCAGCGCGGTGGCGGTTTCGATGTCTGGCGCCATCAAACGATCTACGCTCAGCCGAGCCACCTTTGCACGCAAGCGCGCATGCAAGGCCTCGATCGCATCCGACGACTTCAGCGGCCGGTGAAACTCCAGCGCCTGCGCCGCACACAACCACTCGATGCCAACCACGCCGGCCGTGTTGTCGAGCATGGTGTGCAGGCGCCGCGCCGCGAAGGTTGCCATCGAGACGTGGTCTTCCTGGTTTGCAGAGGTCGGCAATGAGTCGACGCTCGCTGGGTGCGCGAGTGACTTGTTCTCGGAAGCAAGCGCCGCAGAGGTCACCTGCGCAATCATGAACCCCGAGTTGAGCCCGCCGTGTTCGACCAGGAATGCCGGCAGGCCCGAGAGCGTCGGGTCCATCAACATCGCAGTTCGGCGCTCAGCCAACGCGCCGATTTCCGCTATGGCGAGCGCCAAGTTGTCGGCCGCGAACGCGACCGGCTCGGCGTGGAAGTTGCCGCCCGACAGCGCCTGCAAGGTGTCGGCGAAAACGAGCGGGTTGTCGGACACGCCGTTGGCTTCGATCAGCAGAATTGTCCATGCGTGTTCGATTTGGTCGAGGCACGCGCCCATCACCTGCGGCTGGCAGCGAAGGCAGTACGGGTCTTGAACGCGGTCGCAGTCGAGGTGCGAAACGCGCAACGCGCTGCCCGCGAGCCAGGTGCGGTAGCGGCCGGCGACTTCACGTTGGCCGATCTGGCCACGCGCGGCGTGGATACGGTCGTCAAAGGGCGTGTCGGAGCCCTTTGCTGCATCGACCGTCATCGCGCCGACCGCAACCGCCGCGTCGAACACCCGGCCCAGGCGCTGCGCGGCGTGGATCGCGAGCGCGGTGGAGGCTTGGGTGCCGTTGAGCAGTGCCAGGCCTTCTTTGGGGCCGAGTTCGATTACCTTCAGGCCGGCGTGTGCCAGCGCCTGCGCAGCTGGCACGCGCACGCCGTTCACGAAGCCTTCGCCCACCCCGATCAACAGCGCACTCATGTGCGCCAACGGCGCCAGATCGCCCGACGCGCCGACCGAGCCTTTTTCTGGCACGACCGGCAGCACGTCGGCGTTCAGCAAGGCAAGCAAAGCGTCAATGACTTCCGGCCGCACGCCCGACACACCGTGCGCGAGGCTCGCCGCCTTCAGCAACAGCATCAGGCGCACAACCGGCGCGCTCATCGGCTTACCCACCCCGGCACAGTGCGACAGCACCAAGTTCTTCTGCAACTGCGCCAGGTCGGCGTCGACGATCCGCGTCTGTGCGAGTTTGCCGAAGCCGGTGTTGATGCCGTAGACCGGCGCGTTGCGCGCGACCAGTTCGCGCACCGCGGCAACGCTGGCCTCGATGGCTGGGCGTGCCGACGCTGCGATCAACCAGTGCGCACCGCCGCTGGCGGCCTGTTCGAGCAGCGCCCTGTCGAGCTGCCCCGGCGTGACGATGTGCTGCGGAGTGGTCATCAAATGCGCCCTGAAGTGGTCTAGACAACTTTAGCATGCACGTGACTAAAATGATTCGATGGAAGCTGCGCGCACTTTGCCTTACGCCACCGTCAAGGCCTCGCTGCGCGAGCGCATCGCACGAGGTGGCTGGCAGCGGGGCGCGCGGCTGCCGTCAGAGCGCGAGCTGGTGCAAGAATTCGGCTGCGCCCGCATGACCGTGCACCGCGCGTTGCGCGAGCTGGAAGAAGAAGGCCTGATCGAGCGCCGCCAAGGCTCGGGTTCGTTTGTGGCCGAGTTGCACCCGATCTCCAACCTGCTGCGCGTGCGCGACATCGCCGAAGAGATCCGCGAACGCGGCCACGTCCACAGCACGCGAGTGCTCGGCGTGGCACGCGAGAAAGCCGATGCCGCGACCGCCGCCGCGATGCGCCTAGCCAGAGGCGCGAGCGTGGTTCATGTGCAGCTTGTCCATTTTGAAAGCGGTGTGCCGATTCAGCTCGAAGACCGGCACGTCAACCCCCGGCTGGCACCCGATCTGCTGAACTGCGACTTCACGCTGGTCACGCCCTCGCATGTGCTGTTCGAACACGCGCCGCTGACTGAAGCTGTGCAGGTGGTCGAGGCGGTGCTTGCAACACAAGAACAAGCCGTGCTGCTTGACGTGGCCGAAGGCAGCGCGCTGCTGATGGTGTCGCGCCGCACCGAGTCGCAGGGCGCGGTGGCTTCCATTGCCCGGCTCTACCACCCCGGCGCGCGCTACCGCCTGATCGGGCAGTTCTCGGTATGAGCACAATGGCGACCGTACTCACCTGACAGACACCTGAAAGTCACCATGCCGCCAAACCCCCTGCCCAAGAACGCCGCCCGCGCGCATGACCTCACCGACGCCGACTTCGCCGAACTCGACGACCTGCTCGCCGCCACGCCCGAGCCGCTGGAGCCGCTGGATGCGGTGATGCTCGATGGCTACCTGTGCGGCGTGATCGTTCAGCCGGTGCTGTTGGAGGCGGCCACCTGGCTCGCCCACGTCTTCGACTTTGACGGCACGCCTTTGCCCGACGAGGTCGACGCCACCTGGCTGGCGCGTACGACCGCGCTGATCCTGCGCCGCCACGCGGCCCTGAACCGTGCGATTGAAGAAGACGGTTGGTTTGACCCGCTGGTGCTGGAGTTCGACGACGAACACCCGCGCGAGCCGGTGCCCGAAGGCGAGGTTGATCCGATGGCCGGCTTGAGCGCCGTTTCGCAATCGCTGATGCCCTGGGCCGCCGGCTTCCAGCACGCCACCGTTGTGTTCCCTGACCTGGCCGAGATGTCTAACGACGCCGTCATGGCGGCGCTGGCCCGCATCTACCGCCATCTGCCTGCCGAAACGCCGGAAGAGGTTGAGGTCGTTGCCACCCTCGACCGCGAACATCCGCTCGCCACGCTGGAAGACGCGATGGAAGACATGGTCGTCGCGATTGCTGACCTGCAGGACCTGACCCGCGAGCAGCGCTACAAGGTCGAGACCGTGAAGCGTGAAACCCCCAAGGTCGGTCGCAACGATCCGTGCCCGTGCGGCAGTGGCAAAAAATTCAAGCAGTGCCACGGAACCTGATGGGAGCCTTCAGGCAGTTTCAGCGCCGCCCCACGAGGGGCGCTCGGGCTGCAAAGTCCCACGAATTGAGGCACTGCGCGAACCATGGCGGCGCGGCACCGGCCTGAGTGCGCGTGAACAAATCCGCCGCACCCGATGGGCCGCTTCGAACGGCGCCAGTCGTCCTTGTGAATGCTCGTCGTGCCCCGCGCTGCGGGTGGGCCTCACCGCCAGACGAGCCCCGCTGGGGTCGCCCGCCGCTGCGCGCCGGATTCAATTACAGGCACTGAGAGTCCAGGTCGTCGGAACATGCGCTTTCAACTGCTCTCTGACCTGCACCTCGAAACCGAGGTGTACGAGCCTGAACCGGCGCCCGCCGCCGATTTGCTGGTGCTCGCCGGCGACATCGACAGCAGCTGGGCCGCGCTTGAAAAGTTCCGCGGCTGGCCGGTTCCGGTGCTGATGATCGCCGGCAACCATGAGTTCGACGGACGCGAACTCACGCAGGCCAAGCCGGCCTTGCGCGAGCGCTGCGCGCGCCTGTCGATCACCTTGCTGGAGTGCGAGCGACTCGTGCTCACCGACCGCGAAGGCAAGCGCACCCGCTTCGTCGGCACCACTCGCTGGTCGGACTTCGACCTGTTCGGCGTCAAACAGCGTGAACGCGCGATGCGCGCTGCTGGCTACTTCGTGAAGATCATGCGGGCCACGCGTCACGGTGCAGTGCTCGACGCTGCCGGTGTTCGCGAAGAGGCCCTCGCCTGCCGCGCCTGGCTCGAAGCCGAGCTGCAACAGCCGAAAAGTGGCTGGGACGCCACCGTCGTCATCACGCACTTCGCGCCCAGCTTTAAGAGCGCCGACCCTCGCTACGGCGCCCAGCCCGGCACCGCGAGCTTCTGCAATGCCGACGACGCTTTGCTGCAGCACGCCGACCTGTGGCTCCACGGCCACTTGCACTGCCAGCACGACTACCTCGTGCCTCACGCTCATGGGCAGACCCGCGTGGTCTGCAACTCGCGAGGTCACGCGGTTAAGGGTGAGCCGCAAGGTCACCAGCCGCAGCTGGTGTTGCAGGTTTGAACGGTCCCCGAGACGGCCGGCGAAACCGCTGACGAATCAGGCGGGGTGCGCCGCCGCGGCCGTGTTGCTGCGCCGCGATGTCGGCGCTGCAATGGCACCGAGCCCATTGAAACAGGTGACCAGCAGCATCTCGATGATCTGCTCGTTGCTGTAGTTGCCCCCAGCCTTCAGCAAGCCGAGCACGGGGTCGCAGGCGCGCGCAAAGATCGTGTACAGCACAAGCTCGGGAGGCAGCGCGGCATTCAGACTGCCATTTTTCTGGCCGGCCGTGATCCACTCACCGAGCAGGTCGCTGACCTGCATCAGGCGGTCGAGGTAGTTCTTGTTGCCCACGAGCGCGACGCGCAGCGCGGAGTTTTGGGCGGGCAGCGAAGGCATCTCGCCGGCAAGCTGCACCTGCATCGTCCAACGGGTAGCGGCCTTGAGCTGTTCCAGTGGCGAAGTCTGCGCATTGGCCCGCTGGGTTTCGAGCTGTGCAAGCGCGCGGTCGAGCACCCGGATCATCGCCGCAGCGGCGAGCGCTTCTTTCGAGTCGAAATGTTTGTACAAGCTCGCCTTGGCGATTCCGACATCGGCGGCCACTTCCTCGACCGTCATCGCGTCGAAGCCCTTTTCTGCGAGCAGACGGTTCACCGAAACGAGGATGGCTTCCTCGCGAGCACGCAGCACTTGATCTCGGAAAGACACTTTGGCCATGCCCAAATTCTAAACCGCGGCAACAATGTCTGTACGGAATGGTCGAATAGAAACCAGACGGTTTCAAAATGACCATAGAGTTGCAGTGGCATACCAATTAGTTCAAATTCCGCCTAGTTCTTGGCTCAACTTTGTTTGTTAGGCAGCTCCGGCGCCCCCTTCTCTACCCCTACGAACCATCACCACGGCTCACCGCGGAACATGCAGCTTCAGCGCCAAACTCGCCATGAGCAAGCATTGCGGCCGCCTTTCCAACTTCACAGCCACCGACGTTTTCACCAGCAAAGGCGCAATCAACCTGATCGACTTACGCAATCCTGCCCGCGCCCTGATTTCCCCGCTCTGCCCTCAACCCCTCTGGAGTTCACCATGAAGAAGCTGCTCGTTGTTTCCGCACTCGCCCTGGCCGCCCTGTCGGTCCAAGCCAAAGACATCGTCGACACGGCCGTTGGAGCCGGTAGTTTCAAGACGTTGGCTGCCGCCCTGCAAGCGGCTGGCCTGGTCGATACGCTGAAGGGCAAGGGCCCGTTCACGGTCTTCGCGCCCACAGACGCCGCCTTCGCCAAGATTCCCAAGGCTGATCTTGACGCGCTGCTCGCCGACAAGGCCAAGCTCACCGCCGTACTCACCTACCACGTTGTCGCCGGCAAAGTGATGGCCAAGGACGTGAAGGCTGGCAAGGTCAAGACCGTGCAAGGCTCGGAGCTGACCGTCTCCACCACTGGTGGCGTGATGGTTGACAACGCCAAGGTCACAGCCACTGACATCGTGGCCGACAACGGCGTGATCCACGTCATCGACACGGTCGTGATCCCGAAGTAAGCGGTTTGTGCCGCGCTGTGCGACCCAAGCGGCCGCACAGCGCTGGACGAAGGGCGCCGCCGTTTCGGGGCACCCTTCATCCACTGTGGCGCTCACTGCGCCAAGGTTTTGTTGCCGTTGGCCTTGAAGCGCGCCACCGCCTTTTTCAGGTCGGCGTATTCCTCGCACGCCGCTTTGCAGGCATGTTCCAACGTGGCCAAGCGAATTTCTGCTTTCGGCAGGTTGTTCGTCATCAGGTAAAGCTCACCGGAATATTCCAACGCACCGAGGTGCGCCGGGTCGATGCGCAGTGCGGTGTCGTAGAACCTTTCGGCGGCAGCGTAATCAGGCGTCTTCGCCTTGCGCAGGCTGTATCCCATCAGGTTGTTCCAGTCTGCGCTGCCGGTGTCGTTGGCGCTCTTCAGCTCATCAATGGCAGCGGGCCAGTTTTTCTCGGCGATCTGCTTGCGGGCGGCTGCGAGGTTGTCCGCGACCGGGCCGGAGCTGGGGAAATCGGCGGCAGGGCTGTGCAGCGCGACGAGCGCGAACGCCAGGCCGGCGCCTACGTGGAGGAGTTGGCGAGATAGGTTTTTCATCAGGGGCTCGCGAGGGCTTGGCACAAACGCCGGGCGCCAGCATACGTCCTGCCGTGGGGCAAGCTCATTAGAATCACGCCCCCGCCCTTTCACACCACGCGGCGTTCAAGCGCCGGCCCCTCACCATGTACTGCGCTATCGACTTCGGCACCTCGAACTCGGCCATAGCCGTGCCCAACGCTGCCTCGGGCATGCAACTCGTCGAACTCGAACCCGGTCACACGACCATGCCGACGGCGGTGTTCTATTTCGTCGAAGGCCCCGAGCTTGATGGCCCGCCGCGGGCTTTCGGCCGCGCCGCGGTAGCTGCCTATGTCGACGGGCTCGACGGTCGCCTGATGCGGTCGATGAAAAGCATTCTTGGCAGCAGCCTGATCGAGCAGACCACCGACGTGGGTGGCGGCCGCGGCGTGAAGTACATCGACATCGTGGCCGGTTACCTCAAGCACCTGAAAAACCGCGCCGAAGCGCAGGCGAAAGCGCCAATAAGACGCGCCATGCTCGGCCGCCCGGTGTTCTTCGTTGATGACGATCCGGTGCGCGACGCCCAAGCCCAGGCTGCGCTCGAAACCGCGGCCGCGCTGGTCGGGTTTGACGAAGTGCACTTCCAATACGAGCCGATCGCCGCCGCGTTCGACTACGAAAGCAGCATCGGCGAAGAGCAGGTCGTGTTGGTGGCCGACATCGGTGGCGGCACCTCAGACTTCTCGGTCGTGCGCGTGGGCCCCGAGCGCGCGAAACGGCTCGAACGCAAGAGCGACATCCTGGCCAACCACGGCGTGCATGTTGCTGGTACTGACTTCGACCGGCGGGTCGAACTCTCCGCAATCCTGCCTGAGTACGGCTTCGGCGCCTACGGCCCGGTCATCGCTGGCGCGCCGGCCCGCGAAGTGCCGAGCGGTGTGTACTTCGACCTTGCAACCTGGCACCTGATCAACACCGTTTACAGCCCCGGCCGCATGGCCGAGTTACGCGCGATGCGGCTGAACTATGCCAACCCGGCGCACCACGAGCGGCTGATGGTGGTGGTGGAAGAGCGTCTCGGTCACGAGCTGGCGGCGCGTGCCGAGCAGGCCAAGATCGACGTGGCCAACGGCGGCAACACGCGCATCGACCTGAGCCACACCGAACGCGCGCTCGGCGTGACCTTGAGCGAAGCCCAGGCGATGAGCGCGCTCGACGCTGACATCGACCGCATCGTTGCCGCGGCGCGCGAGGCGGCCGCGCAGGCCGGGCTGCAACCGGCGCAGATTGACGCGATGTATTTCACCGGTGGCTCGACCGGCCTGCGCCAGTTGGCGAGCCGGCTCGCTGACGCGTTTCCGGCGGCGCGTGCAGTGCGCGGTGACCGCTTCGCCAGCGTGGCGACAGGGTTGGGGCTTTACGCGCGGCGTTGGTTCGAGCGCTAGTGCAGTGTTGGTGTTACCCGGCACCAAAAAACACAGAGCTTTGGCGAAACCGTGGCGCCGTTGCAAATCCTCGCGATATCTCGGTGCCGCTCCGGTTTGCGACCAGCCAAGAGTCAAAGCCAGTCGGGATCGTTTTTCAAAGGTGCCTTGAAGTGCCAAAGGCCGCACCGGGCGCAACGACCCGACGTTTGAGTTAAGCAGCTCGCGCCGGTGGGGCGGCTTTGGCCCAGAATGAAATGAAGGCCAAGCCCGCGCCGCCGGAGCGAGTCCGCTCGATGGGAATGTGACGGGACACCCCACCTTCCGGCAACGGCGACGATGCGCCAAGATTGGGTTCGAAGTCATCAATCTGCTGCCCATGAAAGGGGAAGTCCCGTGTAAGCGATCGAGGCGCCAACCAGCAAATCCCATCAGGGACAGCGGCCAAAAAGCCGCACCTAAAGTCCGAATGTACGGGTGCACCCGAGTTCGACACCAAACGCCGTAAGTTGTTGATTTGTATAGAAGCGAGCCTCGCGGCTGCCACTACAGCAACGATATTTGAGCGTCTTGGGTGGGTTTCTTGAGCTTCAATGCCGCCAGCACGCTGGCCTGCTGGGTG
>JBBRPV010000012.1:0-62672 GCA_038227445.1 Burkholderiales bacterium | reverse complement strand
CTGCTCAAAATGCTCCGGAAAGTTCGCCATGTTGAAAACTCCTCGCTGGGTTGCACTGACTCACGCCTCAGAATCGAGCGCGTGTATCGGCACCATACGAGACCGGTGATGGGCTTGCTCCGCGTAGCGGCTTCGTCCAACTCATCAGCTCAGCCTGCAAGCTCGTGAACGGCGCGTGCTCTGACGTGAACAACGACGGCAAGGTGGACAACGCCGATCGAACGCTTCTGCCGCCGACCCAGGTGCTGGAGAACGCACACAAGGCGGGTTTGCTGGTGCACCCGTACACCTTCCGCAATGAGCCGAAGCAGCTTGCCTCGAACTACGGTGGCAACCCGATCAACGAGTTCCTGGCGTTCTACGAGCTTGGTGTCGACGGCCTGTTCACCGACTTCGCCGACACCGCCGTCGCCGCGCGCGTGATGTACCTGCTGAAGAAAGACTCGAACTACGCGCGTTGCCTGGTCGAAGACCGCTGCGGTCAGCGCCGCTGAGAGCAGGCGCGAAAAAATACGACCCACCCGCTCGGGCTAGCCGGATTCATTGGCCCACGCTCTGGGGTCAGGCTGACTCGCTTGTGCGCAAGCGCAGCGCGGCTGCGTCGATTTGCGCTTTCAGCTCGGCGTAGCTGCGCGTCACCGTGAACTGCGGAAATTGCTTGATGAGGGCTTCCGGCGGGTGAATGAAAAATCCGGCGTGCGCCGCTTCTAGCATGCCGGTGTCGTTGTAGGAATCGCCCGCAGCAATCACCTGAAAATTCAGCGAGCGCAGAGCGTTGACCGCATGGCGCTTCTGATCGGGCTGGCGCAGCACGTGGCGGTGTACGAAGCCAGCCTCGTCGACCTCGAGCTTGTGGCACATCAGCGTTGGCCGCGCCAGTTGTTGCATCAACGGCTGCGCGAACTCGTAGAACGTGTCAGACAAGATGATCACCTGGTAGCGGCTGCGCAGGTCATCTAGAAACTCGCGCGCGCCTTCCAACGGGCTCATGCCAGCGATCACGTTTTGTATGTCTGCGAGCTTGAGCTTGCGCTGAGCCATCAAGCTGATGCGAAAGTTCATCAGCTTGTTGTAGTCGGGCTCGTCGCGCGTGGTGCGCGCGAGCTCTGGAATGCCGCTGCGTTTGGAGAATTCGATCCAGATCTCCGGCACGAGCACGCCTTCGAGGTCGAGGCAAATCATTTGCATGGCGGAAGCCTCCGGAACGCGCGGGTGAGCGCCAAGGGCATCGTACCCGACAGGCTGGGGCTACCATCGCGGCCATGAGTAAACAGATTCTTTTCGGGTTCCATGCGGTGACGGTGCGCTTGAAGTCGGCACCCAAGTCGGTGATCGAGATCCATGTGGAAACCACCCGCCGCGACCAGCGCATGCGTCAGTTCGTGGACCGTGCACGAGACGCTGGCGCCAAGCTGGTCGACAGCGATGACGAGGGCTTGCAAAAACTCTGTGGCTCGCACCGCCACCAGGGCGTGGTGGCGCGGGTCGAGGCCGTGGCGATCAGCCATTCGCTCGACGACACGCTCGATGCAGTGCAAGGTGCGCCTCTGTTGCTGGTGCTTGACGGCATCACCGACCCGCACAACCTGGGGGCTTGCCTGCGGGTGGCCGACGGTGCCGGGGCACACGCCGTGATCGCGCCGAAAGATCACGCTGTTGGCATCAACGCCACCGTCTCCAAAGTGGCGAGCGGCGCTGCCGACACGGTGCCCTACTTCATGGTGACGAACCTGGCGCGCACGCTCAAAGAGCTGAAGGAGCGCGACATACGCGTCATTGGCACCTCCGACGACGCACAGCAGTCGCTCTACGACCTTGACCTCACCGGCCCTGTCGCGATCGTGCTCGGTGCCGAAGGCAGTGGCATGCGCCAGTTAACGGCCAAGACCTGCGACGAACTCGTGCGCCTGCCGATGGCCGGCGCCGTGGAGAGCCTGAACGTGTCGGTCGCCAGCGGCGTGTGCATGTACGAAGCGGTGCGCCAGCGAATCAAATCGGCCGCATGAACAATCGGAGTTCACCATGCCCGTGATCGATGTGAAACACCCGCTCGTCAAGCACAAGGTTGGACTGCTGCGTGAAGACAATATTTCGACCAAGAAATTCCGTGAGCTGACGAACGAGCTGGCACGCCTGCTGGCGTATGAAGCCACAGCCGACTTCCCGCTGGAGAAGACGACCGTGCAGTGCTGGAGCGGCCCGACCGAGGTGGAGCAAATCAGCGGCAAGAAGGTGACCGTGGTGCCGATCCTGCGCGCCGGTCTGGGCATGCTCGATGGCGCGCTTGACATGATCCCGAGTGCAAAGGTCAGCGTGGTCGGCCTGAGCCGAAACCACGAAACATTGCAGCCCGAAAACTACTTCGAAAAGTTCGTTGGCAAGCTCGACGAGCGTACCGCCATCATCATCGACCCGATGCTTGCGACCGCCGGCTCGATGATCGCCACCGTGAGCCTGCTCAAAGCCCGCGGCTGCAAAGACATTCGTGCGCTCGTGCTGGTGGCCGCGCCCGAGGGTGTGGCCGCACTGCAAGCCGCCCACCCCGACGTGCGCTGCTGGGCCGCGGCCATCGACAGTCACTTGAACGACGTGGGATACATCATTCCAGGGTTGGGCGACGCGGGGGACAAAATCTTCGGCACGAAGTGATCCCCAATGAGGGTCGAGCGCTGCTTCGGCCAGTCAGTGATTACAAAGTAGATGGCCTGCCCGTGCCATGTGTCGTGGCCAGAGCCATCTCCTGCTTGGCCATGATGCCCGCCTCCCAGGCCAGCCGCCCGCCCTCGATGGCTCGGCGAAAGGTGCGGGCCATGCTCACCGGGTCGTGGGCAAGGGCTACGGCTGAGTTGACCTGCACGGCGTCGTAGCCCAGTTCCATCGCCTGCAACGCATCGCGTGGCGAACCGATGCCCGAGTCGACGACCAGCGGCACGCCGGGCAGACGCGTACGCAGCGTGCGCATAGCCGACAGGTTCGCGCAGGAGGCGATTCGGAAGCCGACGCGGGCCTCCAACGGGCAACCTCATCCCCACCGACGGCTTTGCGGCGACGGAATTTGGTTTGGCTACGACCCCTATGCACATGTCGCGACTATGCACAGATGAGCCTGTGGCGATGGCGCGGAGACAGCAGCGGCGCGGCATACGGCGAGATGGTCATTCGCTGAACTGGACATAGTTTCGGCTTCGGCGCGCACTGGTGATCCCACTTCTGGAGATCACCATGGATACCGCTCAGCGCTTTCGTGTCGTCGAAGTTGATTGGCTGGCCGCCAGTCCCATCGGGTCTCACCCCGTCGCGTTCAAGCGTCACCTGACCGAACGCAGGTACGCCGCGCACACGGTTTGCAGCTACATGGCTGAGGTAACGCACTTCGCGCGTTGGGTTTGCACCCGGCGGCGGTCCCTGGCCAGGGTCGCCGAAGTCTCGGTCGCTATTTTCCTTGACGACCATCTGCCGAGCTGCGCTTTCACTGGGCACATGGGCCACGACCGAGCCGATCACAGCGCGGCGCTTGGGCACCTGCTTGTCGTGCTTCGCGCTGAAGGCGCCATTGCGCAGCCGCCCGTCAGCACGCGGCCGGTGGATGAGGAACTGCGCAGCTACGACGATCACATGGATCACGTACGCGGGCTCGCACCGAAGACGCGGACCATGGTGCTGAGGATCGTAGGGCGACTGCTGACGGAGCGCTTCGATGGCAACGCCGTCGATATCAAGGCCATCACGCCAATCCCTGCCGTGCCAAGCTGCGGGCGTGTGCCATCGTGCGCTGCGCTCTCGATCTTGGGCTTCGCAGCATTGAAGTTGCCCAGCTCAGCCTGGACGACATCGACTGGCACGCCGGCACGATCACGCTGCGCCACACCAAGGGCCGCCGAGTCGACATCCTGCCGCTGCCCGTGGCCACCGGCGCGGCCATCGCCCGGTACTTGGAACTGGAACGGCCCAAGACATCCAACCGCGCCATCAAGCCCCCGGTGCTGGAGATACGTGCCTGGCTTCGGCTGAACCCGGCGTTGCGCGGCGAGGCGCCCTTGCTGCCGAACCGAGACGGCCAGGCCATGTGCAGATCGAACGTCACGCAGCGCCTGAGCCTTGCGGTGACGCGCGCCACGATGGCCCGCTACAAGGCGCCGGACTCGCTCTTGAGGTTCCTGCAAACGCTGTAACTATGCGCAGATGTCGCCGACTTCAACCGCTCGTCGCGGCAGGGGCCAGCGCCGGCCACGCAAAGGCGCCTGCGCATAGTCGCGACATGTGCATAGGTTTCGAAAGGGTGAGTTCGCTCCTTTCGGGTGCAGTCATTCGGCCGGCGACGTCAGCGTCGCCGCGATGGCAAACCGGCGTGCCTTTTCGACGTGGCGGCCAAGCGCGTGACGACAACTGCCAGCGTCAAGTTTTCAGTAGCCGGCGCGATGGAGGTTTCAGTCCTGGTGCCTTGCCGGCGAGTGCGGCCATTGACTTGCCGATCCTCTGCTTGATGTTCATGGTTGTAATCTTGACAGCCTTCGCGATTCACGAAGCGTCATCAATTAGTTCCAGAACGAACAGAATTGGTGGGGTCAGAGGCTTGCTCTACGATCTTCCGTGGCGGTATCCTTCGGTGCATAGGTTGAAGTAGGCCAATTCGGCTCTGTCGAATTGACCGGAAGCAGCCGCCTGGGTTCCAACTACGTCTGGGACATCAACGCTTGGCACTTACGCCAGCCTTCACTCCACGGAGAAACCATATGTCCAGCAACAAGTCGCGCGAGTCACGGGATGCCAATGTCGACAGGACCCGCAGGAACCCCTTGTCCGCTCATGTGGTTCGTGCCATCGACGTCGGCTTCGGTCTTGTCAAATTCAGCGTCCGTGCGGGCGACGGCATCCGGTTCACCAACTTTCCGTCTATGGCGATTCCGTCCGATGCAAGCGCCGTGCGAAGCCTGGGCACCAGAAGGCGGGACACGTTCGACATCCCAGTCAACGGTGCCGACTACGAAGTGGGCCGCGACGTCGGTCTGGCCCAGTCTGGCGGCAATTTCGGACGCGACGTGACGGACGAGTTCTACCGAGGCAACATTTACGAAGCGCTCACCAAAGGGGCCCTACGCTACATGGCCGAAGCGGGCGACTCAAAGGTGGATGTACTGGTGCTAGGTTTGCCAGTCAATCAGTACAACGACAGCAAGCGGCGCGACTATCTTCGCTCGCGCTTCCAGGGCGATCTCGAATTGGGCGGCGGCAAGAGGCTCTATGTCTCGAAGGTCATTGTGCAGGCGCAGCCGATGGGCGGCTATGCAGCGCTCGACGACTATTTGGCCGAGCTCAATGCGACGATCGTGAAAACCGGGGGCGCGCTGCGACCGCTGCCCGACGGCGAAGCGCTAGACGACCTTGCGGTCTTGATGGTCGACCCCGGCGAGCACACACTCGACTGGCTGCTGATTCAGCAGGGAACCATCAACCCGCGCGCTAGCGGTGCCGCGTCGGATGCCGGCCGCCACCGCGTCGTGCGGTCGGTCCAGGAGTCGCTCAGTGCAGCGATCGGGCGGCCGCTCGGCCCGGCGGTGATGCCGCGAATCAACGATGCGCTTAGGAACGGGGAGCCAGTGAAACTCGCGGGTGTCGCGCACGAACTCAAGCGGTTCGACCCCATCGTGCTCAGCGTAGTCGAGGACTCGATCAACCGGATGGTCGATGGCTTGAGAGACGCTCACGAAATCATCGATCTGATGGTACTCGTCGGGGGCCACCCGGAGCACTATCGCGACGTGCTCACTAAGCGCTTTCCGGCGATTCCCGTGTTTGTCATGCCGGACTCAATGGAGGCCAATGTGCGCGGCTTCCAGATGATCGGCGAAGCCGAGTCGACCTCGCTCGACGTCTCTGTTCCGGCAGCAGCATGAGGGGAGTTCGTGCGCGGCGAAAGACACCATGGCCATCTTCCAACTCAAGCTCGACGTAGACAGTACCGCGCACCCCGAACTCCATCAGATGCTGACGATGATGGAGAACCCGTCGTTTCGTGAAGAGAGAGTGCGGCAGCTGGCGTCCACGGGTCTGATCTGGGAACGGATGCGGCTGGCCCCACCGGCCACTGTTAATGAAGCCGCCACCGACATACCAGCCATCGCCCAAGGTGCGCCTGGCGCGGCGCATCTTGCGCTCGTGTCGAAGCCCTCTAAGCACGATGCGCTCGGGCTCCCGGTGCTGCATGACGAAGTCCCAGGGTGTCAGATGTTTGCGCGGCCTGAAGCCGGATTGCAGCCTGTGGCCGAATCGTCGCCTCTCGCAGGCTCGCCGAGCCCGCGAGCGTTGCAGGCTCCGACCGACGGGTCGTCCGAGGTACACATGTCGGGAAAACGCTCGAGGCTCATGCGCATGAAGAACCGCGGCCTATTCACGAACGAGTGAGGACGGCGCCAGTTTCTGTCGCGATAAGCGCACGCCTGTAAGGTCGGCCGATGAAGTTTGACCGTACGAAAATGAGCGAAGCGCTGGGCCGCGTGGTCCAGCGGCTGCACTACCCGCCGGCCTTCTGATCGCCGTCGGCCTCGCAGGAGTGATTTGGCTCATCGCGTTAATGCGACACAACCGCTTGCCCGGAGTTGTACGGTGCAGGGTGGCCTAAAAGTGTTGTGGCGAGTAATTGCCGATTAATTCGGCGTGAACTCGATTGCGGCTTAATGAACGCGAAGCACCTCAAACTGCTGTCGGACTGGAGTGACCTGTATCGACACCTGATCACCTTCGCATTTGCCCAGCATGGCCCTGCCCAAAGGGGCTTCGCTGCTGATGACGTGAACGAGCTGAGCGCCGCTGCCTAACTTCATGCTGCCCCCACCCGGGCCGAGAAAGACCTGTTGCTGCTTGTCGTCGGAATCGACCAAGCTGACCAGCGCGCCTAGCTGTATACCTTTGCTTGCGTCGTAGGGGCGCGGGCGGAATTGGCGCCAATTGGCCATCGCCTGGCGGATAGAGTCGGCACGACGAGCTTGGCCGGTGGCCAGGTAGCCAGCTTCGAGACCCAACGTGTCGTATTTGTTTTCGGCGACGCTTTCTTCGTGAGTCGCCGTTTCATGGGCCGCCCGCGCTGCCTGTTCGGCTTGCAGCAGGTCTTCGGCGAGCCGTTCCAGCACCTGCTGCTGAAGCAAGAATTTATCCATGATGAAACGTGAGGCACCTCGAACAAGCACGGTCAGATCTTGATTATGAAGGGATCCACAAGCTGTCGACGCTTCAGTTGGCTGCAGGTTAACTTCAGCTATGGGCGCGAAGCTGCCGCCATCCAGGCGCCGACCAGCGGCTGCTCAGGCCCGTTATGGCAAGACTTGCATAACGGCCACAAGCCGTTGCTTGCGAAGTACGGCTCCACGATGTCGCGCGCGCTCGGTGATGGACGCTTGCGGCACAGATCGAACTCCAGCAACATCCTTCCGCCATACGATAGCGGCTTGCAAGGAGATTTGAGATGCGCGACCGTCCCATTGTTCTGGCCGCCTGCGCCGCCATGCTTGCTCTGTCTGCACCCTGCGGCGCCCAGCCTGCAGGGGCAGTCGCGCCGATTGCTGAGGTCCGCGACCAGCCGAGCCTGCTGCACGGCATCAGCGTGCCGGACCCTTACCGCTGGATGGAGGACACGCGCAGCCCTGCGACGCAGGCCTGGATCCAGGCCCAAGGTGCTGCTGCGCGCGGCGTGCTCGACCGCATCGAGGGCCGCGACCTCATCGCCACGCGGCTGGCCGCGATGACCGAGGCGCAGGGCGATGCCGTGCGAAGCCTCGTGCAGGTGGGTGAGCGCCTTTACTACCTCAAGCGCGGTCGCGGGGAGTCCCAATTCAGCCTGGTGATGCGCCAAGGGCTGGACGGTCCAGAGAAGACGCTGGTCGACGCCGCGGGGTTGGCCAAGAAGACGGGCGTACCGCATGCGATCAACTATTTCTCGCCCTCGTGGGATGGCCGTTATCTGGCGTACGGCGTCTCGGCCGGCGGTTCGGAGAACGCCACGCTGTATGTGATGGAGGTGGCCAGCGGCCGGCCGGTGGGTCAGCCCGTGCCGCGCGTCCACGACACACCGCTGCACTGGCTGCCCGACAGCCGCTCGCTGACCTTCGTGCAGACCGCGGTGCCAAAGCCCGGCGCCCCCGTGACCGACACCTACAAGGACAGCCGTAGTCTGTGGATGCGCCTGGGCGCCACGCCGCGAGCGGTGTTTGGTGCGAAGGTGACCACCCACCTGGGCCTGGACCGGCTGGACGTAGCCGAACTCATCACCGTGCCTGCAAGCCGCTGGGTGGTGGCGCGCACCACCGACACCACGGTGCCCGAGGGCAAGCTCTTCGTCGCCCCGCTGGCCGACCTGGGCACGCCGACAATCCTTTGGCGGCGTTTCGGGAGTGCCAGCGATCAGGTCACCGACGTGCAACTGCGCGGCAACGAATTGCTCGTGCTGACGCGCGCTGGCGCGCCACGCCGCAAGATCATCGCCGTCGACCTGCGCAAGCCCGACCTGGCGCGCGCGCGACTACTCGTCGCCGAGCCCACCGACGGTGTGATTGAGGGTTTCCGCGCCACGCCCGGTGGATTGCTGACCGAAGTGCGCCGAGGCACTTCCGTCGTGCTGCGCCGTCACGCGGAAGGTGACACCACCGGCCGAGACATGGCCATGCCCGGCCCCGGAGCGGCCGGTCTGGCCGACGCGCCGGCCCACGATCGCGCCGATTTGCTGTTCGCTTTCTCGCGCTGGACCGAGCCGCTGCAGTGGTTCCGCCTCGACGGAGACAGCGCCAAGCCGGTGGCGCTTGGCGTTCGTGCCGTGCCGCCAGGCCTGCCGGACCTGGTGGTCACCGACGTCGAATTCCCGAGCCATGACGGCGTGCGCGTGCCGATGACCGTGCTGCACCGCAAGGGGCTGGCCCTGGACGGCAGCAACCCCGTGTTGCTTGAAGGTTATGGAGGCTACGGGTACAGCACCTCGGCCTTCTTCTCGAGCGACAACATGGCCTGGATCGAGCGCGGCGGGGTTCTGGCCTTCGTCAACCCACGTGGCAGTGGCGTTCACGGCGAAGACTGGCATCTCGCCGGTTTCAAGACCACCAAGCCCAACACATGGAAGGACGGTATCGCTGCGGCGCGCTGGCTGATCGACAAGGGCTACGGTTCGGCCAAGACCATGGGCATCATGGGTACCAGCGCTGGCGGCGTCTTTGTCGGCCGCGCCGTCACTGAAGCGCCGGATCTCTTCGCCGCGGCGATATTCAATGTCGGCGTTCTGGATGCAGTGCGCTTCGAGGAAAGCGCCAACGGCGCGACTAATACCGCCGAGTTCGGCAGCGTCAAGGACCCGGCCGAGTTCAAGGCCCTGCTGGCCATGAGCACGTACCACCAGATCCGCGACGGCATCGACTACCCCGCCGTGCTGCTGGTGCATGGACTGAACGACCCACGGGTGGACGTCTGGCACAGCGCGAAGACCAGCGCACGGCTGCAGGCGGCCAATCCACAGGGCCGGCCGGCCCTGCTGCGGCTGGACGCCGAGGCCGGCCATGGTGTGGGCAGTACCTTGACACAGCGCCAGGCGCTGACGGTGGACATCCAGTCGTTCCTGCTGTGGTGCATGGGCAAGGCGGCACTGCGCCAGTGAAGCCGGTTCGAAATACAAGGGTGGGGTTCCGCCCGCGCTTGTGGGCGCCGTCTTGAATGTGTCTTCTTTTAGCCGGCCTGAACGTGTACCTTCTTCCTGATCCGTCTTGTTCAGGCTGCACACCCACGAAGGTTTGGTTGGGGTGGTGGTCGCTCTCGACAGTCTCGTTGGGGAGCGGCGATGGCCAAGGCGGGACAGCGCAAGTGCTTGTCGTGCGGTTCCAGCCGGCGTTACAAGAGGAGATGGCCAGCACCACCCGGCGCCTCGTACAACTCGGGCGCGACGTGATCAACGGTAGGTGCGGGGATGTCTATCAAGCAGTTACGTGGGCCCGAGCGGCTGCGCCAAGTCCCGCTGTGAACGCTGGTCAGGATCCGTCACTATGTGATGGCGAGGACGCGGATTTGAGTTTCCATGCGTGAGTGAGCATCGCGGTGCGTTGCGTTGCGAGCCGAGCCGAGCCGAGCCGAGCCGAGCCGAGCGATGAGGGAATGCGTCTGCCTGGCCGCCCTGCAGGGCGGCCAGGCAGACGCGGGCGAAGTCGGTTGGGGTAAAGCCGCGGCAGCGACGGTCGTGACGAGCCGAGGTCCGCACGACGAGACTCGGGTCGGCTATGCGCCACCGGGGGCGACCTGCGCGAGGCGCGGTACAACCGACCGATGCCGAAGAAGGTGGGCGCGGCGGCGGTCCTCTCTCGCCTGGAAGCTTGATGACCGCGCCGCACCCGACACCGTGCCGATAAAAGCGGTGCCACCATTTGCCTTCCCACGCTCGGCGACTGGGTGCGGCGCCGAAATAGGCGCCCTCGAACTGTCCGTGTTTCGCGGGTGAGGTCGGCTAGTCCATTGCTTGCTCTTTGGCGCGATGAGCGAGCTTGAAGGAAGGAATTTCGGCCTCTCAGCCCAGCTCCACCCACACCGGCGCGTGGTCGCTCGGCCGTTCGTTTTTACGCGTCGGCTTGTCAATCACGCAGGCGGTGACGCCACCGCGCAGCGCGTCGCTGACCAGAATGTGGTCGATGCGCAAGCCCTGGTTCTTGCGAAAGGCAAGGTTGCGGTAGTCCCACCAGCTCCAGCTTTTTGGCGCTTGCTCGAAGAGGCGAAATGCGTCGTGCAAACCGAGTGCGATCAGGCCATTGAAATGTGCACGCTCTTCGGGTGTGCACAGCACCTGGCCAGCCCACAGGACCGGGTCGTGCACGTCGCGGTCTTCGGGGGCGATGTTGTAGTCGCCCATCAGCACGAGCCTGGGATGTTGAGCCATCTCGGTTTCGAGCCACTCGCGCAACGCGGTCAGCCAACGCAGCTTGTAGACGAACTTGTCGCTCTCCACATCTTGCCCGTTAGGAATGTAGACGCCGATCACTCTGACGTCATCAATCGTGCCTGCGATCACGCGGGCTTGCGGATCGTCGAGACCGGGAATGTTCTTCACGACATCGGTGGCAGGGCTGCGCGAAATGAGCGCGACACCGTTGTAGGTCTTTTGCCCGAACCACTGCAACTGGTAGCCGGTGGCCGCCAGCGCCGCGTGCGGGAACTTGTCGTCTGTGAGCTTGGTTTCCTGCAGGCACAGCACGTCGGGCTGGTGTGCGGCGAGCCAGTCGATCAACTGCGGAAGGCGCACGGTGAGGGAGTTCACGTTCCAGGTGGCGAGTTTCAAGATGACCTCGAAAGTTGGTGATGAAGAGCGGGCTGCATGGGTCGATCTGGTTCAGGCGTGTCAAGATACGAAGGCTCGAGCGCTGGCCTGCTTACTCGCTTGCGAACGCGAAAACGTAGATCACCGGGATCCACAGTTGATGCGGCAGCGGGTTGAAGCGGGTGCGGTGAACCGGGCGCGCACTGACGCGTACAGGCGCAGTGTTATGCGCCCAGCGCAGATCCAGGCTGAACCGCGACGGTTTACCCCGGGGTCGGAATCTCCAAGACCCCACGTTCGATTTGGTCTCGCTCTAGCGACTCGAACAGTGCCTTGAAGTTGCCCTCGCCAAAGCCGTCGTCGCCCTTGCGCTGAATGAACTCGAAGAACACCGGGCCCAGCATGGTTCCCGAGAATATCTGTAGGAGCAACCTGCTGTTGCCACCGGCCGTGCTGCCGTCTAGCAGGATCCCGCGCGCCTGCGGCTCCGCCGGGTTTTCGCCGTGCCCGGGCAGCCGCTCTTCCAGCATGTGGTAGTAGGTGGCGGGTGGCGCTTTCATCAGCGGTACCCCAGCCGCACGCAGGCTGTCGACACTCTTGTGGAGGTCGTCGCTGAACAGCGCAATGTGCTGAATTCCTTCGCCGTTGAAGGCCATCAGGTATTCCTCGATCTGCCCGGCCCCGCGCGAAGACTCTTCGTTCAGGGGAATTCTGATCTTGCCGTCGGGCGCCGTCATGGCCTTCGACGTTAAGCCGGTGTATTCGCCCTTGATGTCGAAATATCGGATCTCGCGGAAGTTGAACAGTCGCTCGTAAAAGTTCGCCCAGTAGGCCATTCGCCCGCGGTAGACGTTGTGCGTGAGGTGGTCGATCAGCTTCAGGCCGTGGCCAAACGGGTGGCGCTCTACACCCTCGATGAATTCGAAGTCGATGTCGTAGATCGCCCGTCCTTCCTCGAAGCGGTCGATCAGGTAGAGCGGCGCACCGCCAATGCCCTTGATGGCGGGCAGGCGCAGCTCCATTGGGCCGGTGTTCATCTCCACCGGTTGGGCCCCGCGCGACAAGGCCAGGTCATAGGCCTTGTGCGAATCTTTCACCCGGAAAGCCAGCCCGCAGGCCGAGGGGCCGTGTTCGGCGGCGAAGTAACCGGCTGGGCTGCGCGGCTCGCGGTTGACGATGAAGTTGATCTCGCCCTGGCGGTACAGCACCACGTCTTTGGAGCGGTGGCGGGCCACGAGGCTGAAGCCGAGCTGCTCGAATACCGGCTCGAGCGTGCCGGCCACGGGGGCCGCAAACTCCACGAACTCAAAACCCATCAAGCCCATCGGGTTGTCGAAAAGATCGGTCATGCGAGGCTCCGGAGAGTGGATTGACGTTTGGTTTGCCGAATGCGTGATCGCCGCGCGCGCTTTAAATATGCACCCAGGCCAGCACGCCCAGCACGATTCCGATCAAGCTGACGCCAAACACGCCTTTTTCCAGACCCTTGCTCTTCGTGAGCAATGCGATTGCCGCCATCGCGATCGCGATCTGAAGCGCGGTGGTGGCCTGGGCCCAGCGGTGGTGTTGGTGCATCTTTTCAGCGCTTTGTTTGTCGAACGCCGTCGACTCGCCTTCGAGCTTTTCCGCGGCCAGCTTGATGTCGGCCTTCTCGGTTTTGTAGCGCTTGATCTCGTCTTGGTAGAAGGTTTTGCGCGCTTCGGGGGCGAGTTCGACGGCCAATTCAGAGAGGTTTTGCTTTCCGCTCTTGGACTGGTAATAGTTCCACTGGTTCGAAGCCTCGGTCTTGCGGATGGCGGCGTCGTTCTTAAGCAGTCCGGCGTCGGCCTGGGTGGCGCCACCCATGTAAGAGAACATCGCGCCGACCGTGGCCAGCACAGCCGTGACGACCGCAAGCTGCCCGGCCGAGCCGCCGGGTTCGTGCTGCGCCGCGTGTTCGAGCTCATGGTCGTGCGGGCCGTGAACGTGAAAGCCGTCTGATGACAAGTCGATCTCCTTAGGGTTTGCTGTAGTGAACGTAGCTGTATCTCAGGCCTTGCGCAGTGCTGTGGTCTTCGCGTGAAGTTTGGCGGAAGGCGGCGCGGTCCCACTCAGGGAAAAAGGCGTCACCCTCGAACTCTGCATCGATCTCTGTCAGCACAAGTTCGTCGGCCAGCGGCAGGGCTTGCGCGTAGATCTGCGCTCCCCCGATCACGAACACCTTGGGCTCGCCCACCACGCTGGCCAGCGCGGCGGCCAGCGAAGCTGCCACCTCGGCTGAGTCGGCCTGCCACGTGGCGTTGCGAGTGATCACGATGTTGCGCCGCTGAGGCAAGGCCCGGCCGATTGAATCCCAGGTCTTGCGGCCCATGATCACCGGGTGGCCGAGCGTGAGTTTTTTGAAGCGCGGCAGGTCGCCGGGCAGGTGTACGAGCAGCTGGTTGTTTTTGCCGATCGCACCGTTGCGTGCAACAGCGGCGATCAGGCACAGGGCAGGGCGATTCATGGGCGCAATTGTGGCAGCGGGCCGCTGGCCCACATCAGCCCGGCGAGGCGGCTTCACGACCGCGCACGAAGTGCTGTTGCATCAACTGCAGCACCCGCGGCCCGTTGCGCGCCTTCAAAGCCGCCATGATCTGGCGGTGTTCTTTCAACGAGGCTTCGAGCCGGCCCGGCTTCAGCAGTGAATGGTGGCGGTTCAGCTTCATCACTTTTCGGAGGTCGGCCACGAGCTGCACGCGCCAGCGGCTGTCGGCAATTTCCAGCAAGCGCATGTGGAAAAGCTCATTCGCAGCGAAGAAGCGGTCGCGGTCGGTCACGCTGGTCTCAAGCTTTTGGTGCAGCGCATCGAGCTCGGCCAGCTGCGCTTCGGTGGCGTTGCTGGCGACCGCCACGGCCGCATCGCTCTCAAGCAGAGCCAGCAGGTGGAAGACCTCGGCCAGGTCGCGCTCCGAGACTTCAGTGACGTATGCCCCGCGCCGCGGTTTCATCGTGACCAGGCCTTCGCGGGCGAGCACCTTCAGTGCTTCACGCAGCGGCGTGCGGCTGATGCCGAACTCGGCTGTGTACAGCTGCTCGTCGATCCAGTTCCCGGGGGCCAGGATGTGAGATGTGATCCTAGAGCGCAACTGCTCGGCCACCTGCTCGTAAAGCGCGCCCCGTGGCAGGCGCGCAGCGCTGGCCCCAGGCGCTTCGGCGGCGCGGGCTGCAATTTGGGCTTTGGGCGCGGCCATTGATCGTGTCAACTTCCTGAGGGGTGCGATGCAAGTTCGGTTGAAGCCGCTGGCATGAAGAACAGCCGGCACTTGCTGCTTACTGTTTGCTGCGTACCGGCCATACTGAACTTATAATTCAATTATGCATTATGAAGAGCAGCTGTTCATGGCGTTCAGCTCTGCGAAGTCTCGGCCAAGGCCCACACTTCGCAGGTGCGCGCAGGGTTGGCTGCCAGCGCTCGAACCGATTGACGCGGCGCGGCCGATGCGCGCATCCTCACAAGCCCGAAAGGGGCACCATGTCTGACGAACCGTTGCTCAACTCCGAATCGCTTTCTGCCTGGCAGAAGGCCGCCGCCAAGTCGGCGCCCGGGGCCGACGTGAATGCATTGAACTGGGTCACGCCCGAAGGCATTGCGGTCAAGCCGCTCTACACCGCCGCCGACCTGGCCGGGCTGCAATACACCGACACCTTGCCCGGTTTCGCGCCTTTCCTGCGTGGGCCGCAGGCCACGATGTACGCGGTGCGGCCGTGGACGATCCGCCAATACGCGGGCTTTTCCACCGCCGAAGCGTCGAACGATTTCTACCGCAAGGCGCTGGCCGCCGGCGCGCAGGGCGTGAGTGTGGCGTTTGACCTCGCCACCCACCGCGGCTACGACAGCGACCATCCGCGCGTCACCGGCGACGTGGGCAAAGCCGGTGTGGCGATCGACAGTGTTGAAGACATGAAAATCCTGTTCGGTGGCATTCCGCTCGACAAGGTGTCGGTCAGCATGACGATGAACGGCGCGGTGCTGCCGGTTCTGGCCGGCTACGTGGTGGCGGCCGAAGAGCAGGGCGTGTCGCAGGACAAACTCTCAGGGACGATCCAGAACGACATCCTCAAGGAGTTCATGGTTCGCAACACCTACATCTTCCCGCCCGAACCGAGCATGCGAGCCATTGGCGACATCATCGCGTACACGGCAAAGAACATGCCGAAGTTCAACTCGATTTCGATCTCGGGCTACCACATGCAGGAGGCCGGAGCGAATCAGGCGCTGGAACTCGCGTTCACTCTGGCCGACGGTCGCGAGTACGTGAAAGCCGCGCTCGCCAAGGGCCTTGACGTCGACGAGTTCGCCGGCCGCCTGAGCTTCTTCTGGGCCATCGGCATGAACTTCTACCTTGAGGTGGCCAAGATGCGCGCGGCGCGGCTGTTGTGGTGGAAGATCATGAAGGGCTTCGACGCGAAGAACCCGAAGAGCCTCATGCTGCGCACGCATTGCCAGACCTCGGGCTGGTCGCTGACCGAGCAGGATCCGTACAACAACGTGGTGCGCACCACGATAGAGGCGATGGCGGCGGTGTTCGGCGGTACGCAGTCGCTGCACACCAACGCGCTCGACGAGGCGATAGCCTTGCCCACCGAATTCAGCGCGCGCATCGCCCGCAACACACAACTCATCATTCAGGAAGAGACGCACATCACGAGTGTGGTCGACCCCTGGGCTGGCAGCTACATGATGGAAAAGCTGACGCAAGACATGGCCGATGCGGCGTGGAAGATCATTGAGGAGGTTGACGCGCTGGGCGGCATGGTCAGGGCCGTCGACAGTGGCTGGGCCAAGCTCAAAATCGAAGCAAGCGCGGCCGAGAAGCAGGCGCGAATCGACTCGGGCAAAGACGTCATCGTTGGCGTCAACAAGTACAGGCTGGGCACCGAAGCGGCGATTGATACCCTGGACATCGACAACGTGATGGTGCGCGAGACCCAGGTCGCGCGGCTCAAAGCACTGCGTGCTGCACGCGACCCGAACGCCACGCAGGCGGCGCTTGATGCGTTGACGGCCTGCGCCGAGTCCGGTGAGGGCAACCTGCTTGATCTTTCGATCAAGGCCGTGCGCCTGCGCGCGACCGTCGGCGAGATCTCTGATGCGTTGGAGAAAGTCTGGGGGCGCCACCGCGCCGACACGCAAAAGGTGACCGGTGTGTACGCAGCAGCCTACGACAGCGCCGAGGGTTGGGAGCAGCTCAAGGCCGAGATCAACAGCTTTGCGCAAGAGCAGGGCCGCCGCCCGCGCGTGATGATCGCCAAGCTTGGGCAAGACGGCCACGACCGCGGCGCCAAGGTGGTGGCCACCGCTTTCGCCGACCTCGGTTTCGATGTCGACATGGGTCCGCTGTTCCAGACTGCCGAAGAATGCGCCCGTCAGGCGATTGAAAACGACGTGCACGCGGTCGGCGTGAGTACGCTCGCGGCCGGGCACAAGACGCTCGTGCCGGCGATCATCGAGTCGCTGAAGGCGCAGGGTGCCGACGACATCATCGTTTTCGTCGGCGGCGTGATCCCGCGGCAGGACTACGATTTTTTGTATGCCGCGGGTGTGAAGGGCATTTACGGCCCGGGCACGCCGATCCCGGTCAGCGCGAAAGATGTGCTGGAACAGATCCGCAAAGCGATCACCTGACCGGTCAAAGTTTTGAGTGATTCCGTAATACGGCCTGTCATTTTGGGGAGTCGAGATTCGGCGCCGATCAAGCGCGTGCCTCACACTGCCGCGCCTTGTTCAAACGTGCTGGTGACGAGCTCTGGTCGCTTGCCATCACTTGGCCCTGCGTCACCGAAGCGAGCCAGCTGCTTGACGTGCCGCAGCGCTACGCGCTGCTGCGCTGGGTGGCGGCTGGCGGCATTGCGGTGTTCCCGTTCAAGTAAGAAGACCTGGAAGAGATGGCTGCGTTCATGAAGCACTACACCGAGTCGCTACAAACCGAGATGGACTTCGCCGACGCATCGCTGGTCTGGCTCGCCGCCACCAGCGGCGTGACCTCGGTGATGACGATGCACATGCGCGACTTCTCACGCTACCGGTTGCCCGACGGGCGCGCGTTCGAGATTCTTTGATGACCGCTGCCGATGAGTCGTTGCGCGCCGCGTTGATGGGCTCCCAGCCCGATGCAAAGCGCCGAGCCTTGGCAAAAGCAATCACTTTGCTGGAGTCAACCCGCGTTGATCACCGACTGCGCGCCGACGCGATGCTCAATGCGCTGTTGCCCGAGACCGGCAAGGCGATGCGCTTGGGCATCTCGGGCGTCCCTGGTGTCGGAAAGTCGACCTTCATTGAAGTCCTCGGCCTCGCGTTGATCAAAAGAGGCCACCGCGTGGCCGTGCTCGCCATCGACCCGTCGTCCAGCCTTTCGGGCGGCTCGATCCTTGGCGACAAAACGCGCATGGAACTGTTGTCGACCCATGAGGCCGCTTACATCCGCCCGAGCCCGGCCTCGGGAACGCTCGGTGGCGTCGCCGAGAAAACGCGCGAGGCGATGCTGGTGTGCGAGGCGGCGGGATTTGACGTGGTGATCGTTGAAACCGTCGGCGTTGGCCAGAGCGAGACGGCGGTTGCCAGCATGACTGACATGTTTGTGCTGCTGCAGTTGCCCAATGCCGGCGACGATCTGCAGGCCATCAAGAAGGGTGTGATGGAACTGGCCGACCTGGTCGTTGTCAACAAGGCCGACATCGACCCTGGTGCGGCGGACCGTGCCGAGGCCTACATCAAGAGTTCGCTGCGCCTGTTCGGCGGGCATGGCGATGCGGTGCACTGGTCGCCGCGCGTGATGCAGATGAGCGCGCTCAAGAGCAAGGGCATCGAGGCTTTCTGGTCCAGCGTCGAAGAATTCCATCTCAAGCGTCACGCGACGGGCGAGTTCGACACGCGCCGGCAACGGCAGGCGCTGGCCTGGATGTGGGACATCGTGCACGCCCGTCTAAACGCCGACTTTCGCGACCACACTGCCGTGCGCAACGCATTGCCAACAACGGTTCGCGACGTGATCGAAGCGCGTGTTGCGCCCTCGTCGGCCGCTCGCTCTTTGCTGAACCTTTTCGAAAATTCATCGAGGTAGACCGGCTATGCACGACATCATTCAGCAACTCGAAGCCAAGCGCGCCAAGGCGCGCTTGGGTGGCGGCGAAAAGCGCATTGCCGCTCAGCACGGCAAGGGCAAACTCACGGCTCGCGAGCGCATCGAGCTGCTGCTCGACGCCGATACGTTTGAAGAGTGGGACATGTTTGTCGAGCACCGATGCCACGACTTCGGCATGCAAGACAATCGCCCCCCCGGCGACGGTGTCGTGACCGGCTACGGCATGATCAACGGCCGGCTCGTCTTCGTCTTCAGCCAGGACTTCACGGTCTTCGGCGGCGCTTTGAGCGAAGCTCACGCCGAGAAGATCTGCAAGGTGATGGACCAAGCGATGAAGGTCGGTGCGCCGGTGATCGGGCTGAACGACTCTGGCGGCGCGCGCATTCAGGAAGGCGTGGCCTCGCTGGGCGGCTATGCCGAGGTCTTTCAGCGCAACGTGATGGCCTCTGGGGTGGTGCCGCAGATCAGCATGATCATGGGACCGTGTGCGGGCGGTGCGGTCTATTCACCCGCCATGACCGACTTCATCTTCATGGTCAAAGACAGCTCCTACATGTTCGTCACTGGCCCCGAAGTGGTGAAGACCGTGACGCAAGAGGAAGTCACGGCCGAAGACCTGGGCGGCGCTTTGGCGCACACCACGAAGAGCGGTGTCGCCGACCTGGCCTTCGACAACGACGTGGATGCGCTTGCGATGCTACGGCGCTTTTTCAACTACCTGCCGTTGAACAACCGTGAGAAGGCGCCGGTGCGCCCGTCGAGCGACCCGGCAGACCGCAGCGATCTGTCGCTCGACACGTTGGTGCCCGACAACCCGAACAAGCCCTACGACATGAAAGAGCTGATCGTGAAGACGGTCGACGACGGCGATTTCTTCGAACTGCAGCCCGACTATGCGAAGAACATCATCATCGGCTTCGGTCGCATGGACGGGCAGGCGGTCGGCATCGTCGCCAACCAGCCACTGGTGCTGGCGGGGTGCCTCGACATCAAGAGCAGCATCAAGGCGGCGCGCTTCGTGCGCTTTTGCGACGCGTTCAACATCCCGGTGTTGACCTTCGTCGACGTGCCCGGCTTCATGCCCGGCACCGCGCAGGAATATGGCGGCATCATCAAGCACGGCGCAAAGCTGCTTTTCGCCTACGCCGAATGCACGGTGCCGAAGGTCACCGTGATCACGCGCAAAGCCTATGGCGGTGCGTACGACGTGATGAGCTCGAAGCACCTGCGCGGTGATGTGAACTTCGCGTGGCCTAACGCCGAGATAGCGGTGATGGGCGCGAAGGGCGCGGTCGAGATCATCTTTCGCGAAGAAAAGGGTGACCCAGCCAAGCTGGCCGCGCGCGAAGCTGAATACAAGGCCAAATTCGCCAACCCCTTCGTCGCAAGCGCACGGGGCTACATCGACGACGTGATTCAGCCGCATGAAACGCGCAAGCGCATCTGCCGATCCCTGGTGATGCTGCGCGACAAGAAGGTCGACGACCCGTGGCGCAAGCACGGCAACATTCCGCTGTGATGGCTCAGGAGAACAAGAACATGTTTACCAAGATCCTGATCGCAAACCGTGGCGAGATTGCTTGCCGGGTCATCAAGACGGCGAAAAAAATGGGCATCAAGACGGTGGCCGTCTACTCCGACGCGGACCGCGATGCGCTGCACGTGGAGCTTGCCGATGAGGCCGTCTACATCGGCCCTGCACCGAGCCGCGAGTCTTACCTGGTGATGGACAAGATCATCGAGGCTTGCAAAGAGACCGGTGCGCAGGCCGTGCACCCGGGCTACGGTTTTCTGAGCGAGAACGCTGTTTTCTCGCGCCGAGTGGAAGAGGAAGGCATCGCCTTCATCGGCCCGAAGCACGCCTCCATCGCGGCGATGGGTGACAAGATCGAATCGAAGAAGCTGGCAGAGGCAGCGAAGGTCAACACCATTCCTGGCCACAACGCCGCGATCGAGACGGCCGAGCGGGCGGTCGAAATTGCCCGGGGCGTCGGCTACCCGGTGATGATCAAGGCCTCGGCCGGCGGTGGTGGCAAAGGCCTGCGTGTGGCCTTCAACGACAAGGAAACCTTCGAAGGTTTCACCTCGTGCCGCAACGAAGCGCGCAACAGTTTCGGCGACGACCGTGTGTTCATCGAGAAGTTCGTCGAGGACCCGCGCCACATCGAAATTCAGGTGCTCGGAGACGCCCATGGCAACTGCGTGTATCTGTGGGAGCGAGAGTGTTCGATTCAGCGTCGCCATCAGAAGGTCATAGAAGAAGCGCCGAGCCCGTTCCTCGACGACGTCACGCGCAAGGCGATGGGCGAGCAGGCGGTTGCCTTGGCCAAGGCGGTGAACTACCAGTCGGCCGGCACGGTTGAGTTCGTGGTCGGCAAGGACAAGAGCTTCTACTTCCTTGAGATGAACACCCGGCTTCAGGTTGAGCACCCGGTGACGGAGTGCATCACGGGGCTCGACCTTGTAGAGCAGATGATCCGCGTGGCGGCTGGCGAGCGCCTTGCTTTCACTCAAGCGCAGGTCGCGCGCAAGGGCTGGGCGATGGAGTGCCGAATCAACGCCGAAGACCCGCTGCGCAGCTTTCTGCCGAGCACTGGCCGGCTGGTCGCGTTCGAGCCGCCGCTGCAGACGATGCACGCGGCGCTTCCGGTGCCGCTCGACGGGGGCGTGCGGGTCGACACCGGTGTGTACGAGGGCGGCGAAATCTCGGTGTTTTACGACTCGATGATCTGCAAGCTGATCGTGCACGCTGCTGATCGCGAAGGAGCGATCAAGAAGCTGCGTAGTGCGCTCGATGCGTTCGTGATCCAGGGCATCTCTAGCAACATTCCGTTCCAGGCGGCGCTGCTCGCCCACCCCAAGTTCGCGTCGGGCGACTTCAACACTGGCTTCATCGCCGAGCACTACCCGAAAGGCTTCACGCGTGCTTCAGTGAAACACGACGATCCGGCTTTCCTGCTGGCCTTGGCCGCTGCAACGAACCGCCGCCTCCTCGCTCGCTCGGCCGGCATCAGCGGGCAACTGCCGGGCCACGAGCTGCAGGTCGGTGAAGATTTCGTCGTCGTGCAAACCGATGCATTCGGTGTGAGGCGTGAGACTGCAGCGCAGGTTCGTGCGGCGGAAGATGTGTTCCATGTGAACGTTGCTGGCCGCGCATACGCGATCCGTTTCACCGGGCCGCTGCGCGACGTGGCGGTGCACGGTTTTGTCGACAACGCGCCGTTCAGCGCGCAGGTCGAGCGGCTCATGCTCGCTTACCGCGTCACCCACCACGGCGCGCAGGTCGAGGTGCGCGTGCTTTCGCCACGCGCGGCAGAGCTGAATGCGTTGATGCCGTTCAAGGCGCCGCCCGATCTGTCGAAGTTCCTCATCTCGCCGATGCCGGGCCTGCTGGTCGACGTTGCGGTGAAACCGGGGCAAGCGGTGCGGGCCGGCGAAAAGCTCGCGGTGATCGAGGCCATGAAGATGGAGAACATACTCGTCGCCTCGCAAGACTGTGTCGTCGCGAGCGTGACGGCCGCGAAGGGCGAGAGCCTCTCGGTCGATCAGGTCATCATGGAATTTGAGTGAGGGGGTGGCGATGAGCGCAAGACCGTTCAAGGTGCTGGGCATTCAGCAGGTGGCGATTGGCGGGGCGAGCAAAGCGCGCCTGCGCACCCTGTGGGTCGAGAAGTTCGGGTTGGAGGTCACCGGCAACTTCCGCTCGGAGCGAGAGAACGTTGACGAAGACATCTGCACGATGGGCGCCGGCCCCTTCAAGGTCGAAGTCGACCTGATGGAGCCGATCAATCTGAATGGCAAGCCGGCGGTGCACACGACCCCGCTGAACCACATCGGCCTGTGGATCGACGACCTGCAGCGCGCCGTGGACTGGCTCGGCGCCAACGGCGTGCGCTTTGCCCCGGGCGGCATCCGCAAGGGCGCGGCGGGCTTTGACATCTGCTTCGTGCACCCGAAGAGCAACGACGAGTTCCCGGTCGGCGGCGAAGGGGTGCTGATCGAACTGGTGCAGGCGCCAGCCGAAGTCATCAAGGCATTCGCGGGTTTGGCGGCATGACGGTTCGAGCGATCTTGAAAATGGGCGACCCGCGCCTGCTGCGTGTGGCGCCCCCGGTGCGCGATTTCGATACGCCTGAGTTGCACGGGTTGATCGCTGACCTGTTCGAGACCATGCACGCGGTCAACGGCGCCGGTTTGGCCGCGCCGCAGATCGGCGTGGATTTGGCGCTGGTGATCTTTGGCTTCAAGCAGAACACGCGCTACCCGGACGCGCCGTCGGTGCCCGAAACGGTGCTGATCAACCCAGTCATCTCGCCGCTGGCCGATGACGAAGACGAGGGGTGGGAAGGGTGCCTGTCGGTGCCCGGCCTGCGCGGCGTGGTGCCACGTTTTGCGCGGATCCGCTACACCGGGTTCGATCCGCAGGGCCAGCGGATCGAGCGCGAGGCCGAGGGCTTCCACGCTCGCGTGGTGCAGCACGAGTGCGATCACCTGATTGGCAAGCTCTACCCGATGAGAATTCGCGACTTCAGCCGCTTCGGCTTCACGAGCGTGCTGTTTCCCGGGCTCGACGCCGGCGACGACGATTAGGGTTTTTTTGACCCTCTTAGATCGCCAGCCTCGTTAATCCAAGGAGCGGCAGCGCGCCTGTTGTGTAAACGAGCGTTTCTCCTACGTCTTTCAGGTCGGCGGAACGTTCGTCAGCGGCGTTGAGTCGGAGCAGGATGCTTGCGCGAGCCGGTGCCATATCGGCTGTAGTGAAAAGCACCTCAGGAGTCCAACACCATGACCTTCACACCGCGACGATTCTTCGGCCTGATGGGCTCGCTCGTCATCACCGCTGTCAGCCTGTCACTGGCCATTGAAGCCCGCGCTCAGACGACTGGCCAAGCCGACCCGCCGGGCCGCGTGGCGCGACTTTCCGAGCTGAACGGGCAGGTTTGGCTCTACAGCCCCGACACCGCAGAGTGGGTCAGTGCCAGCCGCAACCGGCCGATCACCAGCGGTGATCGCCTGGCCACCGACCCCGGCGCGCGCGCTGAGCTGCAGGTGGGTTCGACCACCCTGCGGCTCGATGCGTCGTCGGAACTCGAAGTGGTTCAACTTGATGACAGCAACACCTCGCTGCAGCTGCATCGCGGCAACATGAGCGCGCGGCTTCGCAACCGCAGCGACGCTGGCGAGGTCGAAGTGCAAACCGACGACGGCCGCTTCGTGCTGCAACGCGCTGGCCGCTACCGCATTGACCGGGACCGGGACCGAGCGGCAAGCCACCTCACTGTCTACTCCGGTCAGGCGGTTTACGAAGGCGTCAACAGCGCGCTCACCGTCAACCAGGGCCAGCGCGCTGAGTTTTGGCTCGATTCGAACAACGCGGCCCAATACAGCCTCAGCTCGCCTGTGAGCGACGCTTTCGCAGGTTGGAACGGCGAGCGTGATCGCTTGGCCGATCGGGTCGTTGCGCCGCGCTATGTATCAACCGAGATGACCGGCGTCGAAGAACTCGACCGCTACGGCAGCTGGGACCAAAACACCGAATACGGTGCGTTGTGGGTCCCTCGTGGCGTGGCGGTCGGCTGGGCGCCCTACAGCACCGGGCACTGGATCAACGTGCGGCCGTGGGGATGGACCTGGGTCGACGACGCACCTTGGGGCTTCGCGCCGTTTCACTACGGCCGCTGGGTCTACTACCGCGACGCCTGGTGTTGGGCCCCGGGCACGCGCGTGGCTCGACCCGTTTATGCGCCGGCGCTGGTGGCGTGGGTTGGCGGGCCGCGCGTGAGCGTGTCGATCAACATCGGTGGCGGTCCGGTCGTGGGGTGGTTCCCGCTCGCACCGAGCGAGGTCTACGTGCCGAGCTACAGCGTCAGCCAGGTCTACGTGCAGAACATCAACGTCACGCATGTCACGAACGTCAACAGCATCACCACCGCGGTCAACAACCCGCAGGCACCGCGCGAGTTCAGCAACCGGCGCTTTCCGAACGCGATGACGATCGTGCCCACCGGGGTGATGACGTCTCGCCAGCCCGTCGCACCGGCGGCAGCACAGTTGCGCGACACGGCCTGGGTGCGCAACATGAGCCGCGACCCGCGCCGTGGCGAGGCGGTGGTCATCGCACCGATCAGTGCTCCGATCGCACCGGCGCAAGCAAACGAGCGTCGCGCAGTGGCCCTGCCCCCTGGCCAGGCGGGCAATTCAAGTTTGCTCCGCGAGGGCGTGTCGCCGCGTGGCAGCGACGCAGGCCGGGCGCCGGGGCAAGCGCTGGGCGTTGGGCGTGGTGCGGACCGAGGTGAACGAAGTGATCGGTCTGGTCGTGACGACCGCCGGCCGCCTGGTCAGCAGCGTGAAGAAGCGACGCGGGCCGATTCTTCACCCAACCGGCCAGCGGGAGCAGCTGCCGGCAGCATCGTCGCGCCAGCAGTTGTAGGCAGCCCTAATGCGCCGCCCGCCCACGCCGGACCCGCAGCGCGGCCGGCGAACGAGCCGCCACCGCGTCGCTCCGGCGCTGGCGACGACCGCCGCGGGCCGGTGCGCGAGATCCTGCCTGCACCTGCACCTGGTGCCGTGGCGCCGGTTCGCTCGGCGGCGCAGCCACAGCCTGTACCGCCTACGGCACGAGCGCAGTCGGTGGCGCCACCTGTGCGCTCGGAGCCGCCGCGGCCACCGCAGCGCGCGGAACAACCCGTGCCGCCCAGACCAGCCGACCCGCCGGCCAGGGCCACCGCCGAAGCGCAGCGGGCCGCGGCGCCAGATGCGCGGCGACCCGAGCCGCCGCAACGCGCCCGCGCCGAAGCTGCACGTGAAGAACGCCGCGACGAGAAACAGGGACGCGACCGCGCCGACCGAAAAGACAACTGAGGGCCCTGCGCCCAAATTAGCGCAGCAAAGGCTCCAGCGCCGGCCACACGTTGTCGAGGATCAGCGGGTGCGCCGTGGCCTTCGGGTGAATGCGGTCCGGCTGGAACATCTCAGCCGACTGCGGCCCATCGGCCACGCCCTTGAGCATGAAGGGCACAAGCGCCGTGCCTTCGGCCCGCGCGACACTGCCGAACACGGCGAAAAACTGGTCGGTGTACTGGCGCCCGTAGTTCGGCGGCACCTGCACACCCAGCACCAGCACCTTGGCGCCCGCCGCGCTTGCAGACCTGGCCATCTGCGCGAGATTGTCGCGGCTGGTGTCGAGTGGCAGGCCGCGCAAGGCATCGTTGCCACCGAGTTCAAGCACAACCACCGCGGGCCGGTGCAGGCGCAGCAACTGCGGCAAGCGCGAGCGGCCGCCCGAGGTGGTGTCGCCACTGATGCTTGCGTTGACTACGCTGGCCGCGATCTTCTTCTGCGCGATGCGTGATTCGAGCAACGCGACCCAGCCGCTGCCGCGCCTCAGACCATATTCCGCCGAGAGGCTATCGCCGACCACCAACACCACCTTGTCCGCGGACACTGCGGCTTTGGCTGTACTTGCAGCCTGCGCTTGTGTGGCCAAGGGCGGGCTTAAGGCCGCTGCGAGTGCAAGCGCGCTACAGTCTGCGAGCCATTGGCGGCGCGCCGATCTCCTCGAAGAAAGCACAAGCTCATTCATGTCTTCTGAACCCATCATTGCAGTCGAGCGTGTCACCAAAAAAGTCAAAGACTCCACCGGCACCTTAACGATTCTCCATGAGATCGATTTCACCCTGGCCGCACGTCAGTCTGCGGCCATCGTGGGCGCTTCGGGTTCGGGCAAGAGCACGCTGTTGTCGATCATTGCCGGGTTGGACACGCCGACCACCGGCACCGTGAAGCTGGCCGGCACCGACTTGTTCGCCATCGACGAAGACGCTCGCGCGGCCGTTCGTGCAGCCAAGGTGGGGTTCGTGTTCCAGAGTTTCCAGTTGCTCGGCAACCTGAATGCGCTGGAAAACGTGATGCTGCCCCTGGAGCTGCAGGGCCGCAAAGATGCGCGCGCCATGGCCACCGAGATGCTCAAACGTGTGGGTCTCGGCGAGCGGCTGCGCCACTACCCCAGAGTGCTGTCGGGTGGCGAGCAGCAGCGTGTGGCGCTGGCCCGCGCGTTCGTTGTGAAGCCAGCCTTGCTGCTGGCCGATGAACCCACCGGCAGCCTCGACTTCGCGACCGGTGAAACGGTGATGGCGCTGATGTTCGACCTGAACCGAGAGGCCGGAACCACCCTGGTGCTCGTCACCCACGACCGAAGCATTGCAGCGCGCTGCGACCGCCAACTGCGGATCGAAGCCGGACGCGTCGAAGTCGAAGCGACCACCTAAATAGAACAAGGGCGCCAACGGCGCCCTTGAAAGTACAGCGAAGCGTTCTATTCCCGAAGCGCTTAGTTCGTGAACTTGTAGTCTGTCTTCGCTTTGGCCCGAATCTCGTCGCGGAACGAAGCCATTTTTTGCTGGTCCAGGCGCTGCTTGAGCTGCGCCTTGACTTCTTCGAACGGCGGGAACGTGGCCTCTCGCGTGTCTTCGAGCTTGATGATGTGGTAGCCGAACTGTGTCTTCACCGGCTCTTGCGTCATCTCGCCTTTCTTGAGCTTGACCATGGCTTGCGAGAACTCTGGAACAAAGCCGCCAGGGGCTGCGAAGTCCAGGTCGCCGCCGTTGGCGCCCGAGCCGGTGTCTTTAGAGTTCTTCTTGGCCAGCTCTTCGAAATTGCCACCGGCCTTGATCTGCTTGATCAGTGCCGTGGCTTCTTCTTCTTTTTCGACCAGGATGTGGCGCGCACGGTATTCGGTGCCGCTCGACTGGGTCTTGACTTTGTCGTACTCGGCCTGGATCTCTGTGTCGGTCACTTTGCTCTTTTTGGCCTGGTCGGCCATCAGTGCCTGCATCAGCACGGCCTGACGCGCCTGCTCCATCTGCTGTTTGTATTCGGCCGAGCCGGCCAGGCCGCGCTTCTCGGCTTCTTGGGCGAAGATCTCATCCAGCACGACCTTGTCGCGCACCCGAACGTCGAGGTCGGGTGGCAGTTGCTGGTTCTGAGCCGCGGCCTGGGCCTGGATCTGCTTGATGAATGCATCCACGCGTGCCTTGGGTACGGCCTTGCCGTTCACGATCGCGATGTTCTGCGCCTGGGCCGCGAGCGGCAGCGCCAAAGCGGCACAAAGAACCACAAGTCGCGGGGCATTGGCGAAAAAACTCTTCTTCATGGGCAGGGGCCTTTCAACGAAAAAAATGCGGGTGGAGGGGTCTAGCCGACGCCGAGCCCAAGACCTGTGGTCGGGCGGATCGGTGGGCGCTAATCAGGGTTCGTTTGGGGCGCGGGCATCGATGGCGAGAGCGTGTATGCCGCGCTGCATGAGCACGCTCAAACAATCATATACGAGGCGATGCCGCGCAAGACGCGACAACCCGTTGAAGCTTTCGCTGACCACGCGCACGCTGAAGTGGCGCCCTTCAAGCGCACCGGCGTGGCCAGCGTGAAGGTGGCTGTCGTCTTGCACGTGCATCTCCAGCGGCTGCAAGGCCGAACGTAATTCGGATTCGATCTCGGCCGCATGCACGCTCATTGGCAATACCTCATGGCGATTGATCGGACGCGGCGGCGCCTTCGGTGTCGGGCTTGAGATGGCGGCTCAAGTACAAGCCCTGGCCGAGCATGAACACGAGCATCAGACT
The DNA here is from genome assembly GCA_038227445.1 of Burkholderiales bacterium. Classification (GTDB taxonomy): domain Bacteria; phylum Pseudomonadota; class Gammaproteobacteria; order Burkholderiales; family Burkholderiaceae_C; genus LMDS01. The sequence goes on along the minus strand of JBBRPV010000012.1, from coordinate 34,677 downwards.
GGTTGCGCCGAAGGCCTTGAAGGTGGCCCACGTCGAGGTGGAAAAACTGTAGGCAACGTACAGGTTCAGCAGACCCATCAGCCCGAAGAAAACGACCCATGCAACGTTCAGCCGCTGCCAAACGCTGGTCGGCAGTTCGAGTTGGTCACCGATCAGCGACTGAAGCAGGTTCTTGCGGAAAAACACCTGGCTGACCCAGAAGGTTGAACCCATCGCCCAATACAGAACGCTCGGCTTCCACTTTATAAAGGTAGCGTTGTGGAACCAGACAGTGGCGCCACCGAGCACCACCACCAAGACGAAGGCGATCCAAAGCATCAGGTCGGGTTTCTTGCCGCGCGCGAAAATCACGCCGATCTGCACCAGGGTGGCGATGATTACCACCACGGTGGCGAGCAGCACCGGCGCTTCGTCCACGCCGACTGAGCCACCAGAGACGACGCCGCTGAGGTATTCAGTGGCGAAGCCGGCGGCCCAGTCCTTGTGGCCTTCGGCATACTTGAATGTGCCGAAGAAGAGCAGCAGGGGCAAAAAGTCGAGCAGAAGCTTCATGAATCGTCCGTAGCGCGCCAGCAGCCGCGCTGGCCGCTTTGCAAGTTATTTCGGGGCGAAGTCTATCGCGGCCGAGTTGATGCAAAACCGTTCGCCGGTTGGCTCAGGACCGTCCTCAAAAACATGCCCGAGATGAGAGCCGCAGTTGTTGCAGCGCACTTCTACCCTCACCATGCCGTGGGTCTTGTCAACAATGCGCTCGACAACTTCGCTGTTGATCGGCTCAAAGTAGCTTGGCCAGCCGCACCCGGCATCGAACTTCGTGTCTGACTTGAACAGCGGGGTATTGCATCCCACGCAGTTGTAGTTGCCGTCAGTCCAGTGGTCCCAGTACTTGCCGCTGAAAGGGCTCTCGGTGGCGGCTTTGCGCGCCACTGCGAACTGCATCGGGTCGAGCTGGGCACGCCACTCGGCGTCGGTCTTCTTGACTTTGTAGTCTTTGCCGTCAGTAGCAGTCATGATGAACAAGACACCTCGATCGTCTGAGCCCATTCGGGCGGGAAGCCGGCATCAGCCGCGGTTGCGTCAGCCGGAAATTCGTCGAACGGCCGCTGCAGAACTTTCAAAAGCCGCTCGACCTCGCCGAAGTCGCCAATCTGTGCTTTTTGGATGGCCACTTCGGCCAGGTGGTTTCGCAGTACGAACTTGGGGTTACTGCAGTTCATGCGCAAGGCCCGTTCGGCATCTGTGCGTCCTTCGCTGCGCAGCCGCTCGGCGTAGCGAAGTCCCCAGGCGTCGAAAGCCTCTCGGTCGAGGAACAGGTCACGCAGCGCGTCGTTTGGCGCGCCGGGCGCGCTGTTGAATGTTGCCAGGCGGCGGAAGGTGATCGTGAAATCGGCCTTGTCGGCAGCCATGCGCTTGAGCAGATCGTCGATCAGCGTCTGGTCGCCTTCGCGCCTTATCGCCAGCCCGAGTTTGGCCGACCAACGCCTGAGCATCGCCTGCGAGTACACCGCTGTGTAGGTTTCGATGGCCGCCAGAGCCACATCGGAATCGCCGATCAAAGGCAGCAGCGCGTGCGCCAGCGCGTGCAGGTTCCAGAACCCCACGTTTGGTTGGCGCGCCCAGGCGTAGCGGCCCTGGTGGTCGGAGTGGTTGCAGACGTGGCCCGGGTCGAAGACGTCGAGAAAGCCGAACGGGCCGTAGTCGATGGTCAGGCCGAGGATCGACATGTTGTCGGTGTTCATCACGCCGTGGCAGAAACCCACCGCTTGCCAATCGGCCATCAGCTCGGCGGTGCGCAGAGTCACCTGCTCTAAAAGTGCTGCGACTGGTTGGGTGGCCTCGCGGCAGGCGGGGTAGTGGTGCGCGATGACGAAGTCGACCAGCTGTCTTAACTCGGCATGCTGGTCGTGGTGTGAGAAATGTTCGAAGTGCCCGAAGCGGATAAAGCTCGGTGCTACACGAGTGAGTACCGCTGCGGTCTCGATCTGCTCGCGCCGCACCGGCAGCGGCGACCCGGTCACGCACAGCGCGCGCGTGCTTGGGATGCCCAAGGCCTGCACCGCTTCTGAACACAGGAACTCGCGGATCGATGAACGCAGCACAGCGCGGCCGTCGCCCATGCGCGAGTAGGGCGTGCGCCCGGCGCCCTTGAGCTGCAACTCCATCGGGCCATGCGGTGCGGCGATCTCGCCGAGCCAGAGCGCGCGGCCGTCGCCGAGCTGCCCAGCCCACACACCAAACTGGTGTCCGCTGTAGACGCTTGCGAGCGTGCTCATACCGGGCCAGAGAGCGTTGCCGCTCAGCACCTCAAGAGCGTTCAGGTCGGCGCGCTGCCACCAGTCGCCCGGTAGGCCGAGGAGTTCGGCGCACGCGTCGCTGCGTGCCACCCAATGCGGTTCGGGCAGTCGCTCGGCAGGCCAAGGCGTGAAGAAGGCCGAGCCCAGCTCGAGGAATCGATTCGGCCAGGTCTGTTGCCGTTTGGCGCTCGCAGCGTCGGCCGCGGCGTCATTCAGGACGATGCTCATGGCGCCGAGTGTAGTGATCGCCCAGCCGATTCGGCACGGAGGGGATTGGCGCGGTGGCATGCCCCCGAGCGCCGCTGGGACTGCGGTGGGCTCGTGTCGAGCCGGTCGCGGGCAGAAAAACGTCTTCGGGGTAGTCCCTGTAACCGGCGGCTGCACGCATCCGTTAGTGTCGAGCCGTTTACTTTTTGTAGCAGGAGACATCGCCATGAAGTTGAAAAACACCTCACTCATCCGCAGCCTTTTCAGCCTGACAGTGGGAGCCGCATTGGTTGCTTTTGCCGGCTCAGCACTGGCTCAGGTCAAGCCACTCGCTGGCCAGACGGTCAAGATCATGTGGATTGACCCTCTCACCGGCCTGATGGGCCCGATCGGCACGAACCAACTCAAGAGCATGCAGTTCTTCGCGGAAAAGTTCAACGCGAACAATTCGGCGGGCGTCAAGTTTGAGGTGATCGGCGTTGACAACAAGCTCAGCCCAACGGAAAGCCTGAATCTGCTGAAGTCGGCCATTGATCAGGGCATTCGGTACGTCGTGCAGGGCAACGGCTCGTCCGTCGCTGTGCCGTTGCTCGACGCGATCAACAAGCACAACGAGCGCAACCCGGGCAAGGAGATCGTCTTTCTGAACGACACCTCAGTCGACCCGGACTTGACGAACAGCAAGTGCAGTTTCTGGCACTTCCGTTTTGACGCAGACACGTCGATGAAGATCGAAGCCATGACGACTTTCATGAAGGACAGGACGGAAATTCAGAAGGTATTTCTCCTGAACCAGAACTACTCGCACGGCCAGCAGGTGGCCAAGTTTGCGAAAGAGAACCTTGCGCGTAAGCGGCCCGACATCCAGGTTGTCGGCGAAGACCTGACGCCGCTCGCCCAGGTGCGCGATTTCGCGCCCTACATCGCGAAGATTAAGGCATCAGGTGCCGACACCGTCATCACGGGCAACTGGGGGACAGACCTCTCGCTGATGCTGAAGGCTGCCAACGAAGGTGGCTTCACTGGCAAGTTCTACACCTACTATCTTGGCGCACCGGGAACCCCGACCGCCGTGGGAACCAACGGCGCCGGGCAGATCTATCAAATCGCCAACAACCACTACAACATGGGTGGGCAGATGAGCGCGTGGATGAAAGAGTTCCAGACAAAGTTCTCTGAGGACTTGAGCACGATGCAGATTGCACGCATCTATGAGGTGCTTGTCGCGGCAATGACCAAGGCCAAGAGCACCGATTCCGTCAAGGTTGCGTTCGCGCTCGAAGGCTTAAAGGTCAAGAGCAGTTATGGCGGCGAGATCGAGATGCGCAAAGCTGACCATCAGTTGCAGCAGCCGCTCTACATGACGGTTTGGGAAAAGGCCAGCGCCAAGTATCCCTACACGCCCGAGAAGACCGGGATGACGCTGGCACCTGTAGCGGAGTACGCGTCGTATGTTTCAAGCACGCCAACGAGTTGCGAGATGACGCGCCCCGCCGGCGGCTGATCAAGCTTCTTCCAAGCGGCGCTGTGGGGCCGCCGGCGATGACCCGGTCGGCCTCGTCCATCACCAGCCCCGGAACTGACGCCTCGCGATGGAGTTCTTCACGATTTCAATGCTCAACGGCCTGAGCTACGGGCTGTTGCTGTTCATGCTGAGTTCGGGGCTCACGCTGATCTTCAGCATGATGGGCGTGCTGAACTTCGCCCACGCGAGCTTCTACATGGTCGGCGCTTACGTGGGGTTTTCGATCGCGCGGGTGGCCGGTTTCTGGCCTGGGCTCGTGCTCGCGCCACTGGTGGTGGCCGGCCTGGGCGCGGCCTTCGAGAAATACTGCCTGCGCCGAGTCCACCGGTTTGGCAACGTGCCCGAATTGCTGATCACTTTCGGCCTTTCCTACGTGGCGCTTGAACTGGTGCAGCTGATCTGGGGCCGCACGGCGGTGGCATTCCAGCCGCCCGAGCTTTTGCGCGGGCCGGTGTTCACGCTCGTCACGTCGTCGGTCGATGGCATGCGCCTGCTCTGGGGTGCGGCGCCACCGGCGAGTTGCGCGAGTGCCGATGCTGCGGTGCGCATCGTTTGCTCGCCGTTCCCCGCCACCCGCGGATTCATGATGTTCATCGCGCTTGTGATGTTGGTGGCCTTGTGGCTGATGCTCACGCGCACCCGCATCGGCCTCGTGATCCAAAGTGCGCTCACCCACCCCGAAATGGTCGAGGCGCTCGGCCACAACGTGCCACGCGTGTTCATGTTGGTCTTCGGCGCCGGTGCCGGCCTGGCGGGCTTGGCTGGCGTGATCGGCGGCAGTACCTTTGTGACTGAGCCAGCGATGGCCGCCACCGTCGGCTCGGTGATCTTCGTCGTGGTCGTTGTCGGTGGCATGGGCTCGTTGGCGGGAGCGTTTTTGGCGTCGCTTCTGATCGGTGTGTTGCAGACCTTCGCGGTGGCGCTCGACTATTCGCTGCTCAGCGCGCTCAAGGGTCTTGGCCTCACTCCCTCGGCCGGCGCCGCCAACAACTCCCTGCTCAAGCTCACGCTGTCGCAGGTGGCGCCGATCCTGCCGTACCTGTTTCTGGTGCTGATCTTGGTTTTCAGGCCCAAGGGCCTGATGGGCCGGCGCGAGAGCTGACGCATGAAAAACTCAGCCAACCAATTTGGCGCCCTCGGGCCCCGCAACCTGATCATCTGGGGTGTGTTCGTGCTCGGGTGGGTGGTGGCGCCGCAAATCTTCACGAGTGGCCTGGCGGTCACGATGCTGTCGCAAATCGGCATCGCAATCGTTGCCTGCCTGTCATTCAACATGCTGCTGGGCCAAGGCGGCATGCTCAGCTTTGGCCATGCTGTGTACTCGGGCCTGGGCTCGTATGTGGCCATTCATGCCCTGAACGCGGCGGGTCGCGGCAGCTTCCCGGTGCCGGTGAGTTTGATCCCGCTGGTGGGCGGGGCGGCGGGCCTGGGCTTCGCGGTGCTGCTCGGTTTTGTCACGACCAAGAAGTCGGGCACCACCTTTGCGATGATCACTCTGGGCATCGGCGAGCTGGTGTTCGCGATGTCGCTGATGATCCCGGAGTTCTTCGGCGGCGAGGCTGGCGTGTCGGCGAACCGCGTCGTCGGTAAGGGCGCGAGCGGCATCACCTTCGGCCCGCAGATCCAGGTGTACTACCTCATCGCGCTCTACACCATCGTCTGCACCGCGCTGATGTACGCCTTCACGCGCACGCCGCTCGGGCGCATGCTCAACGCCGTGCGCGACAACCCCGAGCGGGTCGCGTTCATTGGCTACAACACGCAGCGGGTGCGCTACATCTCGTTCATCATCGCCGGGTTTTTTGCGGGTGTTGCCGGTGGCATGTACGCGTTGAACTTCGAGATTGCCACCGCCGAAGTTGTCGGCGCGGGGCGGTCCGGCGCCTACCTTCTCTTCACCTTTCTAGGCGGCGCGACCTTCTTCTTCGGTCCGATCATCGGTGCGGTGCTGATGGTGGTGGCGTTCGTGCTGCTTTCTGAATTCACCAAGGCCTGGCTGCTGTATCTCGGCCTCGCGTTCTTGCTGATGGTGATGTATGCGCCTGGCGGCATCGCGAGCCTGATCATGATGAACGTGCGTGTCTACATGTTCGGCAAGCTGAAGGGGCTGCTTGGTTGGTATGCCTTGCTGGCGCTCACGGGCATCGCCACCTTCTGCGGAGTCTCGGCAATGATCGAGATGGTCTATCACTTGCAGCTCAACGAGGCCTTGGGGCCGGTGCTGCGTTTCATGGGTGTCGAGCTCGACGCCAAGTCGCTTGGCAGTTGGCTGGGTGCCTCGGCGCTGGGCGCCGTCGGCTTCGTGTTGTTCGAGATCACGCGGCGGCGTTTTGCCGGGCACTGGGGCGAAGTGCAAGGCCAGATCGAGGCGGCGATCCGAGCGCGGGAGGTGGCATGAGCACTTCTTCGCACCACGCCGTTGAGCTGAAGGATCTGCGCAAGTCCTTCGGCAAGACCGAGATCATCCGCGGCACCAACCTGGCCGTTGCCCACGGCGAGCGCGTGGCCATCATCGGGCCCAACGGCGCGGGCAAGTCAACGCTGTTCAACCTCATCAGCGGGCGCTTCGCCGCTACCAGCGGCGAGATATTGCTGAATGGGCAGAACATCGCCGGGCTGACGCCATACGAGATCAGCCGCCGCGGTCTTGCGCGCAGCTTCCAGATCACCAACATTTTCAGCCGGCTCTCGGTGTTCGAGAACTTGCGCTGCGGTGTGCTGTGGTCGATGGGCTACAAGTACTCGTTCTGGAAGTTCCTCGCCGGCCTGAACGATGCCAACCAGCGCGCCAATGAGCTGCTTGAGATGATCAAACTCGGCCGCAAGCGCGACACGCTGGCGATGAATCTCACCTACGCCGAGCAGCGTGCGCTGGAGATCGGGTTGACCATAGCCGGTGGAGCCGACGTCGTTTTGCTCGACGAGCCCACCGCAGGCATGAGCAAGAGCGAAACTGCGCGTTTCGTAGACCTGATCCGCGAGGTCACGGTCGGCAAGACGCTGCTCACGGTCGAGCACGACATGGGCGTGGTCTTCGGCCTGGCCGACAAGATCGCGGTGCTGGTGTACGGCGAGGTCATCGCGTTTGACTTGCCCGATGCAGTGCGTGCCAACCCGCGCGTGCAGGAGGCTTACCTCGGTTCGGTGCTGGCTGACCAACAGGCCGCAGAGGCGGGACACTGATGCTTGAACTCAGCGGCTTGCACGCCTACTACGGCAAGAGCCACATTCTTCAAGGCGTGGACCTGAGGGTCGGCGAAGGCGAGATCGTGGCACTGCTCGGGCGCAACGGCTCCGGCCGCTCGACCACGGTCAAAACAATCATGGGGCTGGTTGTGGGCGAAGGTTCGGTCAAGTTCCGCGACCAGGAGATCCTCGGCAGCCAAGCGTTTGACATCGCGCACAGTGGCATTGGCTATGTGCCCGAAAACCGCGACATCTTCCCCAAGCTCACGGTGCACCAGAACCTGCAGCTGGGCGAGAAGCGCGGAAAAAAAAAGCCGCGCTGGTCGTTCGGCGACATGTACCGCATGTTCCCTCGCCTGAAGGAGCGTGAGCACACCGAGGCTGGCGTGCTGTCGGGGGGCGAGCAGCAGATGCTCACGCTGTGCCGCACGCTGATGGGCGACCCCGATCTGATCATGATCGACGAGCCCACCGAAGGCCTGGCGCCGAAAGTAGTCGAGCTCGTTGGTGAGTATCTGAAGACGCTGAAGGAGCGCGGCGTGTCGGTGCTGCTGGTCGAACAGAAACTGACCATTGCGCTGCAAATTTCAGAGCGCTGCTACGTGATGGGCCACGGCAGCATTGTTTTCGAAGGCACGCCGTCTTCGCTGCGTGCAGACGCCTATATTCGCAAGGAGTGGCTCGAAGTGTGAGCACACGAACCATCGGCACAACGGGCCTTGTTGCGGTCGGGACAGCGCCTTCTTTGGGTCGCGGCCTAAGATAGAACGGTCGTTCTTATTTTCGTAATTCTGCAGAATTTTTCCGGAGAAAACGCATGAGCGCCACTTACGAACTTCGCGGCAACGTCGCAGTCATCACGTTGAACAACCCGCCGGTCAACGGCCTGGGTTACGAAACGCGCCTCGGCGTCACGACGGGTCTGGACCGTGCATTGGTCGATGAGGCGGTGAAGGTGATTGTGATCACAGGGGCGGGCAAGGCGTTTTCCGGTGGTGCCGACATTCGCGAGTTCGGCAGCCCCAAGGCGCTTGCGGAACCGAACCTGATCAGCGTGATCCTTGCGCTCGAAGCTTCTGCCAAACCGATCGTTGCAGCCTTGCACAGCGTGGCGATGGGCGGCGGCCTGGAACTGGCGCTCGGCTGCCACTACCGCGTGGCCTCGCCCGGCACGCTGGTCGGGCTGCCCGAGGTGAAGATCGGCCTGATCCCCGGGGCCGGCGGTACCCAGCGCTTGCCGCGTGTGATCGGGGTCGAGAACGCAATGAACATGATCGTGAGCGGCGAGCCGGTGAAGAGCGAGTTGCTCGCCATGGCGCCGGGCCAGAAGCTGTTCCAGAAAATCATTGAAGGCGACTTGATGACCGGCACGCTGGCCTATGCGGCTGAGATCGCTGAGCTCCACGCGAAGGCCGACCATCCGCTGCCGCGGGTGCGAGACCTGGAGGTTTCGCACCCGAATGCCGAAGCTTATGTTCAGTTCGTGAAGAACATGGTCGGCGGCATGTCTAAGAACCTCCCCGCTCCGCTGAAGTGCGTTGAAGCAGTCGCGGGTTCTCTGCGTTTGAAGTTTGACGAAGGCATGAGGCTTGAGCGCGAGATCTTCACGGGTTTGATGTTCACGCCTGAGTGCAAGTCGCTGCGTCATGCTTTCATGGCCGAACGCGCCACGAGCAAGATCCTCGATGTGCCGGCCGACACGCCGGTGCGTGACGTGAAGAAAATCGCCGTGATCGGCGCCGGCACGATGGGCGGCGGCATCGCGATGAACTTCTTGAACGCTGGGCTCCCGGTGGTGATGCTCGAGATGAAGCAAGACGCGCTCGACAAGGGCGTGAGCATCATCCGAAAGAACTACGAAGCGCAGGTCAAGAAGGGCAAACTCAAGCAAGACAAGCTCGACGCTCGCATGGCGCTGCTGAGCACCACGCTGAACTACGCTGACCTCCAAGACGCTGACATGGTGATCGAAGCCGTGTTCGAAGAAATGAGCGTGAAAGAGTCCGTGTTCAAGACGCTCGACGAAGTAATGAAGCCCGGCGCAATTTTGGCCAGCAACACCAGCACGCTTGACGTTGACAAGATCGCTTCGTTTACCAAGCGCCCGCAAGACGTGATTGGCACGCACTTCTTCAGCCCGGCCAACGTGATGAAGCTGCTGGAAGTGGTGCGCGGCAAGGCCACGGCGAAAGACGTGCTCGTCACGGTGATGCAGCTTGGCAAGAAGATCAAGAAAACCTGTGTGGTCTCGGGCGTGTGCGACGGCTTCATTGGCAATCGCATGATCGAGCAGTACTCGCGCCAGGCCGGCTTCCTGCTCGACGAAGGCTGCACGCCAGTGCAGGTTGACAAGGCGATGGAAAAGTTCGGCATGGCGATGGGCCCGTTCCGCATGGGCGACCTCGCTGGCAACGACATCGGCTGGTATATCCGCAAGCGCCGCAACGCCGAGCGGCCCGGCATGCGCTACAGCAAGACCGCTGACCTGCTCTGCGAGCTCGGCCGTTTCGGCCAAAAAACCGGGGCAGGCTGGTACGACTACGTGCCCGGTAAGCGGGATGCAATTCCGAGCAAGCTCGTCACCGACATGATCGAAAAGCACCGCGCTGACCTGGGCACCACGCCGCGCCAGATCGGCGACGACGAGATCGTGCACCGCTTGGTCTATGCGCTGGTCAACGAGGGTGCAAAGATCGTTGAAGAAGGCATTGCCATGCGCGCCTCCGACATCGACATGGTCTACCTCACCGGCTACGGCTTCCCGCTGCACCGCGGCGGGCCGATGAACTACGCCGATACGGTTGGCCTGTTCAATGTGCTTGGGGCGATGAAGCGCTTCGCCGCCAACCCGCTCGACGACGCGGCGTTTTGGCAGCCTGCGCCGCTGCTGGCGAAGCTGGCGGCTCAAGGCCAATCTTTCAGCTGAGATGGGCGCAGCAGCCACCACCGCTTGCCTTACAAGATGACCCACAGGAGAAAGCCATGACCAGCGCCGTGATTGTTTCTACCGCCCGCACCCCTCTTGCCAAGAGCTGGAAAGGCGCCTTTAACATGACCCACGGCGCCACACTGGGCGGTTTCGCCGTGCGGGCGGCGGTTGAACGCGCCGGTATCGAAGCCGCCGAAGTTGACGACGTGATCATGGGTTGCGCCACGCCCGAAGGCGCCACCGGCGGCAACATTGCGCGCCAGATCGCGCTTCGCGCTGGCCTGCCCGTGACCACCAGCGGCATGACCGTGAACCGCTTTTGCTCCAGCGGCCTGCAGACCATCGCCATGGCGGCGCAGCGCATCATCGCAGGCGAGTCCGACGTGCTCTTGGCCGGTGGTGTCGAAAGCATCTCGTGCGTGCAAAACGAGGCGAACCGCCACATGGGCGCCGACCCGTGGCTCGTGGAGCACAAGCCCGAGATCTACTGGAGCATGCTGCAAACGGCAGAGCAAGTTGCCAAGCGCTACAAGATCAGCCGCGAGCGAATGGACCATTACGGCGCGGGCAGCCAGCAAAAGGCCGCTGCCGCGCTCGAAGCCGGCAGGTTCGCCGACGAGATCGTGGCCTGCACAGTGATGGCCGGCGTTGTCGACCCCACGATGGGCCTGCGCTCGAAGGAAGTGACGATCAAGAACGACGAAGGCATCCGAGCCGGAACCACCTACGACGGCATCAAGGACCTGCGCTCGGCGTTGCCAGGCGGCCTGATCTCGGCCGGCAACGCCAGCCAATTCAGCGACGGTGCCGGTGCCTGCGTGTTGATGAGCGAAACGCTCGCAGCCAGGCGCAACCTCAAGCCGCTTGGCCGTTTCCTCGGCTTTGCGGTAGCCGGCTGCGAGCCCGATGAAATGGGCATCGGCCCGGTCTTCGCCGTGCCCAAGGTGCTGAAGAAACTCGGCTTGACTGTTGCCGACATCGACCTCTGGGAACTGAACGAAGCCTTCGCGGTGCAGGTGCTGTACTGCGCCGACACGCTCGGCATTCCGATGGACAAGCTCAACGTTAATGGCGGCGCAATCGCCGTGGGTCACCCCTATGGTGTGAGCGGGCAGCGTTTGACTGGCCACGCGCTGATTGAGGGCAAGCGCCGTGGCGCCAAGCGTGTGCTTGTCACCATGTGCATTGGCGGCGGCATGGGCGCAGCGGGCGTGTTCGAAGTGCTTTGACTGGCGCCGGCAGGGCCGAACCTGTCAGGGTTGGGCATGCCGTTTTCCCGGGTCAAGACATGATTCATGAGGGCACGCACGGCATCCAGGCGCTCGACCTGCTGGGTCGCAAGGTCGCGATGCAGCATGGCGCGGGCTTGGCGCTGCTGGAAACCAAGGTGGCGCAGACCATTGGGCGCGCGCAGGCTGTTCCGGCCCTGGCTGTGCACGCCGCTGGGCTTGCCGCGGCCGTGCAGCACCTCAGCGACGCGCCTCTGTCTGCATGGTCCACCGGCAACCGCGATGAAGCGCTCGCCAACGCCACGCCCTACCTGCAGGCATTCGGCCACGTGGTGCTGGCCTGGGTCTGGCTTGACGTGGCGCTGGGCGCGCAGGCACAGGTTGATCGGGCCGGCTCGCAGCGCGCGCTGTTGCGTGGCAAGCGCGCCGCTTGTATTTGCTTCTTTCACTACGAACTGCCACGCATTGGCGCTAGGCTCAAGGTCGTCGAGACGCGCGACGCCACTTGCCGCACAACAGAAGAAAGTTGGTTCGAATGAACACCAAGAGCATGGAAGCCTGGGTCTGGGTTCTGGTCTACATCGGTCTGATCACCTTCGGCGTGGGCATGGCCGTTTGGCGCATTGACGACACGCTCGGCTGGAGCATTGCCGGTGCTGGCTTCGCGCTTCTTGTTCTTGGCGTTGGGCTGATCTGGGTGCGCTCGCAAGTCAACGATAACCAGGGAGCGAGACCGTGAGCACATTTGCCTGCACTTCTTTATGACGAAGATGGCCGCCTTGCTCATCACTCCAGTGGCTCGCGGTCGGTGGTGGGGTCAGCGCCGTGCTCGGCGAGGCTTGACGAGATCGCCATGAGCATTTCTTTCGATGTTTTCGTGCCGTTCGTCGAAAACCTCGGGTTCACGCTCGAACGTGCCGAGGCCGGCGAGTCAGAGTTGCGCTTTGCGGCGCGGCCCGAACATCTGAACAGCTTTCAGGTGACCCACGGCGGCGCGTTGATGACCCTGCTTGACGTGACGATGGCGGTGGCCGCGCGCAGTGTGCGCACAGACATGGGCGTCGTCACGATCGAGATGAAGGCGAGCTTCATGCAACCGGCCGTCGGAGCGTTGGTCGCCAAAGGGCGGTTGATGCACCAGACTGCAACGATGGCGTTCACCGAAGCCACCGTTTACAACGCCGGGGGCCGCGCCTGTGCGCACGCGACCGGTACCTTCAAGTACGTGAAGCGCCTGCCAATTCAAGCCGGCGCGTCGAATGTGCAGCAGGTGCCGCCGTTGTCCACCGATTGATCGAACAAAACCCACCCGATTGACCGACGAAAAGAGAGTAGCCACGATGACAACCAACTCACAAATCCATCTTGTCTCGCGCCCGACCGGCGAGGCCTCGCTCGACAACTTCAAGCTCATTGAAGCCGAAGTGCCTGACCTCAAAGGCGGCCAGGTGCTTGTTCGCAACCACTTCTTGAGCCTCGACCCCTACATGCGCGGCCGCATGAACGACGCCAAGAGTTACGCCGCGCCGCAGCCGCTGAATGAGGTGATGCAGGGCGGCACCGTCGGCGAGGTGGTGGCCTCGAAGAACGAGCACTTCAAGGTGGGCGACAAGGTTGTCGGCTTTGGCGGCTGGCAGCACTACAGCGTGGCCGATGCCGCCACGCCGGGCGTGCTGCGCAAGGTCGACACCACACACGTGGCGCTCTCGGCCTACCTCGGTGCGGTGGGAATGCCGGGCGTGACGGCCTGGTACGGCCTCACCCAGATCTGCAAGCCAGAGGCGGGGCAGACCATCGTTGTCAGCGCAGCCAGTGGCGCGGTGGGCAGCGCGGTGGGCCAGCTCGCGAAAGCGCGTCAGTGCCGCGCGGTCGGCATTGCCGGCGGTGCAGACAAATGCGCTTACGTCGTGAACGAACTCGGCTTCGATGCCTGTGTCGACTACAAGGCCCACAAAGACCCGAAAGCCCTGTATCAGGCGCTGGCGGCCGTCACGCCCGACGGCGTTGACGGCAGCTTCGAGAACGTTGGCAGCGCTGTCTTCGACGCGGTTTTGGCGCGAATGAACCCCTTTGGCCGAATCGCGCTGTGCGGAATGATCAGCGGCTACGACGGCGAGCCGATTCCGCTGAAGAACCCTCAACTCTTGCTGATGTCGCGCCTCACGATCAGCGGTTTCATCGTCAGCGAACACATGCAGTTGTGGCCCGAAGCGCTGAAGGAGCTGGGCACGATGGTCGCCACCGGCAAGCTGAAATACCGCGAGAGCGTGGCCCAGGGCCTGGCTGCGGCACCCGAGGCCTTTCTCGGCTTGTTGAAGGGGCGCAACTTTGGCAAGCAGGTTGTCAAGCTGACCTGAGACCCTGCGAACAGCTTCGGCGCCCCCACTCGGCCGCGCTCACTTTATGGCCATGCCGGAACTGCTCCTGCACCACCACCCGATCTCGCCCTTCTCGGAAAAGGCCTGCCCCGTGCTTGGCTTCAAGGGCATGGCGCGGCGGTCGGTCAACAGCGCGCCGGTGAACTGCACGGGCACTTTCCGCGCATTGCCTTTCAGCTTTAAGAACTACCCGTCAACTTGGCAGAACTGCGCATGAAAAACTTCCACGGCGGCACAGCCGTCATCACAGGCGCCGGCTCGGGCTTCGGCCTGGAGGCCTCGCGCATCGCCGCGAAGCTGGGCATGAACGTGGTCATGGCCGACGTGCAGGAAGACGCGCTGAACACGGCTCTCGCAGAGATCGTTGCGCTTGGTGCGCGGGTGCTGCCGTTTTGTCTTGACGTGTCGAAAGCGGGCGAAGTGCAAGCGCTGGGCGCCGCCACGTTCGAGCGATTCGGGGCGCCGACCTTGGTCTTCAACAATGCCGGAGTCGGCGCTGGCGGCCTGATATGGGAAACATCGTTGAAAGACTGGGAATGGGTTGTCGGTGTGAACCTGATGGGCGTGGCGAACGGCCTGCGTGTTTTCACGCCGATGATGCTAGCGGCGGCCGCCGAAGACCCGCGCTACGAAGGGCATATCGTCAACACGTCGTCAATGGCGGGGTTGCTCAACGCGCCCAACATGGGCGTCTACAACGCGACCAAGAGTGCGGTGGTGGCGATGAGCGAAACGCTCTACCAAGATCTTCGACTCGTCACCGACCAAATCAGCGCTTCGGTGCTGTGCCCGTACTTCGTTCCGACCGGCATCACGCAGAGCCACCGCAACAGGCCTGCCGAGATGCGCGAAGACCGCAAACCCACGCGCAGCCAGCTGATCGGCCAGGCCATGATCGACAAAGCAGTGACCAGCGGCAAGATCACGGCGGCGCAGGTCGCGCAGTTGGTGTTCGACGCGGTGGCCGAAAACCGCTTCTACATCTACAGCTACCCCCGGTCGCTGGCCAGCGTGCAGGTGCGACTCGAAGACATCATGACCCCTCGCAACCCGAGCGATCCATTCGAGCACCGGCCCGAGATCGGCAAGGCGCTTCGTGAGCAGTTGCGCGCGGTCGACTGAGCGCGTGTGACCAACACCGAAGGCGCGCTTCGCTTCGCTTGGGCTGCGCGCTCGTGCTCGCCGCTTTCATTCGCCGCCGCTGCAAGTCAGCCGCGCGCAGAGCATCGAAGCGCTGTGATTTGCTTGGCGTCTCCGGCTCTGCCTGGCGATTTGAAGACGGGAGTTGCGCAAGCGAGGATGGCGTCCACCAGCACACGGGTGCGACCGCTGGGCCTACATCTCGGCTGTGTGGACGCGGCCGGCCACACAGCCCGCCAGTCGCCTCGCCGCGTTGCTGCCGGCGAGCCGGACGTCGCAGAGTTGATCGGCCGGCGGCACCGACGCTGCTCGGTTGGCGTTCGTCGAAGTGCCGTGCCGAATGGTTTGCGGCGCATCTGCGTCAAGGTCGTGCAGCTCGGTGCCGAGCCCACGAGCGACTGAAGGCTGCGCCCAAACACTCAGCGGTGTGGGCCGCGCTCGCAGCGCGCCGGTGAGGCGCGGTGTCCATGCGCCCCACCTGGGTTGTGCGGGTCCGAGCCCGCGATCACACAGGCTTGGCGGCCTTCGGGCGCCGAGCAGTTCGAGCAGGCCCGCGCTTGCCCACTACCGCACCTGCAACGTGCCCTCATGGCTGAGCACGTTGAAGCGGTTGTTGCCGACGTACTGCAGCTCAATCGCGGGTACCGCGCACGCGCCGACTACGCCAAGCTTCAGCGCCGCGCTGATGGCTCACCGCGCACCTGCCGGCCTTCGCCGCGCAGGCTGAGGCCGAAGGCTACAAGGGCAGCGAGCGGTTCAAGGGGATGGGGCCGATGGGGCCGGTGGCCGTGCCGGGAGGCTGCGGATCAGCAACCGAGCTTGAGCGCCTGCACTGGCCGGCCGCTGTCTGCATCGACGATGACGAGGTTGACCAATCGGGCGTGCGCCGCGTCGGTGGCGAGCCCCGGCTCGAACTCCAGCGTGGTGGCTGCGTTTGGCGCCCCGCGCCACGCGGCCACGGTTTTGTACTCGCGCACCACGTAGTCGTGCTTGAGTGTTGCGCCGTCGTTCTCGCCGGCTTTCACCGTGCTGACGTGACCTTGTTCTGTGACGGCCCAGTAAGCGGCCAGCCGAGGCGGCGCGCTGGCGCCGGGTGCCACGGTGGCGCTGAAGCGGTTGCCTTCACGCGCCAGGCTCACGTCAACCGTGGCCACCGGGCGTGCCTTCGCTGAAGCGGGCAGATTCGCGCGCGAC
Organism: Burkholderiales bacterium; assembly: GCA_038227445.1. Lineage (GTDB taxonomy): Bacteria > Pseudomonadota > Gammaproteobacteria > Burkholderiales > Burkholderiaceae_C > LMDS01. Next base: position 18,595 of record JBBRPV010000012.1, on the reverse strand, counting down.
CACTCCGGCCGGTCGGCACCATCGACGATCACTTGAGGGGTGTAGCTGAAGCGGGCGCCACTGCTGCGCTGCGACTGGGATTGGCGCTGCGTGTAGGCGGCGCTGGCGAAGCGGTCTTTCCAGCCGAGGCGGTCCCAATAGTCGACGTGAAAGGCGAGCGCCACGACACCCGGATCGTCCTTCAGGCGGGACAACCACTGGTCTGCCGGCGGGCAGGAGCTGCAGCCTTCGGAGGTGTAGAGCTCGACCACCGGCGCGATTGCCGGGCCACTGCGTGCGCTGCAACTGCCGGCCGCCTGGGCCTGCCCAGCGGTGACCACGAGCAGGGCGCCTAAGGCGAACAGGGCTTGTGCTGACGTTGGGGTTGGGGTTGGGGTTGGGGTTGGGGTTGGGATAGCCATGGTGTGTTCCGGCAGGTATGTCGATGCAATTTCGTCGCGAATCGACCGATGTTTCTTACCCCAAGGGGTGTGCCACACTGCGCCGCCTTTTGCCTCCAACCGCGCCCTTCATGCCAACGTACCCGCCCAATGAACAACGAAGCGTTGCCGTGATCGGCGGCGGGCCGGCCGGCCTGATGGCGGCCGAGTTGCTGGCCGCTGCGGGCGCAAGTGTCGAGCTGTTCGACGCCATGCCCTCGGTCGGCCGCAAGTTCTTGCTTGCCGGCAAGGGGGGCTTGAACCTCACACACAACGAAGCCTGGCGTGCATTCGTGGGCCGCTACGCCGGGCGCCAAGCGCAGATCGAGCCGATGCTTGAGCGGTTCGGCGCCGAGCACACCCGCGCATGGGCGCAGGCGCTCGGGGTTGCCACTTTCGTGGGCAGCTCGGGCCGCGTCTTTCCGCTCGACATGAAAGCCGCACCGCTGCTGCGGGCCTGGTTGCACCGTTTGCGAGCAGCGGGTGTGCGGTTTCACATGCGCCATCGTTGGCTGGGTTGGGGGCAGGGCGAAGGAATGCGCCAGACGCTGCGATTCGAGGGGCCCTCTGGTGAGTTGGTGAAGTCGTTCGACGCTGTGGTGCTGGCGCTCGGTGGCGGCAGTTGGGCCCGGCTGGGCTCAAACGGCGCGTGGGTGCCGCTGCTCGCGGCACGCGGTGTGGACGTGGCGCCGCTGCAGCCGTCGAACTGTGGTTTCGACGTTGGCCGCAGTGCGCCGGACGGCGGCTTCGCAAGCGGCTGGACCGAGCACTTTCGCAGCCGCTTTGCGGGCCACCCGATGAAGACGGTGGCGCTGTCGATTCGAACACCCGGCGGCGCGGCCTTCGAGCAGGTGGGTGAGTTCGTCGTCACCGAAGGCGGCGTGGAAGGCAGCCTCGTGTATGCGCTGTCTGCGCTGGCTCGCGAGCAGATCGCCGTTCAGGGCCACGCTTTGGTTCACCTCGACCTGCTGCCGGGGCGAAGCGCGGAGTTTGTGCAGGCGGAAGTGGCGCGTGCGCGCGGCTCGCGTTCGCTGGCCACGCATCTGAAAAGCCGGCTCGGCCTTGACGGCGTGAAGGCGGCGCTGTTGTACGAGTTGCTGCCGGGCGAGGTGGTCAAAGACCCGTTGCAGTTGGCCGCATCGATCAAGGCCTTGCCGTTGCCGCTCCTGGCCGCTCGGCCGCTCGATGAGGCGATCAGCAGCGCCGGCGGTGTGCGCTTCGAGGCGCTCGATGAAGCCTTGATGCTGCGCCCGGTGCCTGGCGTGTTCTGCGCTGGCGAGATGCTGGACTGGGAAGCGCCGACCGGGGGTTACCTGCTGACTGCTTGCTTTGCCAGCGGCGTGGCCGCGGCCGAAGGCGCGGCACGCTACCTCGGCTTGCGCTGATTTGTGCGCCTGGCCAAGGACCCAAACGCATGGGCCTTAAAGCTGTCTTCAAGAACGAAACATTGCACGAGGTAGGCGACTAAATTCAGCGAATTCATCGGGTACCTCAAGGCGCTAACCACTGCGCTGGAGTGGCACGGTATGGCTGACCCGATCGGGAGTGACGGATGCGTTCGCGGCTTCTCGGTGTCGGTGCCCGCGGGGCCTGTGGCACACTGCGCCGCTCCGATTTGAAGCCCCGCGTGGCCCTGTTGCCTTGGACAAAATTCTTCTGCAAATCGCCGCCGAACTGAAGGTTCGGCCGGCCCAGATCCATGCCGCGGTCGAGTTGCTCGACGGTGGCGCCACGGTGCCCTTCATTGCGCGCTACCGCAAGGAAGCAACCGACAACCTTGACGACATCCAGCTGCGCGAGCTGGAGGCGCGCCTGTCTTACCTGCGGGAGCTGGAAGAGCGGCGCGAGTTGGTGCTTAAAAGCATTGAAGAGCAGGGCAAGCTGACCCCTGCTTTGCGGGCCATGATTGACGCTGCACCGACCAAACAAGAACTCGAAGACCTGTACCTCCCCTACAAGCAGAAGCGCCGAACGAAGGCGATGATCGCCCGCGAAGCGGGTATCGAGCCGCTTGCCGACAAGCTCTTCGCCGACCCGTCGCTCGAACCGCTCGCTGAAGCCGCCGCGTTCATCAACACCAACGCCGGCTTCGCCGACGCGCACGCGGTGCTCGACGGCGTGCGCGACATTCTCTCGGAGCGCTGGGCCGAAGACGCCACGCTGGTCCGCAAGCTGCGTGACTGGTTGTGGGGCGAAGCGTTGTTTCAGAGCAAGCTGATGGCCGGCAAAGACGGCACGCTGCCGGACAACGCTAAATTTCGTGACTACTTCGACTACGCCGAGCCGATCCGCACCGTGCCCTCGCACCGCGCGCTCGCGGTGTTTCGTGGCCGCACGCTGGAGTTGCTCGACGCAAAGCTGGTGACCGCCGAGGAAAACGCTCCCGGCACGCCCGGGGCGCCGGCGGGAACCGCTTCAGGGTCTATGGCCGAAGGCCACATCGCCGTGCACCTGAAATGGAGCCACGCGAAGCGACCGGCCGACGAGCTGATCCGCAAGTGCATTGCCTGGGCCTGGAAGGTCAAGCTGAGCCTGAGCCTAGAGCGCGACCTCTTCAGCCGTCTGCGCGAAGAGGCCGACAAGGTCGCGATCAAGGTGTTCGCCGAGAACCTGCGCGATCTGCTGCTCGCTGCGCCGGCCGGCCCTCGCGTCGTGATGGGCCTGGACCCCGGCATTCGCACTGGCTGCAAGGTGGCCGTGGTCGATGCCACCGGCAAGGTGCTGGCCACCAACACCGTCTACCCGCTTGAGCCGCGCAAAGACTGGGAAGGTTCGCTGCACGCGCTTGGCTTGCTGTGCGCCACGCACGGCGTGAACCTGATCGCAATCGGCAACGGCACTGGCAGCCGCGAGACCGACAAGCTCGCCGCAGACCTGATCAAACGCTTGCTGCAGCTCGCGCCCGACACGCAGATCCAGAAAGTGGTTGTGAGCGAAGCCGGCGCGTCGGTCTATTCGGCGAGTGAATACGCGAGCAAGGAACTGCCCGACCTCGACGTGAGCCTGCGTGGCGCGGTGAGCATCGCACGGAGACTGCAAGACCCGCTGGCCGAGCTGGTCAAGATCGACCCGAAGAGCATTGGCGTGGGCCAATACCAGCACGACGTGAGCCAGAGTGATTTAGCGAAGAGCCTGACCACGGTCATCGAGGACTGCGTGAACTCGGTTGGGGTGGACTTGAACACCGCGTCGATGCCGCTCTTGTCACGGGTGTCGGGCTTGAGCGCGGCGGTGGCGGCAAGCATCGTGCGCTGGCGTGACGCCAATGGCGCGTTCAAGAGCCGCAAGCAGTTGCTCGACGTGACCGGGCTGGGAGCGAAGACCTTCGAGCAGAGCGCTGGCTTCCTGCGCATTCGGGGTGGTGACGACGTGCTCGACCAATCGGGCGTGCACCCGGAAACTTACCCGCTGGTCGAGCGTTTGCTCGCGAGTTTGAAGAAACCTGCGGCTGAAGTGATGGGGCGCGCCGACTTGATCCGCACACTGAAACCCGAAGCTTTTGCCGACGAGAAGTTCGGCGCCATCACAGTGAAAGACGTGCTCGCCGAACTCGAAAAGCCAGGCCGCGACCCGCGCCCCGACTTCAAGGTGGCGCGCCTGTCCGACGGCATTGAAGACATCAAAGATTTGCAACCCGGCATGACCCTAGAGGGCACGATAAGCAACGTGGCTCAGTTCGGCGCCTTTGTTGACCTCGGCGTGCACCAAGACGGCTTGATCCACGTGAGCCAGCTCGCGAACAAGTTCGTGAACGACGCGCGCGAAGTCGTTAAAACGGGCGACATCGTCAAGGTCAAGGTGCTCGAAGTTGACATGGCGCGCAAGCGCATCTCACTGACGATGAAGCTCGACGCCAAGCCGGTGCCGCAAGGTGAGCGCGGCGGCAACGCCTACCGAGCACCTGAGCGGGGCGAACGGGTGGCATCAGGCAAGGGAGCGCCTGGGCCCCAGGCTGGCGGCAGTGCGATGGCTGACGCTTTCGCGCGCTTGCAGGCCAAGCGCTGAAGTCACTGGCGTGAATGTCGTAAGCGGCTTAACTGGCGAAGCCGCATAAAGTTCAACGCTTGAAAGCATTGAGCGTCCATGCCGGCCCGCGTGCGCTGAAAGCCCTGCGCGAGCACGGCCCGCAAGCGCAGCACGTGCGCGCCGTGCCCGCCGCTGCGGGTGGCCCCAAAGGGCTGGTGTTGAACCCGCTAGACCAATTCATCTTCGGCGAATGGCTGGCGAATAACCCAGGCCCGGTGCATTTGCTCGGGGCCTCGATCGGTGCTTGGCGCATGGCGTGTGCCTGCCTGAACGACCCAGCCAGCGCGCTGGCACAGATGGCCGACGACTACATCCACCAAGACTACGAACACGCACCTGGCAAGCCGCCCACGTCGCGCCACGTCAGCGACGTATTTGGTGCGAACCTGAAAGCTCGCTTCGACGGCCGGGCGGGCGAGCTTCTTTCCAACCCGCGCTTTCGGCTGCATGTGTTTACCAGCCGTGGCCGGCACCTGTTGCGTCGCCATGGCCGTGCGTGGTCGTCGATCACGACGCCGCTGAGCTACTTCGGCGCGTTCGCCACCAACGCTGTCAGCCGGCTCGCCATGAGCGCTTGGTGGGAGCGGGTGGTGTTCTCCGACCCCCGCGACCCGCTGCCTTTTGCGCTGAACGACTACCGCACTCACACCGCCACCTTGAGCGCCGGCAACCTCGCTTTGAGCGTACTCGCGAGCTGCTCGATCCCTTACTGGCTCGACCCAGTGCACAACATTCCAGGCGCGCCGCGCGGTGCGTATTGGGACGGCGGCATCACCGACTACCACCTGCACCTGAACTACGCGTCAATGGCCGATAACGCGACCGAGCCGGCGCTGGTGCTGTACCCGCACTTCCAGAGCACGGTCATTCCCGGCTGGCTCGACAAGTTTTTCAAACATAGGCACCGCGCCACGGCACGCCTGTCGAACCTGATCGTCTTGTCGCCTGAGCCGGAGTGGGTGAAGACCTTGCCCAACGCCAAGCTGCCTGATCGGACCGACTTTCGCTTCTTTGGCGACGACACGCGGGCGCGCGTGGCCGTGTGGTCGCAGGCGCTGAAAGAAAGCGAGCGACTGCGTGACGAATTTGCCTCCTGGGCGGCGGGCACCTTGTCGCTGGAAGTTCAGGCTTTGGTATGACGCTGCCGGCCTTCAAAAATCATCACACAAAGTTTGCCGAAAGCTGCATCCACTGCCGAACTGGCGGCGTAATGCCCCTCAGACGTTAAGCCCGGACCATGCGCCCGGAGGCGTCAGGCGGGGCCAGCCGCAGGCGTAGCCAAAGGCAGCCACCGAATCACTTCAAGCCAAGGATGACGATATGAAATCTCAACAATTGGGTTCCACCGGGCTGCTGCCCCTGCTGGCCGCTCTCGGCGCTGCGTATGGCCTGTGCTCACTGCCGGCGCACGCCTCTAGCCACCGCGAGGCCCCTTCGATTACAACCACGCCAAAGGTTGATGCGGCCGACTTCTACATGTTCAACAGCTACGAAACCGGCCGCACCGGTTTCGTTACCCTGATCGCCGACTACTTGCCTCTGCAAGACGCGTACGGTGGCCCGAACTATTTCAAGCTCGACCCGAACGCGCTGTACGAGATCCACATCGACAACAACGGCGATGCGAAGGAAGACATCACCTTTCAATTCAAGTTCAAGAACACGCTGAAGGGCAAGACTCTGCCGATCGGCGGCGTGAATGTGGCGATCCCCCTCACACAGTTCGGTGGTGTCACCGACCCAGCCGCCGCGGCGCTGAACGTGAACGAGACCTTCACGGTCGACGTGATGCGCGGTGACCGCCGTACGGGCACGAAGGGCTCAGTGACGAACACGGTCGGCGGAAGCGCCACCTTCGACAAGCCTTCCGACAACATTGGCACGAAGACGATTCCCGACTACGCCGGCTACGCCGCCAAACACATCTACACCGTCACCATTCCGGGTTGCACGACGCCTGCCAAGCTCTTCGTTGGCCAGCGCAAAGACCCGTTCGCGGTGAACTTGGGCGCGATCTTCGACCTGGTTAACGTGCCCAGCGCAGCCTTCATTCTCGACCCTGCCAATAAGGATGCAGCGGTCGATAAGCTCAATGACAAGAACGTGACCAGTCTGGCGATTGAAGTGTCCACCGCCTGCCTGTTGGCGACCGGTTCGACAGAGACCGTGATTGGCGGCTGGACAACCGCCAGCCTGCGTCAGGGCGGCCTGCTCAGCGCCGCGCCGAAGTCTGGCTACCAGACCGCGTCGATCGGCGGTGGCGCATGGACACAGGTCTCGCGCCTGGGTATGCCGCTCGTCAACGAGGTGGTGATTGGCCTTGGTGACAAAGACAAGTTCAACGCCTCCAAGCCAAAAGATGATGGGCAGTTCGCCACTTACGTGACCAACCCCACGCTGCCGGCGCTGCTTGAGATCGCGCTTGCTTCGAACGGCATAGCGCCGACGAACTTTCCGCGCAATGACTTGGTCACGACCTTTCTGACCGGAATCAAGGACGTGAACCAGCCGGCAAACGTGGTTGGCGCTGAGATGCTGAGACTGAACACCGCGATCCCGCCAACGGCGTATGCGAACCAGAACCGCTTGGGTCTGCTGGGTGGTTTGCTTGGCCCCGCGCCGCAAGACTTGGCCGGTTACCCCAACGGCCGTCGTCCGAACGACGACGTGGTCGACATATCGCTGATTGCGGTGATGGGCGGTCTGTGTGTGGCCAATGGAGACGCAGACACCTACAAGTTCGGCACCGCCTGCAAGCCCTCAGCCGTGCCACTCGGCTCCGCTGTGTTCGGCCTGCACGACGCGGTCGACCAGGCAGGCCCGAAGGTTCGTGCTGCCGGTCCGCTGTTGACCGCCTTCCCGTACATCGGCACACCGTTGCCAGGCGCGCAGTAAGTAACAACCAAGGAGCAAAAGCATGAAGAAGTCATTGATTCTTGCGCTTTGCGCTGCGGCTGTGCTGGCCGCCTGCGGTGGGGGCGACGACGACACCCCTCCCGCCGCGACGGCCCAGGTGCCGGCTTCGGCAAGTGCATCGGCCACGGGCTTGGTCAACTATCTGAAGCTGTTGGTGGCCTCCAGTGCCGACACGCTTGAGCCGGTCGACGTGAGTGCGGTGGCCCCGCCGCCAGACGATACGGGCGAACCCGCCGTGGTCGACTGACGAATGCGCCACGCCGCCGCACGATGAGTGCGATGGTGTGGCAACACGGTCAGTGGTGAAATTGAAGCGTCAAGCGCAGTGCTTGACGCTTGCTCGCTTTATGAAACAACGATTCCAAAAAATCCTGTCGATCTTGGTGCTAGCCGCGTCGTTCGGCGCAGTGCTTGCGCCGCTTCGCGCTGAGCCCATCGTGCCGACACGAGACGACGAAGTGGTCGAGGTCTTGCCCGCCATGCGCGGCGACCGCGCTGAGGAGCGTCGCTTGCGCAAGCAGCTGTCTCTGAAGCCGCGCGACCCTGCTCTCGCGCTGACGGTGGCCAAGCGCTATCTCGACCAGGCGCACGAACTTGGCGACCCACGCTTTGCCGGCATGGCGATGTCGGCCATTGAAGGTTGGACCGACGAAACGACGATGCCAGAAGGTGTGCTGATGATGCGCGCCAATCTGCAACAGTACCTGCATCAGTTTGACGCTTCGGCGCGCAGCTTGCAGGTGCTCCTGGCGCGGCCATCGCCACAGGCCAGGCCCCAGGCGTGGCTCACGCTTGCCACGGTACGGCGCGTGCAAGGCAGGTATGCCGATTCCGATGCGGCGTGCAAGCAGGTTGCCCAGGCCGGCGCGGCTTTGCATGCGAACGCGTGCCTGGCGGAGAACGCTGCCTTGCGCGGTGATGTAGAGCTGGCCCGAGCCACGTTCACCGGCCTGCTCGCCACGCCCTCGCTGCCCGCCGCGACGCTGGCTTGGTTGACAACGAGTCTGGCCGAATTGGAACAGCGCGCGGGTCGCGCGAGCGCAGCCGATGTGGCGTTCCTTGCTGCTTTAAAGCTGGATGCTGACGCGTATGCGACGCTGGCCTATGCCGACTTCTTGATCGAACAACGACGACCGACCGAAGCGCTGTCTTTGTTGAAAGAACAGCCAAGAAGCGATGCCGTGGTGCTTCGCCTTGCGATTGCCGGAACGCAGGCGAAGACTGCATCGGCAGCCGCGGATGTTGCCGAAATGCGCGAACGCATCTTGCTTGCGAATGAACGACCTGACGCCAAGATTTTTCATGGCCGCGAGCAGGCGATGTTCGCGTTGTTCGTTGAGCGCCAGCCCGAACGTGCGCTCGAACTCGCGCGTGGCAACGTCGCGCAGCAGCGCGAGCCGCTCGACTTGCTGGTCCTGGCGCAAGCGGCGCGTGCCACCGGCCAGGCGGCGGCGTTGCAGGAAGTGAAACGTCTGGCGCAGGAAATAGGGCTGCGTGATGCGCGTGTTCAGGCACTGCTTTGACGCGCTGACGCGCTTGCCCGTTACGCATGCGTTTTGGCTGTGCGCGGCCTTGATTGGCGTGGTCGCGCCGGCCCAGGCGCACAAGTCAAGCGACTCCTATCTACAGCTCGAAGCCGGACGAAGCGGAACGACGTTGCGCTGGGACATCGCGCTGCGCGACCTCGACGCAGCGTTGGACCTCGACACCGACGAAAACGGCAAGTTGACATGGTCGGAAGTGAAGGCGGCGTGGCCGCGTATGCAGGACTACGCTCTTGCGCGCTTGCAGGTTGAAGGGTGCCCGCTGCGGGTAAGCGGCCGCGCGCTCGAACGCCGCAACGACGGCGCTTACGCTGTGATGCTGCTCGCCTCCGACTGTGTACTTGTGGGAGCGCCGGTGATTCACTACAGCCTGTTCCGCGAGGTTGATCCGACGCACCGCGGCATCGCGCGGGTGCAGCGCGCCGGGGAGCCGCTGGCGCTGTCGATGCTGGAGCCAACGCTGATGGTGCCCGCCGGTTCCGTTACAGGGACATCGGCCGCTCGCACGGCGCCCGAGCACCGTGCGAGCGATTCGCGTTGGGAGTTCCTGCGTGAAGGCATTCGCCACATCCTGACCGGCTACGACCACGTGCTGTTCCTGCTGTGCTTGTTGCTGCCTTCGGTGATGCTGCGCACCCCGCAAGGCTGGCGGCCGGTCGATCGTTTGTCGCAGGCGGTGCTGCCGGTGGTGGGCATCGTCTCGGCATTTACCGTCGCGCATTCGCTCACGCTCGGACTCGCTGCGGTGAAAATCGTGTCCTTGTCGCCAGCGTTCATCGAACCGGCGATCGCCGTGACCATCATCCTCGCGGGCCTCGACAACGTCTGGCCGATCTTTCCAGTTCGCCGCGTGTTGGTGACCTTCATCTTCGGCTTGATTCACGGGTTCGGCTTTGCTGGCGTGCTGGCCGAGCTGAACCTGCCGACCTCGGCTTTTGCCTGGGCCCTGCTTCAATTCAATCTGGGCCTTGAGCTCGGGCAGTTGCTGATCGTCGTGTGCGTGACCGCTCTGCTGTTTCTGCTTAGGCAGCGGCCGGGTTACCGCTCTCTGGTCATTCGCGGCGGGTCTTGCGTGGCAATCGTTGTCGGCGTGCTGTGGCTGATCGAACGCACGGCCAACGTCTCACTGATGCCGATCTGACGCGGCGCGGATAGAATTCGCAGCTCAAACGCACAAGGACAAGAAAGGCATGATGGTCATGACACCGCGAACTATCACCTTCTTCCAGAAGGTCTAGTCGACCGCGCGTCTCGGCCTTTCATCTTGTTCCGTTTTCGTTCAAACAAAGGCGCGGCTGAGTCCGCGCCTTTTGCATTGCTGGAGTCTTCCGATGATCTCGATTCAATTGCCCGACGGCTCAAAACGTGAATACGCTGGCCCGGTAACTGTGGCCGAAGTGGCGGCGTCGATCGGCACTGGGTTAGCCAAGGCGGCGCTCGCCGGGCGCTTGGGGCAGGGCGATGCTGCCCGTGTTGTCGACACGAGCTTCCTGATTGAAAACGACGCCGCTTTGGCGATCATCACCGACAAGGACTCGGCGGGCCTCGAAGTGATTCGTCATTCGACTGCGCACTTGCTCGCGTATGCGGTGAAGGAGCTGTTTCCCGACGCGCAAGTCACGATCGGGCCAGTCATCGAGAACGGTTTCTTCTACGACTTTTCCTACAAGCGCCCATTCACGCCAGAAGACCTTGTTGTGATCGAAGCGAAGATGCTGGAGCTTTCGCGAAAGGACGAGAAGGTCGCGCGCCGGGTGTTGCCACGCGACGAGGCCGTCGCCTACTTCAAGGGCCTGGGCGAGGCCTACAAGGCAGAGCTCATCGCGAGCATTCCGTCGAGCGAAGACGTGTCGCTGTACCGTGAAGGCGCGTTCGAAGACTTGTGCCGCGGCCCGCACGTGCCGAGCACGGGCAAGCTCAAGCACTTCAAGCTGATGAAGGTGGCCGGTGCCTACTGGCGCGGCGACCACCGCAACGAGATGCTCACGCGCATCTACGGCACAGCCTGGGCCACGAAAGACGAGTTGCAGCAGTACCTGCACATGCTCGAAGAAGCGGAGAAGCGCGATCACCGTAAGCTGGGTCGCGAACTCGATCTGTTCCACATCGACGAGCACGCGCCGGGCCTCGTCTTTTGGCACCCGAAGGGGTGGGCGCTGTGGCAGCAGGTTGAGCAGTACATGCGCGCTGTGTACCGCGACAACGGCTACGAGGAGGTCAAGGGCCCTCAGCTGCTCGACCAGGGCCTGTGGGAGAAGACCGGTCACTGGGAAAAATACCGCGAGAACATGTTCACGACCGAATCGGAGAAGCGCGACTACGCGCTCAAGCCGATGAACTGCCCCGGCCACATCCTGATTTACAAACAGGGCATCAAGAGCTACCGGGACCTGCCGCTGCGCTACGGCGAATTCGGGCAGTGCCACCGCAACGAACCGACTGGCGGGCTGCACGGCATCATGCGTGTTCGTGGGTTCACGCAGGACGACGGCCACATTTTCTGCCTGGAAGACCAGATCCTCGATGAGTGCGTGGCGTACACGGCGCTGTTGCAGCAGGTCTACGCCGACTTCGGCTTCGCCAAAATTATCTACAAGGTGGCGACCCGGCCGGCCGCGCGCATCGGCTCTGACGAGGTCTGGGACAAGGCGGAGTTCGCGTTGATGGAAAGCCTACGCCGCTCAAACTGCGAGTTCGAGGTCGCGCCGGGAGATGGCGCGTTCTACGGCCCGAAGATCGAATACACGCTGAACGACGCGCTCGGCCGACATTGGCAGTGCGGCACGATGCAGGTCGATTTTTCAATGCCGGAGCGCTTGGGTGCCGAATACGTGACTGATGCCGGCGAACGTCGTGCGCCGGTGATGCTGCACCGGGCGATCGTTGGCAGTCTCGAGCGTTTCATCGGCATCCTCATCGAGCAGCACGCCGGCGCGCTGCCGGCCTGGCTGGCGCCGGTGCAGGTGAGCGTGCTCAACATCACTGACGCACAGAGCGACTACGCCCGTGAAGTCGTCAAAACGCTGCAAAAACAAGGACTTAGAGTGGCGTCTGATTTGCGCAACGAGAAAATTACCTATAAAATCCGCGAGCATTCAATGCAAAAGGTTCCGTACATCCTGGTCGTGGGCGACAAGGAGAAGGCAAACGGGGCCGTTGCGGTGCGCGCCCGGGGCAACCAGGACCTCGGTGTGATGCCACTGGCCGACTTCGCTCAGAAGATCGCTGGCGACATTGCCCAAAGAGTGTGAAAACACCTGCGCCGTCACTCGTGTGGCGGCGTACCCGGAAGCGGGGCGCGTTTCGAACAACTGTTGGGCCCCTCTGCCTTGGGGTCTGTTGAAGGATTTAAACCATCGCTACTTTTGCTGACCGCCGTACTCCGAACGCTGAGCGCAAGCACCGCCTCAACCGCGAGATCCTGGCTACTGAAGTCCGCCTGAACGGCCCAGAAAACGAACCTCTGGGCATCGTGAGCATCACCGAGGCCTTGCGCCTTGCGGGCGAACAAGACGTCGATCTGGTCGAGATCGTCGCTCAAGCCGATCCGCCAGTGTGCCGTCTCATGGACTACGGCAAGTTCAAGTACCAAGAGCAGAAGAAGGCCGCAGAAGCCAAGAGCAAACAAAAGGTCGTCGAGGTCAAGGAAGTGAAGTTCCGGCCCGGCACCGACGAAGGCGACTACATCATCAAGATGCGCAATTTGCGCCGCTTCATCGAAGAAGACGGCGACAAGGGCAAGGTCACGCTGCGCTATCGTGGCCGCGAGATTACGCACCAGGATATCGGCATGCGCCTGCTCGAACGCATTCGCGACGAGCTGGCCGACGTGTCGGTGGTCGAGCACATGCCCAAGCTTGAAGGGCGCCAGATGATCATGGTGCTGGCGCCGAAGCGAAAGTAGGGTTGAAGTTTTGAGAGAGTTCAGCGCGTTGGTCTGGTCACCAGCGCGCTGCCAGAAGCGACTGCAGGCTTACAAGACGGCAAGAGTTTTGCCGGCGCCTTCAGTAGCAACAAAGAAGGAGCATCACATGCCCAAAATGAAGACCAAGAAAAGCGCCGCCAAGCGGTTTCGCGTTCGACCAGGTGGCACCGTCAAGCGGGGCCAGGCGTTCAAGCGCCACATCCTGACCAAGAAGACCACGAAGAACAAGCGCCACCTGCGTGGCTCCGTCGCCGTGCACGCAACCAACATGGGGCACATCAAGCAGATGATGCCCTTCGCTGGTCTGTAACCGCTTCAAGGAAAGGATAAAACATGCCTCGCGTCAAACGTGGTGTAACAGCCCGCGCACGTCACAAGAAAGTTCTCGCACTTGCCAAGGGTTACCGTGGCCGCCGCAAGAACGTATTCCGCATTGCCAAGCAAGCAGTCATGCGTGCTGGTCAGTACGCATACCGTGACCGCCGGACCAAAAAGCGCGTGTTTCGCCATCTGTGGATCGCCCGGATCAATGCCGGCAGCCGCAGCCATGGTGTTACTTACAGCAAGTTCATGGCCGGCTTGAAGAAGCTGTCGATTGAGATCGACCGCAAGGTTCTCTCCGATATGGCCATCAACGATCCTGCCGCTTTTGGCAGCATCGTCGAGAAGGTGAAGGCTCAGCTGGCTTGAATGTTGGGAGCTGCTGGGTGCTTTGGTGCCTCCCAGCGCGTAGCGCTCCGGTCGTGGCGACACTTCCGGGGTGAGCACTGTCCAAGGCCGCCCATTGGGCGGCCTTTTTTTCTTGCAAACTGATGAACGATCTTGAGTCCCTCGTCTTGGAAGCGCACTCCGATTTCGCGCGGGCCCAGGCGCCTGCTGAACTCGAAAACGCCAAGGCTCGCTTCCTTGGCAAGTCCGGCCGCCTCACCGAGCAACTTAAGGCGCTGAGTGCGCTAGCGGACGACGAAAAGAGGGCCCGCGGCGCTTTGATCAATGCCGCCAAGCGGCAGATCGAATCGGCGTTGAACGCCCGCCGCGAAGCAATGGCCGATGCTGAGCTGCAGGCACAGCTGAAGGGCGAAGTGCTCGACGTGAGCCTGCCCGGCCGCCAGCGTGGCAGCGGCGGCCTGCACCCGGTCAGCCGCGCGCGCGCGCGCATCGAGGCCATCTTCGGCTCCATGGGTTTTGACGTGGCCGACGGCCCCGAGATTGAAACCGACTGGTACAGCTTTACCGCGCTCAATAACCCTGAAAATCACCCCGCTCGGTCGATGCAGGACACGTTCTACGTCGACATGAAAGACGCCGAAGGACGCTGGCTCAATCTGCGCCCGCACACCTCACCGATGCAGGTTCGCTATGCCCGAGCGCACGCCAAGAAATTCGAAGGTCAGGCATCAATGCCCGACATCCGCGTTATAGCGCCTGGCCGCACCTATCGCGTCGACAGTGACGCCACGCACTCGCCGATGTTCCATCAGGTCGAAGGTCTATGGGTCGGCGAGAACGTCAGCTTCAAGGACTTGAAGGCGATGTACCTCGACTTCATTCAGGCATTCTTCGAAACGAAGGATCTAAAGCTGCGCTTTCGGCCGAGCTACTTCCCGTTCACCGAGCCCAGCGCCGAGATCGACATCATGTTCGAGAGTGGCCCGCTCGAGGGGCGCTGGCTGGAAGTGTCGGGCTCGGGCCAGGTTCATCCGCAGGTCATCCGCAACATGGGGCTCGACCCCGAGCGTTATATCGGCTTCGCGTTCGGCTCGGGGATCGACCGACTTGCGATGCTGCGTTACGGCGTCAGCGACCTGAGGCTGTTCTTCGAAGGCGATCTGCGGTTCCTGTCGCAATTCAATTGACCGCACTGAATTACCGAAGCCCTGAAGAGTCGACGAAATGCAATTCCCAGAGTCATGGTTACGCGAGTTCTGCAATCCACCCTTGAGCAGCGAGGCGTTGTCCGAGCTGCTCACGATGTCCGGAATGGAGGTCGAGGACGCTCGGCCGGTGGCTCCGCCGTTCACGCAGGTCGTGGTTGGCGAGGTGTTGTCGGTCGAACGACATCCGAATGCTGACCGGCTCAACGTGTGCCGAGTCGATGCAGGCACGGGTGAGACGCTGAACATCGTTTGCGGCGCGCCCAACGTCCGCGTCGGAATCAAGGTGCCGTGTGCACTGGTGGGTGCTCAGCTGCCTGCGGCGGATGCGGGCGGCGAGCCGTTCGAGATCAAGCTCGGGCTGCTGCGCGGGGTGCAGAGTCAAGGCATGCTGTGTTCGGCGCGGGAGCTCAAGCTTTCCGAAGACGATGGCGGCTTGTTGATCCTCGATAACGCGGCGACCGTGGGGCAGAACATCCGCGAGCATCTGTTGCTCGACGACACGCTGCTGACGCTCAAGCTGACGCCGAACCTCGGCCACTGTCTCAGTGTTTATGGCATCGCCCGTGAGCTTTCTGCGATGACTGGTGCGCCGCTGCTTGCATCGGCATTTCCTACCGCTCGAGTGGTTCATGAGGCCACGCTGTCGGTGAAGGTCGACGCCACCGATCTTTGCGGTCGGTTCTCGGGCCGGGTCATTCGCGACGTGAACACCCGCGCGAAGACGCCGGCATGGATGGTTGACCGGCTTGCCCGTTGTGGGCAGCGTTCGGTTACCGCGCTCGTTGATATCTCGAACTACGTGATGTTCGAGTTAGGCCGGCCATCGCACATCTTCGACCTCGACAAGATTCGGGGAGGCCTCGTAGTGCGCTGGGGTCGGGCGGGCGAGATGCTCAAGCTGCTCAATGGCAACAGCATCGAAGTGGACGGCCAAGTCGGCGTGATTGCTGACGACGAGTCGGTTGAATCGCTCGCCGGCATCATGGGCGGTGACGCGACTGCGGTGTCGGACGACACGAAGAACGTTTACGTGGAAGCGGCGTTCTGGTGGCCCGAGGCCGTCTCCGGGCGCTCGCGGCGCTTCAACTTCAGCACCGATGCTGGGCATCGTTTCGAACGTGGCGTTGACCCCGCGTCAACGGTCGAGCACCTTGAAAGAATCACGCAACTGATTCTCGACATTTGCGGCGGTGAAGCCGGCCCGATCAACGACCAGGCACCGAACGTGCCCGTACGCAAGCCCGTGACGCTGCGCGTGGCGCGGGCGGCCAAGGTAATTGGCATGCCGGTGACTCTGCAGCAGTGCGAAATGGCAATGCAGCGCCTTGGTTTGGACTTTGTCAGCGCGGCCACTGTCTTGACAGTCACACCACCGAGCTGGCGCTTCGATCTCCAGATTGAGGAAGACCTGATCGAAGAAGTGATCCGGGTGCTCGGTTATGCGAGCCTGCCTGATTCGGCACCGCGTGCCGATCTAGCCGCGCGCGTGCGCACCGAATCAAAGCGCGGCGCCGACGCAATTCGGCAGCGCCTCGCGGCGCTCGACTACCAGGAATCGATCAATTTCAGTTTTGTCGACGAGCGCTGGGAGCGTGAGCTGGCCGGCAATGCCAACCCGATCCGCCTTCTTAACCCGATGGCCAGTCATTGGGCGGTGATGCGGTCGAGCCTGATAGGCAGCCTGATCGGCGTGCTGAGCTTCAACCTTGCCCGCAAGGCTTCGCGGGTGCGGGTGTTTGAAGCTGGCAGGGTGTACTTTCGTGACGCTGGCGTTGGAGATGGTGACGCCACCGTGGCCGGAATCAATCAGCCGATGCGTGTGGCAGGTCTGGCGTACGGCAGCTCCGACACCACGCAGTGGTCTGTCAAGGACAAGCCGGTCGACTTCTTCGACATCAAGGGCGATATAGAGGCATTGTTCGCGGCCACCGCAGTGCGTTTTGTTGCGGCCGAGCATCCGGCGATGCACCCGGGCCGCTGCGCGCGCATAGAGGTCGACGGGCAGGTCGTCGGCTTTGCCGGTGAGTTGCACCCGAAGTGGCGTCAAGCTTATGAGCTGCCAGTGGCGCCGCTGCTGTTTGAGCTCGAAATGGCGGCGCTGACTCAATGTGAGGTTCCAACGTTCGCACCGATTCAGCGCCAGCAATCAGTGTGGCGCGACCTGGCCGTGATCGCCGATGCAGACGTTACCTACGAAGCGTTGATGAGCACGATTGCGACCGCTCACCAGGGCCTGGGCCTGGTGCGCTCAGCCCGCCTCTTCGACGTCTATAAGCCCACCGTGGCGTCGGGCGATATGGCCACTGGCGAGCGCAGTCTGGCCGTGCGGCTCGAATTGCTCGACGATGAAAAGCCACTGACCGATGAGCGCATTGAAGCCGTGGTGGCCCAGGTTCTGGTTGCGCTGACCCAACGCCTCGGCGTTCGGCTGCGGGCCTAAAGGATGGCCGGCATGATCCTGCCCGATCTTGATCAGGCCGACGACGATTCCGTGGCCGCCGTGCAACCAGTGCGCGCAGTGCAATTGCCGACCATCGAGACTCCCACGCTCACAAAGGCTGAGCTGGCCGAACTCCTGTTCGAGCGGCTTGGCCTGAACAAGCGAGAGTCCAAAGACATGGTCGAAGCCTTCTTCGACCTGATCCATGCTGCGCTCGTCTTGGGCGACGACGTGAAGATGTCGGGCTTCGGCAACTTCAACATTCGCCGCAAGGCGCCCCGCCCTGGGCGGAACCCGCGCACCGGCGAGGCGATCCCGATAATGGCTCGAAATGTTGTAACGTTTCATGCGAGTCACAAATTGAAAGGTGTCGTTCAGGGCGACATCCTTCCAGAGGAGGAGTTCGAGTAAAGTCTTAGCTTTCCCCATTAATCTTATTGATTTTCATGGAGAAACCGCTCCCAGCCATCCCTGCCAAACGTTACTTCACCATCGGTGAGGTGAGCGAACTGTGCGGCGTGAAGCCCTATGTGTTGCGTTACTGGGAGCAGGAATTTATACAGCTTAAGCCGATGAAGCGGCGCGGCAATCGCCGCTATTACCAGCACCACGAAGTGCTGTTGATTCGTCGGATTCGCGAGTTGTTGTACGAGCAGGGGTTCACGATCAGCGGCGCTCGAAACCGCCTCACGGAGTCGGGCCAAAGCCGCATGCAAGCCCAGGATCTAGAAACCCTCGAAGACCCTGAGCTGCTGCCCGATCTTGAAGACCTGAGCCCGTTGGCCGACGCCGTCGAGCCGGAGCTTGCAAGGCTTCCACAACCAGAAGTCTCCATGTTGACGCTGTCGATGCGGCAGATGCGCGAGGAGCTGATTTCGATCCGCAGCCTCCTGGCTCTCTGATTGGCGCCCGCGATTTTCTTAACCCTATAATCCGCGTCAAATCGGGGCGTAGCGCAGCTTGGTAGCGCACTTGTCTGGGGGACAAGGGGTCGCAGGTTCAAATCCTGCCGTTCCGACCAACCAAAAATTAAAGGCCCGTGTTCGCTAGAACACGGGCCTTCTGCTTTTCCAGGCGCTGTTTCTTACTGCAGCGACACCTCGACACGGCGGGCTTTGGCATTGCCGCCGCTGGCTGTGATGGTTTCGGGCTTTTTCAATTCGATCTTGTCTTCGGCCACACCGGCCGCCTTGATGGCGTCGCGCACGGCGAAGGCGCGCAACTTGGCCAGTTCCTCGTTCTTCACGGCGTGGCCGGTCGAATCTGTGAAGCCGCTGACGACGGCCTTCTTGTCCGCCGTCACCCCCTTGGCCACATCGGCCAGTGCCGCGCCCGCGCCGCCTGCGAGATCGGCCTTGCCGGCGGCCAAGTAGAACTTCACCACGCCTCCTTCCACCTTGAACGAAGCCTCATCGGCTGCAACCGCGGTGGCCGGAGCTGTTGCCGCG